>JAVRCH010000119.1:0-19812 GCA_034530795.1 Nostoc sp. DedQUE12a
GGGGAGTGTGGGGAGATGGGGAAAAAGAGAATTTATGCTTCCCTTTCCTCCCACCCCTCCCACCCCTCCCACACCTCCCACACCTCCCACACCTCCCACACCTGCCACACTTCCTGCTTGCCCCATGCCCCATGCCCAATGCCCCATGCCCTATTACCTATTTGCCTATTGCCTCTTCAACCCACTGTTTGAGTGTGGTTGTAACTTCATCAATGGCGATTTCTTGGGATTTACGGGTTGCTCTTTCTACAACTTCGACTTTGCCGTTGGCGATCGCTCGTCCGGTTACAATTCTGTATGGGATGCCTATCAAGTCTGCATCTTTGAATTTGACTCCAGCTCGTTCATCGCGGTCATCGAGTAAGGTTTCGATTCCGGCTTGATTGAGTTGGGTGTAAAGTTTTTGGGCGATTTCAACTTGTTGAGCATCATTAATGTTAGGAATTGTGACGATCGCGTGATAAGGTGCGATCGCTACGGGCCAAATAATTCCATCTTTATCATAAGATTGCTCTACGGCAGCTTGGGCTAAACGCGATACCCCTACACCAAAACAACCCATGACTAGTGGCTTTTCTTCACCCTGTTCATTGGTATAAGTTGCTCCCAAGCTTTGTGAATATTTAGTGCCTAATTGGAATATGTGACCTGCTTCAATTCCCCTGGCGCTTTGTAGGAGTTGTTCTGGGTTATGGATGGCGCGATCGCCTGGTCTAGCCTTACGCACATCTACTACACGCTCTGGTAGCTTAAATTGCTCACCCCAGTTAGCACCAACTACGTGATAGCCAGTTTCATTTGCTCCTGTAACAAAGTTTTTTAAATCAACGGCTGTTGGATCTACTAAGCGCAAAAATTTAGGATGGATCTGTTTATTAGCAGCAATATACTCATCTGCGATGTCTGGTGCAATGTAGCCTAAAGGCAGAGATTTTGCTGTCCATGTTTGCTGCGCCTCAGAGTTTGGTACGCTCAAACTGAGAATAGTCTGAGCGCCATAGTTAGAAGCTAATTTAGTCAATTCATTTTGCAACTTGACTTCGTTAACTTCTTGGTCGCCTCGGATGCTCACCAAAACCAATACCGTCATACCATTGTTATAAACTGTTTGGTAAAGGACGTTTTTCACCACTTGGGTGGGAGAACATTTGAGGAATCTCGTAACTGTTTCAATCGTCTCTGTTCCAGGTGTATCGCGTTTTTCGTAGCTTGTAAACCGTGAAGGTTCGATATCGGCTGGTAAAGAAACAGCCTTTTCTACGTTGGCGGCGTATTTACCATCATCAGTGTAGAGAACTTCGTCTTCACCAGCTTCCGCCAACACCATAAATTCTGTGGAACCAGAACCACCAATTGCACCAGAATCAGCTTCCACGGCGCGAAAAGCTAAGCCACAACGCCGCAACATATTGCTGTAGGCTTGATACATATCGTCGTAGGTTTCTTTGAGGCTGGCTTCATCGACGTGGAAGGAGTAGCCGTCTTTCATGATAAATTCCCGTCCGCGCATTAAACCAAAGCGGGGACGAATTTCATCGCGGAATTTGGTTTGAATTTGGTAGAGATGTAGAGGTAATTGGCGGTAGGAACGAATCATATCACGAGCGATCGTTGTGATTACTTCTTCATGAGTCGGGCCTAATCCTAATTGTTGATCCCGGCGGTCAATCAGGGAAAACATAATCCCTTCAGCTTTGGTGTAAGTATCCCAACGTCCCGATTCTTTCCATAAATCAGCAGGTTGTAATTGCGGCAAAAGACATTCTTGTGCGCCTGTAGCGTTCATTTCTTCCCGCACAATTTGAGAAACCTTTTGCAGTACCCGCCACATCAGCGGGAGATAAGCATAGACACCGCTACCGATGCGACGAATGTAACCTGCACGCAGTAATAATTTATGACTAGGAATCTCAGCATCAGCTGGATCGTCCCGGAGTGTAACAAATAACATTTGTGATAGTCGCATCGTGTATTACCTTTCCAAAATCGCTAATTTCTATGTCAACTAAAGTATGAATTATCAAGGATAAAGTACAAAGGGACTGGGGATTGGGCATCGATGGGGCAAAGGGGAAAGGGGAAGGGGGAAAGGAAAGATCTCTCTTTTCCCTTTAACCTTTACCTTTTTCCCTTAGCGAAGCCATGTCCCCAGTCCCCATTCCCCAGTCACTTCAGGAGAAACAACCTTGTCTAATGTAATTTATCAAGCACAGCCACCTTTAGAATTTATTCCTCCAGCATTCAACCCCTTATTTTTAAGAGTTGTCCATCTGTTGTTGCCAAGTTTCATCAAATGGCAAACACCAATTACCAAAATTGAAGCAGACAATGTGGAAGTTCTGGTAGATCTCTATCGCCAGTTTCAGGAGGGTAAGATCCGTTTTCTGCTGGCTTTTCGCCATCCTAAAACCGACGATCCCTTTGGTTTGGGCTACTTGCTGTCTCAACTCGTGCCAAAGGTAGCACGATCGCAAGGCACAGCGTTACAACTTCCGATTCATGCCCATTTTATCTACGATCGCGGCATTCCTCTATGGGCTGGTTCTCACGTTGGCTGGATTATGTCTCAGTTGGGTGCTACTCCGATTCAGCGGGGTAAGGCTGACTGGACTGGGTTACGTTCGGCGCGTGATTTGTTTGTCAATGGAAAATTTCCAATGGCTGCGGCGCCAGAAGGTGCTACCAATGGTTTGTCGGAGATTATCAGCCCCTTAGAACCTGGTATTGCCCAGCTAGGCTTTTGGTGTGCCGAGGATTTGCAAAAAGCTGGACGCGACGAACAGGTTTTCATTTTACCAGTTGGGATTAAATATAGTTATGTTGATGCTCCTTGGGATGCGATCGCTAATGTTTTAAGTGAATTGGAAGCAGCTAGTGGTTTACCTGTGAATCCACCCCAACCAGGTAATGTTGCTTCTGTAGAAACGCTTTATCCCCGATTATTAACTTTGGCAGAACATTTACTTTCGCTGATGGAAATATTTTACACGCGTTTCTATCATCAAAAACTACCAGATGCCAAGGTTGTGGCAGGGCAAATTCCAGATAGAAATCAAGCATTGGCAGTTCGCTTACAAGCTTTATTGAATGCAGCGTTGTTAATATCAGAACAGTATTTTGATTTGCAGTCCAAAGGTTCTTTAACTGACCGCTGTCGGCGAGTAGAACAAGCTGGTTGGAATTATATCTTTAGAGAAGAATTTAAGGATATTAAAGGTGTATCTGCTGTGGAGAAAGCTTTAGGCGATCGCGTTGCTGAAGAAGCCAATGCGCGGATGTGGCACATGCGTTTAGTAGAAAGTTTTGTGGCGGTTTCTGGTAATTATATTAAAGAAAAACCAACAGTAGAAAGGTTTGCGGAAACAACTCTAATTTTATGGAAAATGATTGCTAAGATTCAAGGCAATAAAGCTGTCTCGCGTCCAGAATTAGGAAAAGAACAAGTCAAAATAACTGTGGGTGAACCTATATCTATTTCTGAACGTTACCCAGCATATAAAGAGAATCGTTTGGGTGCTAGACAAGCTGTTGCTGATGTGACGAATCATTTACAACACGCGATGGAAAGATTGATTTGAAAAGTAAGTTAAAGAAAAAGTCCGAATAAAGATGCTCTTTTTACCTCAAATAAAATTACTCAGGCAATTCGCCAAAGCGTTCCCGATAACGCTGTAAAAGTTCTTCTGCTAATTCTCGCTGCTGTCGTTCCTGTTGGGCACGAATACTTTCCTGTTGGGCACGAATACTTGCTTGTTCTGCAAGTTCTTCTGGAGTCGGAAATCTATTACCTTGTTCATCAAACCAGTATAGCCACTCGCGCTGCCATCCTTCATGGATACCTTGATCTCTACCAATTCCCAAGCCTATTTCCGGCATCCATGTTGGTTCACCAGGCTGGCGAATATATTCGCCATTTTCTAACCGATAAACTTCAAAAGGTTCGTGTTTGTCACGCTGATAATAATCAGGGTTGTATGTAACATAATACAATACACCTAATTGGGTATAAGCAACCATTTTTTTGTCGTATTCTCCCCCATAGGTTTGAGAAACAACTTCCAAGACCAATATAGGAGAAACGTTATTTTCTTCTAATAAAACATAGCTTAAGCGTCCCTTGGGATCGTTCTTGCGGCGCGGTACTCCTATGCTTAGAAAGCCATCGGGAATTATCGGAGTTCGCCGAATTTGACCTGTGCGGTCATAGATGCCCATATCAACTCCAAAAAACCAGTCCCATCGATTTTGCCAAATTAAAGCTAAGATTGCTTTTAATAAGTTGGGAATCAGGTTTTGTAGTTCATTGTCCACAGGTGTATCGTCGGAGCAAGGTAACTCTTCTGAGGAAGGAAGATACTCAGGTGTGTTGTAGTCTAGCATGACGATTTATAGGGAAAATCCGTAAAAAAGGATTTGCTGACTTCACCTTCAAGAAGGATACCAGTATCAGCATCAAATGACAACAAACTTTTATTACTTTATTTATATAAATAACATTATGCCATGTATACATGGTATATGGAAAAAGGTTGAGCGATCGCCTGTACACCTCAACCTGGAAAAACTTTAGATAAATCCAGAACTAAATCAGGAAAATATGGCAGATTAACTGATTCATTTGGCAGATAAATAAACTTGCGACGATAACCAAATTTACCTTGTAAATCTTGATAAGGTTCGCTATAACATTCCAGATAATTATCTACTAAATTAAATATCCAATAGTCAGAAATAGCAGCTTCGGCATAAATAGCTAGCTTTTCCTCTTGGTCATATTTTAAGGAGGAATCAGCAATCTCAATTAAAAGTAAAATATCAGATGGGCTGGGATGATTTGCTAGATAATCATCGTCTCTATTTTTGGCAATTACTCTATCAGGTGCCGGCTCAGTGTAATTAGACAAAGTAATTGGTTGTTGTCCTCGCAAGGTTGCGCGATCGCCCACTAGCTTATATAATTCTCGCTCAAGGCGTGTTCCACAAACAGAGTGCGGTTTACCTTTTGCTGACATCTGAATTATTTCACCATTAATCAGCTCAACTCGGTCATTCTCTTTAAAGAAGCCGAGTTCCGCTAGACGGTGATATTCAGCTATTGTAAAGCGTTTAGCAGTGGTAAAGCTCATAACAACTACGAGAATGCAGAGTTATTTTTATCTTAAGGTAGTTTGACAAGGAAGCAAAAAAAAACAATACCAAAGACAAATAGGGATAAAAATTTTACCCCTAAAAAGTTCCATATTATTTGAATAATAGCTAGAAAAAGCCTAGTTATCTTCGGTTAAATGACTTTCTAACAAAGATGCGATCGCCTCTGGATGAATGTTTTTGTATTTCTTTTTACCAAGTTGTAAAACACAGTTGGGAGCGCTGCTGCAACATTTTTGGCAACTGGTATGTTCGATGGTAACTTTGTCTAATAAACCGCGATCGCACAAAGTTTTTTCTAATTCTGATAATAAGCCTTTACCGCCACGCTTGAGGCAACCCGACTTTTGACACACCATAATTTTGGCTTTAGGTAGCAGTGGCAAATTTTGAACTGGACAAGTACCAATTGGCGTGACTTGACAGGCCTTGATTTTAATTTTACCTGTGTGCGAGTCTAACTCACTGTAAGCAAAAACGCGAATTTCTTCACCAGGAACTAACAATAAACTCAGAGAACGACGCAACTCTTTTGGCAATTTAATTTCCATAGTTCCATCTGGAACTGCCAGTTGCAAATATTTATATTTCTTGGGTTCGGCACCAACAAAACCTAAAAACTGTCCTTCAAGTTTCAATTCTGATAACATGAAATACTTTTTACCCATGATTGATTAAAAATAATTGGGCATGGGGCAAAACCCTTTGGGTAGGGAAAAGGGAAAAGGTGAAAGGTAAAAGGGATGCATATAGGGTTTATTCCCTTTCCCCTTTGCCCCTTGCTCTTTGCCCTTGGCGAAGCCATCTCCCCAGTCCCCTTAGGCGAGGCGTTTTGCTTCCACAGTTTGCGGTAAATTGGCTACGTCTGGTAATTCACGAAATTCTAATTCCCAGCCATTTGCTAAGGTAAGAATCTTACCTTCATTGCCATCAGTTTGTTTGACTACTTCTTCTTCTAGGTCTTTTTTTGCAACGTAAACTACTAAAGTGCCGGCATCATTCACGCGTAGCATTACTTTCATGAGATTCCTCAACAGATTCTAGTTCTTTTTTCTTACAGCCGACGACAAACCCAGTTTCTAAGAAATGGACAGCATATATATAGGAACTCTGCAAATATGTGCCTATACTCGCTATGTAACCGATATCTCCTTTCTTCGCTAAAACTGCACCGATTTCTTGACCAGGAAAGGTACCATCGTTTTTAATTAGTTTGCGAAGTCTGACTTTTTCACCAATTTCAAAAGCAGGTGGTAAGTCTAGCTCTAATTCATCGCGTTGCATGAGAATACCTCTGTTCTCTGGCCAAATTCAACACTTCTTCTGTGGTAAGGCTACGTTTTTTCTTTACTGACTGATGGCGCACTGCGTCTAAAACTGACTGGGTTTCTTGTGAGTTTAAGAAAATTCCATGCTGTTGTAGCAAGTTTGCAACTGAATGCCGTCCAGAATGTTTACCTACTACTAAGCGGCGTTCGCAACCGACTTCTTCGGGGGCGAATGGTTCGTAGGTGAGGGGGTTTTGCAGGACGCCATGAGCGTGAATTCCCGATTCGTGGGCGAAGGTGTTTTCACCAACGATCGCTTTCCAAGGTGGAACGTCCGCGCCTGATGCAGCAGCAACTAGTTGAGACAGTCCTAACAAATGAGATGTGTCAATTCCCAAATCAACGCCGTAAATGCGTTTGATGGCCATGACAACTTCTTCAAGAGCTGCATTTCCCGCCCTTTCACCCAAGCCGTTGACTGTGGTATTCACAGATGTTGCTCCAGCTTTAATCCCAGCAAGGGCGTTGGCGGTTGCTAGACCAAAATCATTGTGGGTGTGAATTTCCAGGGGAATCGTCAAAGCCGAAACCAGATGCTTGACCTTTGTGTAGGTGCTAAAGGGGTCGAGAACTCCTACGGTGTCGCAGAAGCGGAAGCGGGATGCACCCCACTCTTGGGCCCAAAGTGCTACATCTAAAAGGAAGCTTTCATCAGCTCTAGAAGAATCTTCTCCCCCAACTGCTACCCAAAGACCGCTATCGACTGCGAAGCTGATGGAGTCCTTGAGTTTTTGTAGGCTTACCCGCCACTGACCATGAAATTTAGTGGCAATTTGAATACCAGAGACGGGGATGGCGATATGCACTCGGTTGAGACCGCAGGCGATGGAAGCCTTAATATCTGAGATGACAGCGCGGTTCCAACCCAGGAGTTTTGCTTGCAAACCCAAGTCAGAAATTGCGGCGATCGCCTGTGTTTCTTCACCACCCATTGCTGGTATCCCAACTTCTAATTCGGGGATACCAATGGCATCGAGAAACTTGGCGATCGCTACTTTTTCTTTTAAGTTGAAAGCAACACCCGCCGCTTGTTCACCATCACGCAATGTAGTGTCATTAATTATGATTTGATTCATTGCAAATATCCCTCTCTTGGAAGTATTCTCAATATCCTTTCTCTCTACTATTCTCAGTGATGGTAAATGCTAAAAATATCACAATACATAAACAGGATACATGATCCTCAATTATTGCTCATTTAGCAACATCACATCTGTATGACAAAGAACCAAAAATTGGTATAATTTACTAATCTTTTTTACCGAGGTCGATTGTAATTTGTTCGAGTAGCAAATAACTGATATAGCTATTAGCAAATCCGGAAAAAATTAAAAGACAGAATCCAGCAATTAATGTAGTAATCATCTCAGGAACCTCAAATTTTGTATAGCATTGGTGTGTAGTTTAGTCTCGGTACAAATGCGAGAATTCAAAAGTCAGGAGGCAGAAGTCAGAATAGTTAGAAAATCAAGGGTGATGACGCTGCTTAATTTTCTGACAATTATAAAATTGTCGATCTCGAAGTCTTATAAATTCTGAATTCTGAATTCTGAATTCTGAGATACAAATTAGCTAACTTTGTTCTGCTAACCAGTCAAAAATCTTTTCTAACTGGTCTAAGTTAACTAAACCATACTGCCAGAGAAGCATCGGTAACGGGCCATTTTGTAATTCACGGTGTCGTAGCGCTACAGCAATATCCGCATTTGAAAGTTCAAGTTCATGGTGCAAAAATTTGATGAGTTGAATATCTCTGTTACGAGTTGGCATAGTTGAACTTTCAATTTCTTCAGTTGGAAAAGAATTAAAAATCAGAAATTCCTATTTTTGGCATGGAGGATGGGACATTGGGCATAGGGTAGAGGAGAGAAAATAACTCTTAACTCCTAACTCCTAACTCCTAAGTTTTAACTTCTGAATTCTTCTCAGTTTGCAATAGAATTTGCTAGCGGACAGTAACTTCAACTTCTAAATCTCTTCAATATTTATGCATCCCTGCAAAGAGCTATGCTTGTGTGATGAATTCAAGATTAATATTGTCTAAATTAGGTTTTTTAACAATATTTATGACTTAAAACTCACCACTAGATTGCCAGCAACGCTCTAGCCACTCGACTAATTCACGACGAGAAGCGAGAAATTGCATAACCGTACTCCGAATTAGAATTGCTTCTAGCAAATTGTTGACTTGCACCCGTAAAGAACCATCGGGAAGACAGGAACTCTTGATTTTTAATTCTTGCAAACGGTGATAGATTCGCCAGCGATCGCTCAAAGGAATCTGCAAAACTTGTTCGCCTAAAGTATCATTTGTCATTTGTCGTTTGTCCTTTGTCAGTTGTCTCCAATCTAAAATCCAAAATCTAAAATCTAAAATTGTCTGACTAATGACCAATAACTACTTAGTCCTGACTCCTGATTCCTGAGTTCTGACTTCTAAAGTTTGCAGTTGTTTTTCGAGTTGTTCGATGCGCGTGAGTAAAGAACGAATCACCGTTGCTTCTACATCGGGTAGCTTTCCATGTTCTAAAGGAGAAAGGCTAGCGCTTTGATTGCGAGAAATAATTCGACCAGGAACACCGACTACAGTACAATCGCTGGGGACATTCCGCAAAACAATGGAACCCGCGCCAATGCGAACGCGATCGCCAATTTGCAGATTACCCAAAACTTTCGCACCCGCACCCACCACAACATTTTTACCGACTGTGGGATGACGCTTACCGCTATCTTTACCAGTTCCGCCAAGGGTGACGCCTTGATAAATCAGCGTATAGTCTCCCACGATCGCAGTTTCGCCAATCACAACCCCCATTCCGTGGTCGATAAATACACCCTTCCCAATCTCTGCACCTGGGTGAATCTCAATTCCGGTTAAAAATCGTCCCAAGTGAGAAATCAAGCGGGGAATAAAACCCACTCCTCGACAATGTAACCAGTGAGCAACACGATGCAAACACATTGCGTGCAATCCAGGATAGCAAAACACAACTTCTAGCCAATTACGTGCTGCTGGGTCGCGCTCAAAGATAATGCGAAAATCACTCAATAATGGCTCACAAAAATCTCCAGAGAGTAATGTCTTGAGCAAGGATTTCTGTTTTGAATCCTGTATTTTCTGAGGATTCGTAATTCTGTCTAAGGACTGTTGCATCGCTACTGTCTATCTGGTTAAAAGAGCCATGTGCTATTTTTATGCTTATATCAGGCCACTTCCAACTCGATAGTTAACCCAATGTTGATTGGATTTATTGGATTTATTAAGGTTGTACTCAAACGCCAAAACCCCCACCTTAAATAAATTAAAAATTTCTTTTGGGGTGGGGGTACTAGTATTTAATGATAGGGGTACTGGTATTTTTAGGGCAGGGTTTAAGAATTTCTGTACTCGCTACAAGAAACTTTACCTGTAAGACTTTGCAAAGATTTATTCCAAATATTTTGCGATTTATTAAGCTGTACTCAAATGCACTCAAAGATGAGTTAGATAAGGATAAAAGTGAAATTTCTGTATATCCTATTACTATTATTATCTTATTATTTGGTTTGGCAAAAAACAAGTTTCTTTATTTTATTTTAGGATTTACTGTCTGTATGTATATATACGTTTCAAAATATTGCTATCGCTCATAAAAGATGTTTTCTTATTATATAGATGTATGGGAATAGCCAACACAAAATTTCAAAGCAGGTTAAAGCAGAAACGCCATCTCGACGCACTTTCTCTATTACCTGACCCAGCGCTTCTATGAAGTCAAAACTTTGATGAATTGAGATAAACCAGACGCACTGTCAATTCCCAGGCGGTTCATTGTCAACAAGAAAGGCAGTCCCGATGAAACAAGTTTCAAAAGCCTTGCATGAAAATGTGATGTGAGACGGATCTATATAGATACTCATCGAAGGAGCATTTTCAAGCTAGAGGGCAGGAGGCTCGGTTGGCTCCAAGGAATATTGTAAGTAGTCCCAGCCTGCCACATCAAGCTCCGAAGTAAATTGTAAGCAAGTAATTGAAGAAGGCAGGAGGCAGAGGGCAGAAGGCTTTTATGTTCAATTTAGAAGGGGATTCAATACCGTACTTAATTGAGGCCACCTTTCTTGAAATTTGGTGTTCTTGTTTTAAACCGCAAGGAAAGCTTTGGTCACGGGCAGAGGGCACAAAACAGTATTCCTTCTGCCTCCTGCCTTCTGCCCTCTGCCTTTCTTGATAAAGCATTGGTCATTCTGAGTATGATGACTCTCGTTTGCCCATTTTTGAGGAGTTCGGACAAAAAATATACCTAAAGGTATATTCAGTAGACCGGAAATTTTTGCGATAGGTGCTAAAATAAGTCAAAAATTTGGATACCCAGACAGATGAGTAGACAACTGAAGCGATCTCTACGACGGCCTACGCCTAAGCGACCTCTTTATTGGTAGTTAATCATCTATTAACCTTTTACTGGGTGCAGAGAATTGCCTTCTATGTCATCCTAGTAAAGGAGAGTTAATTCGGTGAGTATTTTTGTTTTTAGTATTGACGGGTTTTTCCCTTTTGGTATTTACAGACTTTTCTCCGAAATTTAAATCTCTACACATTTATGATTTTGGAGATAATCAATGTCAATTTATGTAGGCAACCTCTCTTACCAAGTTACGGAAGATGATATTAAGGGTGTTTTTGCTGAATATGGTACGGTCAAGCGGGTTCAATTACCTACAGACCGCGAAACAGGTCGTCTGCGCGGCTTTGCTTTCGTGGAAATGGGAACAGAGGCAGAAGAAACTGCTGCCATATCCGCTCTTGATGGTGCTGAATGGATGGGTCGTGACCTGAAAGTTAACAAAGCCAAGCCCAGAGAAGACAGAGGCCCGTCTGGTGGCAATCGGGGAGGATACGGTGGTGGTGGACGTAACCGCTACTAAGTCTTGCAACCGGAAATTTGAGAGAGCAAATTTTTAGTCCATTGATGAATTCAATTAAGTAGGAGAGATCATGACCCAAATAATAGTGGGTGAAAATGAACACCTTGAGTCAGCCTTACGCAGATTTAAGCGAGAAGTTTCCAAGGCGGGGATTTTTCAAGATATGAGGAAGCATCGTCACTTTGAAACGCCTATTGAAAAATCCAAGCGCAAAAAACTTGCCTTACAAAAGCAGGGTAAAAGACGTTTCCGCACTTGAGAACTGACAAAGATATATAGGACTTATATCAAGTTCGGTTGAACACTTATAATTAGCGCCAGTAAGAACAAACTAAGTAATGGTAGTTCTTACTGGCTTCAAATTTATATAGGACTCATATTTTGATTGCGTGAAAAAAACTATCCTGTCTCTTGTTTTTGTTGGAATGGTATCATGTTCGGGTGAAGACTTATCATTAGGACTGACGCGGGGACGGTCTGAGGCGGAGAAATTTTAATAAAAAATGATTATCCGAACTTGATATGATTTATTCTTTGGAAGTCTCATTAAGCTTAAAAGCGATTAGAAATCGCCGCTACTTCTGTGTTATTCATATTTTTACCACTCTTTTACTTCTCTAATTGTGCCAACTTCTTCTGAGCAAATTCCCGCACTTGCTCATCTGGGTCATTCTCTGCGCGATCGCGCAACAGTGGTAAAGTCAGGGGATGCTGAGGAAATTGCTTGATAATTATCTCTAGTGCAATGCGCCGAGGATTAGTTTCATAATCTTGCTTGCGCTCAAAAGGGTCATTAACAGCGCATTGGTGGTAAATTTCAAACAACTCAGGCTGATATTTAAAGTATTTAGCTAATCCTTGGACTGCTGCACGTCGCACATCGCTGTCATCATCCTGGGTAGCGCGTTGTTTAAAGATGGATTTAGTTTCGGGGTCATCTTTGAAGTTCTTGGCTAATTCTTTGACTGCTGCACGTCGCACATCCCAGTTATCATCCTGGGTAGCGCGTTCTTTGAGCCAGCTTTTGGTGTGGAGATGATCTTTGAAGTTCCTCGCTAATTCTTGGACTGCTACACTTCGTACAAAGTAGTTATCATCCTGGATAGCGCGTTCTTTGAGGATGGTTTTGGTGTCAGGGTCATCTTTGAAGTTCTTCGCTAATTCTTGGACTGCCGCACGTCGTACATACCAGTAATCATCCTGGGTAGCGTGTTCTTTGAGGATGGTTTCGGTATCGGGGTCATCTTTGAAGTTCCTCGCTAATTCTTCGACTGCTGCACGTCGCACATCTTTGTCATCATCCTGAGTAGCGCGTTCTTTAAGGATAGTTTTGGTATCGGGGTCATCCTTGAAATTCTGGGCTAATTCTATGACTGCTGCAAGTCGCACGTCTTCGCGATCATCGTGGGTAGCGCGTTCTTTGAACCAGGTTTTGATGTCGATGTCGTCTTTGAAGTTCATCACTAATTCTATCACTGCTGCAAATCGTACATTCAAGTTATCATCCTGTGTAACCAGTTCTTTAAGGATAGTTTTAGTGTCAGGGTCATCTTTAAAGTTCTTGGCTAATTCTTGGACTGCTGCACATCGCACATCGCTGTCATCATCCTGGGTAGCACGTTCTTTGAAGATGGTTTTGGTGTCGGGGTCATCTTTGAAGTTCTTGGCTAATTCTTGCACTGCTGCACGTCGCACATCATTGTCATCATCTTGGGTAGCGCGTTCTTTGAGCCAGGTTTTGGTGTCAGGGTCATCTTTAAAGTTCTTGGCTAATTCTTGCACTGCTGCACGTCGCACATAGTTGTGATTATGCTGAGTAGCGCGTTCTTTGAGCCAGGTTTTGGTGTCGAGAGATTCTTGCCAAGTCGTTGCAATTGCTGTAACTGCTTGAATGCGAATTTGCTGAACTAGCTTAGTTTCTTCTTTATCTTCATAGAGAACGTAATAGTACCAGAGGTCATATTTAGTTAAGTCTTTGAGCTTATTAAGTAATTTATTAGCCGTTAACGCGATCACCGAGCGATTTCTCACCTCTAAAAGACACTTAGCTGCTAAAAAGAGATTGACAAACTTTTCCTCTTCGCCATCTTGCGCCATTAAATAATCAAGAATCTCGCCAACAAATCTTGGCTCAATCATTCCCGCAATTAGCAGCAAGACTTCATGCCAACTTTCATCTTGCCAGTGTTTGCCAAAAACTTCATTCTTCAGTTCCTCAAGAGTCAGCGTTTGCGTTTCTTTAAACTGCCAGACAAACTCCCAAGCACAGAAATATTCTAAAAATGTCCGATGCACAAAAGCATAATAATCCGCACCCAGGAAACATAACATAAAGTTGCGAGTCCGCAGTTGATTAATCATCACCCGCGCAGCTTCTCTGGGTTTATCAAATTCTATGGTTTTGAGATAATCACTCAGAACTTTGACTAAATCATTTTCATTAATCAAATTCCCTGCCAAACCTTTCTCACCAGTTTGCATCTGATAAGCAACCTGACGCAGCATCGCTTGTTTATCTTTATAATCAATCGTCTTAGAATCTAACCTCTTATCTTCTGTCAAAGCGCGTTCCACATCCCATTGATGCAGCAGTACCCGCGATGCTTGATTATAAAGTTCGGCTCTATCTCTTGGCAGTTCTTGATTGCGATTCAAAATTGCCATCATCGTCAACAACAAAGGATTTCCCGCTAATTCTGCAATAGATTTGGAAGTTTCAATTCCTCTTTGCAGCCGTTCCCGTTTTCTCACTTTTTCTGCTGCATCAGCAAAAGTTAACTCATGCCAACGGTTGATAAAATCCTGAATTTGTTCTGAGTCTAAATCTTGTAAAATAAAGTGGCGAAACTCAGCATCACGCAATCGTTGGGGTTTATAGCCAATAATCCGAGAAGTGACAATTACCTGCACATCAGGATAGTCATTAGTAAAGCGATGAATATCAGTAATTACATCTTCTCGCTGACCGGGGTCAAACACTTCATCTAAACCATCAAACATCACCAAAGCATTACCAGCTTTTAATTGTTTATCTAATTCAAGCTGATTGAGATGAGCAATTGCACCGCTACATTGATGAAAAAACTCAATAAAATTCTTGCACTCTTTATCTTCCCGTCGCCGCATATAAGTGCGTAACTCAATTAGCAACGGAATTGGTAAAGATATCACATTATCCAGTGGAGACTGTGCCCAATTCAAAGCCAGAAATTGTAATAAAGTAGACTTTCCCGAACCTGGATCGCCTAAAATCACGACATATTTATAATCTTGCTTTTTATTGACAACATCTAAAACACAAGATATCGGCTGTTCAAAATAAACCCGTTTGTGGCGTTCTAATTCTGCTAATTCCACTTCTGCTTCTACTTGGTCGCTTTCTCGCAGTCGGCGTAAATGTTCTTTCGGCAGTTCGTGAACTTGTGGTAAAACTTGATGAGCTTCCCGGACATTTTGAGCAGTAAAAATCCGCCACAATTTGAGTTCGTTATAGGCATAGCCGCTAGTATCTAAGCTATCTAATTTAACATTGCCATAGCGTTCTAGGATTCCTTCTTGATATTTATTTAAATTAAAATCTGGAGTAACACCAGCAATTTGTTTTGTATTTGTTTCAATGCTAGATAATTTTTGTAATTCTAAGATATGGTGTAACTCTTCGGAATCTAAAAGAAGTTCTTGGACTTGTGTAAAATACTGTTCTGTAATAGATTGCCAGTTAAACTTAGGTGGTAGAGGTTTTAGTTGCAGCCTATTCCAACTCTCTTCTAGCTTTTTAGCGTCTAGATATTCACAATTAATATCAAAAGCTTTGCCAAGAATTTCTATAACTAATTTATCGTTGATAAATTTCTGGATGTCTTGAGTGTAATCTTTAATTTCAGTTTCACTAAGTTTGCAACGAACTTTTAACTGCTGTTGCACCAGTTGTAAAAATTCCTTTAATGCTTTGCCAGCAGCAATTTCTATATCTTCCTTCTTAAGTTTCTGGAAAATCTTGCCAGGGATGCCTTTTAATAAATCCTTAGCCCAATCTTTAGCAGCATCTTTCGCTAAGTCTTCGAGAATGGGTTTAAAAATCAACCCAGCAGCCTGAGTTACACCCCAAATAGCTAACAAATCCATCATACTCGCGTCTGTTGAGATTTTGATTACGAGTATATACTCTAGCTTGAGTTGTTTTTAAATTTCAGAGTTATTGTAGAAATAAACCTTAATTTTGCGGTTTCTACAAATAGTGAGCTGTGCTTAAGGGATAATAAATACATTTGCTTATAGATGCACAGTTATGACTTGCTGCCTTAATCCAGCTTGCCACAACCCACCCAGTCTCAGCGATCGCACAATGTTTTGCTCCAACTGTGGTACAAGATTGGTAGTGCTGAGAAACCGCTATCGCCCGATTAAATCATTAGGTGGCGGGGGATTTGGTAAAACTTATTTAGCAGAAGATATCGACAAGCTAAATGAGCATTGTGTCATCAAACAGTTTGCACCGCAAGTACAGGGAACAGCATCACTAAACAAAGCCACGGAACTATTTGAACAAGAAGCAAAGCGACTGCAACAGTTAGGCAAACATTCTCAAATTCCCACTCTGTTGGCGTATTTTAACGAAGATAATTGTCTGTATTTGGTGCAGGAGTTTATCGAAGGGCAGAATTTATTGGTGGAATTACAACAGCAGGGAATTTTTAACGAACAAAAAGCTAGAGAATTATTGCTTGATTTGTTAGATATTCTCCAAACAGTTCATCAGCAAAAAGTCATTCACCGCGATATCAAACCAGAGAATATTATTCGTCGTAATGATGGCAAGTTGGTACTGATTGATTTTGGTGCATCTAAGCAACTGACAGCAACAGCAATGACGCAAATAGGAACAAGCATTGGTTCCTTTGGTTATGCCTCACTAGAACAAATGCAAGATGGTGAAGCTTACCCAGCCAGTGATTTATATAGTGTCGGTGCAACTTGCTTTCAGATGTTGAGTGGTATTCACCCCCGCCAACTTTGGCAACGACAAGGTTATGCTTGGATTGCGACTTGGAGACAACATTTACAGCAACCAGTAAGCCAAGAATTAGGGCAGATTCTAGATAAATTGTTGCATGAAGAATACCAGCAGCGTTATCAGTCGGCGGCGGAGGTTTTAGAAGCATTAAACTCACAGCCAGAACCGGGAACTCAGCCTGTTCCACCTTTAGTTACTCCACCACCCAGCCAAAAAAAATCTATTCCTATACGTCTTTTTGTTATTCCATTAATTGTATTGATCGGTGCTGGTAGTGTTTATTTTATAGGACTGGCAAATCCATTCAGAACAGCACAGGAAACTGCTGATATTTACTATGGAGAAGGATTAGAAAAATACAACAATAAAGATTTTCGCGGTGCAATTGAAGACTACACCAAAGTTATCAAAATTAATCCTGACGCAGCTGCGGCTTACTACAATCGGGGTTTAGCTCAATCTAATTTAGGAGATGAGCAAGCTGCAATTGAAGATTACAATCAAGCCATCAAAATTAATCCCAAATATTCACTAGCTTACATTGGTCGCGGTTTAGCTCGCTCGACTTTAGGAGATAAACAAGCTGCAATTGAAGATTACAGCCAAGCCATTAAAATTGCTCCCAAATATTCCCTAGCTTACTACAACCGAGGTAATGCTCGCTCGGCTTTAGGAGATAAACAAGGTGCAATTGAAGATTACAATCAAGCCATCAAAATTAAGCCCAAATATTCACTAGCTTATAACAACCGGGGTAATGCTCGTTCGGCTTTAGGAGATAAACAAGGTGCAATTGAAGATTACAATCAAGCCATCAAAATTAATCCTAAGTATTCACTCGCTTACAACAACCGTGGTTTAGCTCGTTCGGCTTTAGGAGATAAACAAGGTGCAATTGAAGATTACAACCAAGCTATCAAAATTAATCCCAACTATGCACTAGCTTACAGCAATCGGGGTTTGGCTCATTCTGCTTTAGGAGATAACCCAGCTGCAATTGAAGATTTTCGTAAATCTGCTGATTTATATAAGCAACAAGGAAAAGAAAGCGATTATCAAGATGCTTTAAACCGCATTCAAAAACTTGAGAAATTTATACCGTAATAGTTGCCGCGATCGCCTCTGGCGGGGCGTAGCCCATCGGAATTTTCACCACTCCACCACAGTTTCGCTATCACTATAAAACGTTGTTAATGCTTCTCAGGGATATGTGCCATTGCTTACTGCACGAATTTTACCAGATTCAATCAGACAATGGTTTCCAGGGTGGCTAAGGTAGCGATAGAGACACCATTGTGTTTGAGGACTTTTTGCGTTTAAGGGAGCGATCGCTGTATCTTTCTTTATACGGCAGAAAACGGTAACAAGATAGAAACTCTCGTTGTATATGGCTTTATTCTTAAAATTCCTACCTAATTTACCTGTAATATGTTGTAACTCTAAACTCCAGCATTTTTTGGTGAATAAGGAAAAATTGAATATATGAAGATATTTAACGAAGTATTTTCAAAAACTATCACACCTGATTACCCTGTGTTCGGGCTCTCGGAAAATATCGGCTAGCCGAGAGTTGTGTGTGACATAGTTCCCTACGAGGCTAGAAAAATGGTTATGTTCGATCTAAATCCAAGACAGGCGCTTGGACGGATACTCTCTGCATCGCTAGTTGGTTTGAGTGTCTCAGTTACTAGTCTGATGTCTTTAGAGGTTGCTCCTAAAGCAGCGTTGGCTGACCCGCCTGCTGCGTCTGTTAATACTAAGGTCAACGTGCCTAGTACAATGAGATATTCGCCCTTTAATACTAATCGTTATTTGAAGGTACCGCCTAAGTTCTCCATCTCTGTTTATGCTCGCATTAGAAATGCTCGCTTTATGGCAGTTGCTCCCAATGGGGATCTTTTAGTGTCACAGCCGGCTACCGGTAAAGTGTTAATTGTCCGGCCAAATGGCAGCAAAGACCCAATTATTTCTAACTTTGTGGCGGGTCTACGCAGACCACACGACATTGTGTTTCATAAGATTGACAAAACCACATACGTTTACATCTCTGAGACTCATCAAATTAACCGTTTCACCTATACGTATGGAGACCGAATTGCCAAAAATCGTCAAATCGTTGTAACTGGTTTACCAGACAGCAGCACAAGCGAACTCAAAGGGGCATATGGTCACGAACTGAAAAATATCGCACTTGATGGCAACCACAAACTGTACGTGTCCATCGCCTCTACATGCAATGCCTGTGTGTCAGATACTGTGAGTAACCCAAAACGTGGTGCGATTTACCAGTACAACGCTAATGGAACCAATCGACGCCTTTTTGCCCAAGGTTTACGTAATGCCGAAGGATTAGCATTCGTACCTAATACAAATGACCTTTGGGTAACTAATAATAATCGGGATAATATCCGCTATCCCCACAAGGATAATACTGGCAATTACGGTAAGCTGATCCCCTCCTATGTAGACAACCATCCACCAGAGGTGTTCACACGAGTCCGAGATGGCGGTAACTACGGTTGGCCATTCTGCAATTCCAATCCTGACACATCAAGTGGTATGAATAATATGCCGTTTGACAAGGACTATCAGTACAATTCTGATGGACGCGTTAATTGCTATGCAATGGACAAAATCAGCAAGGGTATCCAAGCCCATTCAGCTCCCTTGGGACTAACATTCTTACAAAATACTAGCTTTCTTGGCTCGTACTCAAATGGGGTAGTGGTGGGGCTGCATGGTTCATGGAATCGCCAGAAGAAAACAGGCTACAAAGTAGTTTACTTTCCCTGGAACGCTGCAACAAAGAGTCCAGGGAATCAGATAGATTTAGTCAGCGGTTGGTTAGTTCCAGGAACCCAACAAATCTGGGGGCGACCGGTAGATATGGCAGTCGATAAGCAAGGTAATATGTTCATCTCGGATGATTACAGCGGCACCATCTATAAGCTCTCCTACACACCATAACTACAGGCAAAGGTCTACAGAAGCCCTAGTTTTACTGGAGTTTCCAGTCTTTTCCTACAACTCCAAGAGTATACAAAGCCAACGAAGGTGACTTAAAGATTAGACCTCTTGCACGAATGGAGAATTTGCCCTCATCCCCTAACCCCTTCTTCCACAATTGGGAGAAGGGGAGCAAATTTCAAAGTCCCTCTCCCAGGCTTGGGCTACCTGTACACACAAGTCGGCGTTGCTGAATAATGGGATGATTTAGGCTGACGCGGGGACGCGGGGACACCGAGACACGGGGATTATGTCTTGATGCAAATTCTCATAGACTTCTTGCAGAAGTCGGGGAAAGGGGAAAGGGAAAGGGGGAAAGGTTTGGTATTTTCCTTTCCCCTTTAACATGAGTCCCTTTTCCCACAAGAGTGCAAAAAACACTTTTGCAAGAGGTCTAATAAAGGTGCAAGG
>JAVRCH010000120.1:0-7158 GCA_034530795.1 Nostoc sp. DedQUE12a
AATATGAAACTCAAAAATCAACTCTTCTCAACTCTTACTCTCTGCGACTCTGCGCGACGCCAGTCGCTACAACGGAGGGAACCTCCGCAACGCGCTGGCTCCTCTGCGTGAGCTAAATTCATATTCTCAATCAGCAACGCCGGGAAAAGGAATAAATTTAATCTTTCCCCTTATCCCTTTCCCCATACTCCATGCCCCACGCCCCATGCCCCATGCCCAATAACCAATATGATAGCTGTAACCCAAATTCCACACGACAATATTTCCGTCGCTGCTGAATTCTACAACTGGCCGGCTTTATTACAACAGTTACTCAATCGCCAATCGCTAACAGTTTCCCAAGCTGCCGATCTAATGCAGGGTTGGCTCACAGATGCCATTCCCCATGTTCTATCCGGAGCGATTTTAGCCGCAATTCAAGCTAAAGGCGTATCTGCCGATGAATTAGTCGGCATGGCTAGTGTTTTACAATCCCAATCAAGAGGACGCGGGGATGTGTCTACAGAACTCTCCGCGTCCCCCCTTCTCCCTGTCCCCGCGTCCTTTCCTCTCATTGACACCTGTGGAACTGGTGGAGATGGTGCTTCAACTTTTAATATTTCCACTGCTGTCGCTTTTGTTGCCGCAGCGGCGGGGGTAAAAGTTGCTAAGCATGGCAATCGTTCTGCATCTAGCAAGGCTGGTTCTGCTGATGTGTTGGAAGCTTTGGGTATAAATCTCAATGCCAGCCCAGAAAAAGTACAAGCGGCGGTGGGTGAGGTGGGAATCACCTTTTTATTTGCTCCAGGCTGGCATCCTGCACTTAAAGCTGTTGCGACTTTGCGAAAAACTTTGAAAGTGCGGACTGTTTTTAACTTGCTCGGCCCTTTAGTAAATCCTATGCGACCGACGGGGCAAATTATTGGTGTGAATGACCCGCTTTTATTAGAGGAAATTGCTGAAGCTTTATCACAATTGGGATGTCAGCAAGCGATCGCTCTTTACGGACGCGAACGTTTAGATGAAGCTGGTTTAGCTGATGTCACTGATTTAGCCGTACTCCAACAAAAAAAAGTACGTTCTCTAACACTCAATCCTCAAGAATTGGGCTTGAGTTTTGCACCAACTACAGCCTTGCAGGGTGGAGATGTCCAAGAAAATGCCGAAATCTTGCAAGCAGTTTTGCAAGGTAAAGGCACTCAAGCGCAGCAAGATGTGGTGGCTTTAAATGCAGCCCTAGCACTGCAAGTTGGTGAAATCATTGATGGAGAAACTGAAATTTTAGCAGGTTGTGTCAAAGGTATTGCCATTGCCAAAGAAATTTTGCAAAGCGGTGCTGCTTGGACAAAGTTAGAACAACTTGCAGAATTTTTGCGCTAGACAAACCTCTCTTATCTAGCTTCTCTTTGCTCATAACCTAGAGTTTACATACAACTCTCTTGACCTGCACCTTTGTTGCATCGACCTGCACCTTTGTTGCATCGACCTGCACCTTTGTTGCATCGACCTGCACCTTTGTTGCATCGACCTGCACCTTTATTGCATCGACCTGCACCTTTATTGCATCGACCTGCACCTTTATTGCATCGACCTGCACCTTTGTTGCATCGAACGGTACTAGGAAAGGGGCGATCGTATTACACAAATTATACGGAAGGAAAAACAGATGATTATAGTACTTAAAACCGGTACGCCTGCTGAAGAAATTACTCGTATCAGCCAAGAACTGAGTGATACTTGGAAAGTCACAGTAGAAAAAAGCATCGGCACTCATAAAGTTGTGCTGGGGATAATTGGCGATACTTTGAGCATCGATAAATTGCAAATCCAAGAAACCAGTCCTTGGATTGAGCAAGTGCTACGAGTGCAACAACCTTTCAAGCGGGTTAGTCGGGAATTCAGAAATGGAGAAGCCAGCGAGGTTGTTGTACCCACGCCTAACGGTCGTGTCTTTTTTGGAGAACATCATCCCATCGCAGTCATCGCTGGGCCTTGTTCTGTTGAAAATGAAGCGATGATTGTGGAAACGGCAAAGCGAGTCAAAGCAGCAGGAGCAAAGTTTCTGCGTGGTGGAGCCTACAAACCCCGCACTTCACCTTATGCCTTTCAAGGTTATGGTGAAAGTGCCTTAGATTTGTTAGCAGCAGCTCGTGAAGCTACGGGTTTAGGCATTGTTACAGAACTGATGGATGCTGCGGATTTACCAGCAGTGGCGCGGGTAGCTGACATAATTCAAATTGGAGCGAGAAATATGCACAATTTCTCGTTGCTCAAAAAAGTAGGCGCTCAAGATAAGCCAGTGCTGCTCAAGCGCGGAATGTCTGCCACAATTGACGAATGGCTGATGGCGGCAGAATATATTCTGGCATCGGGAAACCCAAATGTGATTCTTTGCGAACGGGGAATTAGAACTTTTGACGGCAAATATGCCCGTAATACTTTAGATTTGTCGGTGATTCCGGTGTTGCGATCGCTCACCCATCTACCGATCGCCATCGACCCCAGTCACGGTACCGGTAGATCTGAATATGTTCCACCTATGGCAATGGCAGCGATCGCTGCTGGTACAGATGCTTTAATGATTGAAGTTCACCCCAATCCAGCTAAGGCTTTATCCGATGGCCCCCAGTCTCTAACCCCTGAAAAGTTTGACCGCTTAGTTCAAGAAATGTCAGTTCTAGGCAAAGTAGTCGATCGCTGGTCTACACCCGTATTTGATAACATTGCTGAAAGCGACCTTTTGTTGGCTGGCAGAACTCTCAAAGCCGATAGACCTTGACAGACTCCCCATGCTTATAGGCTCTTGAGGCAGGGGAAAAGGTTAAAGGGAAAAGGGAAAAGGAATAAATTGAATCTTTCCCCTTTCCCCCTTACCCTTTTCCCTTTCCCCTGCCTCCTTCAGCTTCTTCTTCTGGAAACTTTTTGCTGGGAAAACATTGCTTGCAAAACAACCGCTGGGTCTACATAATTATTGCTATATTTTAGTCCCCAGTGGAGGTGTGGCCCAGTGGTGCGTCCAGTCATTCCTACCCTACCAATTCTGGCTCCAGTTGGTATTTGCTGACCTTCCGCAATGAGAATTCCACCTGCACGGTCAATAAAATAACGACGACCAGATGCAGTTTCTACGTTTCCTTCCATGTGGCAATAAGTGTGTTCCCATCCACCCGATTTAATTACTATATGAGAACCGCAAGCGTCACCAGCACCAACTTTAATTACTGTACCTACCCACCAATTACGAATATAACTACCTTGGGGAGCAGCCATGTCTAAGCCGCCATGAAATTCCCAATTGGAAGCACCTGTAGCTGAGGGACGGTAACCAAAACCAGATGTGTAAGCTTGAAAGTTTTCTACAGGAAAAGAAGCTGCTTGCCAACTATTAGCTCTGGCTACTTTCTTTGGCTGAACTTCTTTGGCTGTAACTATTTCTGGCTTAGGCAATAGAGTAATTAAACTTCCAAAACAAAATCCTAATATCAACAGTGTGGCTCCAGAAAGTATTACTCTTTGTTGCCTCTTAGTCATTTTTTTGATTCCTGAATCCAACAAAATTATTGATTGTTTACTAATTTTCAGCTTCAATAATTTTAAATCATTACGCGAACGAACCAAAGTTACCGATCCAGTTGTGTGGAATGTGCTGACGAATGCGATTCAATTTACACCGTCACCAGGGCAGGTGGAAATTAAGCTGGAACCGTGTCAAAAGAAGCAGGGGAGCAGGCAATACGGTTCGGTTAAAGGGGAAAGGGAAAAGGGTAATTTCAAACTTTTTCCCTTTTCCCCTTACCCTTTTCCCAGCCCACATCAGAGATGAAAAATGCTTATCCGAACCGTATTGAAGGAGCAGGGAGCAAGGGAGACAGAGCTTTTACTCCGCCCCAGTTCAAGCGGAGTAAACGGGTAGGGGCGCACAGCTAGCTGTGCGCCCCTACTATGATCTGTAAGCTAATCGTCATTCAAATTGCATTTCCGTGTCCCCGCGTCTTTTTGGCGAGTAGAAACCCTTTATTTTACGATAAAGCACTTGCTGTATCTAACTTTATTATTTGCGTAGCTTGCTTCCCTGTTTACGGGTATTGCAAATTGCAAATTGGTATTATTTATAGTTTGGCGAACCTCAGAATTGTTGCTAAATAATTATTAGCTTCAATGCTTATTCAATATGAGAAATGAAAACTGTGGATAAAACAGCATAACTAGCAATTAAAGTGGCAAAAAGCAACATAAGAAGCTCCTTTTTCTCAAACATTACAAAGTATATATTTAATTTATAACTATTGCTAAAAGCCAACATCTACTAATCAGACTATTCTTTCAAATATATTTTTTATACTTTTGATATCTATAGAGGTTTTTCGCAACTATCGTAAGATACTAGCGAGGCTAGCAAACACTCTAATTCATCGAAAATACCAATTCTCCAAAATGAGCCAACAGATGTAAATTATCAAGAAAGCTTTGTTGCATCTCTTGTTTTTGCTGGCGTTATTCTCTTTTCTAAGAGACGCTACGCGTCTACGCTAATTAATTATTACAGTTGAGATAGTCTCGCTATATTAATAAAATTAAATTTAGAAATTTTTGCATTTCAATAATTTAAATTTTATTTAAAACATCTTGCTACTATCTAAAGATATAGAATGTCAAAAATTTTATTTCACCCTTAAGTATGACCTGGTTTGGAAGAATATTTTATCTGCTGTTACAGAATGACAATTAGCCATTATTCTCCGGCAAATCACATGGAAATAAATATAGAAGCATGAATTGGTGCAAAGTCTAAGGGCAAGGCGCTTTGTGTCTACGCAACGCCAAAATATCAGCATTTCGATCTATAAGCTCCTTTATTTATTACCCAATAACCAACAACTAGAGTATTATTTTTCAACTTCTTTAAAAGCTTGATAATTTGTGCCATAATAACTTTGAAATAATATTGGCAATTTTTGCCACCCTCAGGATAAAGTAAGGAGAAAAGTGACGTGAATCGCCAACGTACAACGCTTAACGTATCACTGACTCCTGATTTTAACGATTTTATAGCCTCCCTCTTAGGGTCAGGAAAGTATAAATCATCAAGCGAAGTTGTTCGCCAAGGATTGCGGTTACTTCAACAACAGATATCAACCTCAAAGCCTGGAAAAGAAGCTAGTTCACAAGAGCAATGTCTAATAAAAGATAGGCAATTAGATCCATTTCCTGGTTCTGGCGAGATGAGGGAACGCATACGTAATTTTGATTGGGCAAGCACATCTGTTGGCTCTATAGAAACATGGCCGCAAAGTTTGAAATCAACCATACGTACTTTGTTAGGTTCGCGTTATCCGATGATTCTGCTATGGGGAGAGGATTTAATCCAAATTTATAATGACGCATACACTAGCCTGATTGGGGCGAAACATCCTCTGGCGTTGGGTCACTCCATCCGAGAAACGCAGTCAGAATCATGGGATGTAATTGGGCCAATGATTACCGAAGTAATGACAACGGGCGTTCCCAACTGGGTAGAAGACCAGATGCTGGTAGTGAACCGAGCTGATTATAACGAGGAAGCCCACTTTAGTCTGTCTTACAGTGCCGTGGAAGATGATGAAGGCGTAATTAAAGGTATGCTTTGCGTGTGTAGCGAAGTAACCCAGCAGGTATTAGGGGAGCGCCGTTTGCGGTTGCAACGCGATTTGGCAGCAAGGGCGAGTGATACACGCAGCGTAGACACTACTTGTAAAGATATTCTGTCTACCATAGCCGAATATTCGCTAGATGTGCCGTTTGCGCTGATCTACTTGGGCGAATCAGATGGTAAGACAGTACGATTATTTGGTAGCGTGCGTGTAGATGAAAGCGATCGCATTGCACCAACTACTGTCCTTGTTCAAGAATTTAAAGGTATATGGCCATTTGCACAAGTGATGGCAGGTCAAACAATTCTAGTTGAAAATCTCAAGGGTCATATTACCATTGCTGGTGGGCCTTGGAGCGAAATTGTCGATCGCGCATTAGCACTGCCCATTCCCTCATCAAATATTACTGCACCCCTTGGGGTACTGATTGCCGGAATCAGCCCTAACCGTGCCTTGGACGAAGCTTATAAATCGTTTTACGACCTGTTAGTAGGACAAGTTTCGGTTTCCCTCCGCAATGCTGGGGCTTATGAAGAGGAACGCAAAAAAGCCCAAGCTTTAGCTGAACTAGACCGGGCGAAGACAACATTTTTTAATAATGTTTCCCATGAGTTCCGCACACCTCTGACATTGATGCTAGGGCCTTTGGAAGATGTTTTAAGTAAGGAAAACGGGTCATTGACAACAGAGGAACGCGGACAATTACAATTAGTCCACCGCAACAGCCTGCGTTTGCTGAAGCTGGTCAACACATTATTAGACTTTTCCCGCATTGAAGCAAGTCGGATACAAGCAGTTTACGAGCCAACAGACTTGGCTGGGCTTACCAGTGAACTCGCCAGCGTCTTTCGTTCAGCGATGGAAAAGGCAGGTTTGCGTCTGGTGGTAGATTGTCCACCGTTACCACAACCAGTCTACGTAGACCGCGAAATGTGGGAAAAGATCGTCTTGAATCTATTGAGCAATGCCTTCAAGTTCACCTTTGCCGGAGAAATTACTGTTACCTTGCGCCCTTATGAGGAACGTGTGGAAATGGAAATCCGAGATACAGGTACAGGAATTCCCGCAGCAGAATTGCCACACTTGTTCGATCGCTTTTACCGCGTCCAAGGATCGCGGGGTCGGACTTATGAAGGCTCTGGTATAGGGCTATCCCTAGTGCGGGATCTGGTTCAACTTCTTGGTGGTGAAGTTCGTGTCACCAGCCAAGAAAATCAGGGAAGTTCTTTCGTAGTTGTATTGCCCACTGGAACAGCTCATTTGCCCCCAGAGCGTATTGGAGCAAGTCGAAATTTACCTTCAACTGCTTTTGGAGCAGCAGCTTTTGTTGAGGAAGCATGGCGTTGGCTACCTGAAGAGAGTGTGGGGAGTGTGGGGAGAGAGGGGCAGGAGAGACAAGGAAGTGTGGGGAGAGAGGGGAGAGAGGGGGGAAAGATTTCTTCACCATCCTCCCACACCTCCCCCCCCGCCCCCCCCCCCCCCCCCCCCCCGGCCCCCCCCCCCCCCCCCCCCCAAATTTGGGCGCACAACGAGGTTCCAATGATTGGTT
>JAVRCH010000121.1:0-23744 GCA_034530795.1 Nostoc sp. DedQUE12a
TTAATTCTGAAACTTTGATTTGATAACGCTTTAAGCCTTTATTTTCTAACAGTAACTAAAATTTGTAGCTAAAATCTGAAAATTAAAGCTCCGAAAGGCTTTCAGCGATTGGCTTCTCCCAAAGTGACAAAAGAGGGTTAACGATGAACATACAATGAATAGAGTTGCCCAAGCCATAATAGAAAATGGACAGTTCACCGGAATCATTCGAGGATATGAGCGTTATGGAATGCTTTTTAATGAACCAATAGGTTATAGAATCAGTCCAGATGGTAGCCGTATTCTACTTTACTATGGGGAGATAAAAGTCAATGCAGACAACCAATACCACGTCATCCCCCGCACAAGACCCAGTGAAGAATAACTGGGAATTTACAGAAGTATGGATAGATCCAATGTTATCTCCTCCATACATTCTTTTATTGCTTTGCAACAGTGAAGATAAGTGTCAAATTTACGATCCGGCACAGGGTTATAAAGTTATATTTTCTAGTAATGGCTATGATGCAGCCAAGTCATGGTTACTAGAAGATGAGTATGAACCAATACAAGGTAGACTATTAGCTACAGAATTAGTCTGAGTTACTAGAGAGTGCTTCACAACAGTATCAGATTCGATTAAAGTTTGAATTTGAGAACGCTCAGTAATTGTAGAAATAAAATCAAGACAATCAGTTAAAAATTAAAGGTGCTATACCCTCAGCAGTAAGACATCCTACGGACTATGTAGGCTGAATTATTTTGGAATTAATCAGCGATCGCCAAGACTAACTGATAGTACTATTATTTGTGCATTGATTATATGTCGAGGTAAGTAGGTGAGTCAGTTATCTGATGAGGAGATTTATCAGGAAGTCGGTAAAATAGTTAGACAGTTTGAACTTTATAAATGTGACGAATGCGCTACAGCTGTCATGCACTGGTTAAAAGAAAATAGTATCAATGGCACGATTGTTAAAATTCAAACTGCTTATGGTGAGGATTATATAATTAGTATACGTCTAGAAAATCAGGGAATAACCGGTTCGATTACACTGAATGGGATTCATTACGGAGTAAAGGTTAAGGACAGAATTTTTGATAATATCTCGACAGAGGGACTGACTAAAGAGGATTGGCTAAATGATTTTCAATGTCCTGGGGGAGAGTTTTTGATTGACTATCTAGATGAGCTTTACAATTGAAATATAGTAACGATACGAAAAATTAAGATGAGCAAATTATTTGAAATCTTACAAAAAATTAAATCTAAACCAGGGATGTATATTGGGCGTGCTTCTGTTAGCGATCTGTTTCATTTTTTAGTTGGTTTTAAAACTGCTTTAAGAGAAGTAGGAGTTAAAGCAACTGAGGAGGAAATGGATTTTTATCGAGAGTTTCAGCCTTGGGTACAAAAAAAATATCATGTGTCAACTTCTAACTCTTGGGCAAAAATTATCATGCTTCACTGTGGGAATGAACAAGAGGGTTTTAATACTTTTTATCGATTGTTAGATGAATTTCAAAATCGAGACAAAAGTTTAGAACATCAACAGAAGGTAACTGCTAGTTATGAAGTCAGTAATAAAAGTTGATGTCTTCGTCATGCACCTTAATTTACTAGTGGTGCGTTAGCCTACGGCATAACACACCCTACTGGCGTGGCAAGGCTAAAATGTTGCAATAAGTTTTCTTGTAGTGTGGGCATCTTGCCCGCACTGGACGGGCGAGACGCCCATTTCACAAGAGTTTTCTAATGCACCATTTTAAGCTTGCCACGCCACTAGATACTTTTTTGCTTCCCTTCTGTTTTGTTAGGATTTGGGCTTATATGTCGAAGCAACGTGCAATTCTTTGAGTTGCTTGAGATCTACTCCAGAAGGTGCATCTGTTAACAAACAACGG
The DNA here is from genome assembly GCA_034530795.1 of Nostoc sp. DedQUE12a. Lineage (GTDB taxonomy): Bacteria > Cyanobacteriota > Cyanobacteriia > Cyanobacteriales > Nostocaceae > Nostoc. The sequence goes on from JAVRCH010000121.1 coordinate 1,885, forward strand.
GCTTGTTGCGTTTTCGGAAAAGCAATCACATCTCGAATGGATTCTTCCCCAGCTAACAACATTACCAAACGGTCTAAACCATAGGCGATGCCACCATGAGGCGGTGTACCATATTCAAATGCTTCCAACAAAAAGCCAAATTTATTTTGTGCTTCTTCAGGAGACAAACCGATCGCATCAAACACTTGTTGTTGAATTTCTCGCTGATAAATCCGCAGACTTCCACCGCCAACTTCCACGCCGTTGAGTACCAAGTCATAAGCTTGGGCGCGTGCTGTTTTTAAATCGCTCAAATCATCAGGGTGGGGTGCTGTAAACGGGTGGTGCAGTGCTTCGAGGCGTTTTTCGTCAGCGTTCCACTCAAACATCGGGAAATCTGTAATCCACAGCAAGTTAATTTTTTCTGGATCGATTAATCCAAATTCCCTTGCAATAACTTGCCGCAATCTATCTAAAGTTTTATTAACAGTGGCAGCATCACCAGCCCCGAATAATAACAAATGTCCAGCTTTGGCACCTGTGCGTCGGAGAATTTCCTGTTTTTGTTCTTCGCTGAGGTTGTCTTTAATTGCGCCAATGGTGTCAATTTCGCCATCGTCTCTTACCCGGATATAAGCTAAACCTTTAGCACCGGCTTCGCTGGCTTCTTTGAATATATCTCCACCTGGTTTAATACGGACATTAGAAATTGCTTCGTTGCCGTTGGGAATGGGTAGGATTTTGACGATACCACCATTGATTACGGTGTCTCGAAAGACTTTGAAACCAGAGTCTTTGACGATATCCGAGACGTTGACTAATTCCAAACCATAACGGGTATCTGGTTTGTCGCTACCATAGCGTTCCATTCCTTCGGCGTAGGTGAGACGGGGAAAAGGCCGTTGTAATTCAATGCCTTTAACCGTTTTGAAGATATGGCAAACTAACTTTTCGTTGAGTTCGATAATTTCTTCTTGGGACATGAAACTCATTTCCATGTCCAACTGGGTGAATTCTGGTTGTCTGTCGGCGCGTAAATCTTCATCACGGAAGCAACGGGCAATCTGATAATATCTATCCAAGCCTGATACCATCAGCAATTGTTTAAATAGCTGTGGTGATTGTGGTAGAGCAAACCATTCACCAGGGTTGACGCGGCTGGGTAGGATATAGTCCCTAGCACCTTCGGGAGTAGAACGGGTGAGTATTGGGGTTTCGACTTCGATGAAACCTTCCAAATCTTCAAGGTAACGGCGCATAGCTTTGACAATTTGATGACGCAGTTGCAAATTTTTTGCCATACGTTCGCGTCGCAAATCTAAATAGCGATATTTCAGTCGCAAGTCTTCCCGTACTGTTTCGCTGTCAGCTACCGAAACTTGGAAAGGTAACTGTTTACGAACAGCGTTGAGTAGTTGAATTTTATCTGCGTAAATTTCTATCTCACCAGTAGGTAGACGGGGATTTAGAGATTCTTGGGGGCGTTGCGTCACCCTACCAGTGATTTGGACAACATATTCATTTCGCAGGGCGTTTGCCTGTTCGTAAGAATCGGGGGTGCGTTGCGGATCGCTGACGATTTGAACAATGCCAGAGCGATCGCGTAAATCTAAAAATATCACGCCCCCATGATCGCGGCGACGGTCTATCCATCCGTAAAAGGTAACAGTTTCTCCAATATGTTCTTTTCGGACTTCGCCGCAATAGTGAGTTCGCATAATTGTTAGTTCTTGTTTCCAGGGCTAGATTGGCAAATAAATGTCAAAGCTTCCCCATTATCTAGCATCAATAGTAATTGTAGTAGTTTCAGTTCCAGAAAAAATGTAATAATCTAGCTCGTCTATATATGGGGAACTCATGACCGAAGAGGATGTAACTGGCGAATGGGGGTCAGATCCCTCGTTTATCTACAAAATGGTTGGTAGAGACGTTACATTGCAACGTCTCTACATTGGCTAACGTTTAAATTTGGCGTTTCAAAACTACAGTGTTAAAGAGTGAGTATTTGTCTCAATCAATTTTGCCAAATCTTGCAAGAATGCCGCAGCATGGGCACCGTAAATAATCCGGTGGTCTGAAGTAATATTTACTTGCATTTGTTGGCGCACGGCAAATAAACCGTCGGGTGTTGCTACCACTTGCGGGCGGGATGCACCGATCGCTAAAATTGAACCTTGTCCAGGTGGTAAAATTGCATCAAATTTATCTACGCCAAACATCCCTAAGTTGGACAAGGTAAAAGTACCACTGTTATATTCTTGGGGTTGTAGTTGTTTTGTTCTGGCACGCTCTACTAAAGACTTCCAAGTACGCGATAGAGAATAAATATCCACTGCATCTGCATTTTGCAGCACAGGTGTAATTAATCCGCCATCATCCATTGCCACAGCTACAGAAATGTTGATATCAGAATGATAAACAATTCCTTGGTCTGAGTAGCTAGCGTTCAAAAGTGGGTGTTTTTGTAATGTCACCGCTACAGCTTTCGCCAGTAGCGCTGTCATTGTTACGCCTTTGGATTTAATTTGTTTATAAAGTTTGTCTAACTCATCAGTGGTAATGGTATAACCAACACGGAACACAGGCACAGATAGACTAGCTACCATGTTCCGTACTACCGCATTTTGGAAGGTAGTTAGAGGCACGATTGAACCAGGAACAGCGGCCACGGCTGGTGTGGGTGCGGCTGGTGGTGTCGGTGGTGCAGGGGGCGCTACTGGGGTAATTGGTGTTGGTGGGGCAGCAAGTGGAGTGGGGGCGGGTTGCTTGCCTTTATTAACAACTGCTTCCACATCTTCGGCAACAATGCGACCATAGGGGCCACTGCCTTGAAGTGAAGTCAAATCAACTTTGAGTTCCTTGGCTAACTTGCGGGCACGGGGTGAAGCTACAAGTCTTCCTTCGCGATGGTTAGAGCCGTTTTGAGACGCCAAAGCAGGAATTCCAACGGAAGCAGCCACGGGAACTGGTTCAGGAGAAGGACTAGCAGTAGCGGCACCGCCAGAATTGGCAAGAGATTTCGCAGTTTCGATTTCAGCTTCGGTTTCGGCAATGAAGGCGATCGCAGATCCTACTGAGGCAGTTTCACCAGCTTGCACTATGATATGGGCAAGAAATCCTTCATAAAAGGTTTCTACATCCATATCTGCCTTATCTGACTCTACAACCACCACTGTTTCGCCTTTTTCCACTTTGTCCCCTGGCGATTTCACCCAGGAGACTATTTTGCCTTCGGTCATGGTGGAACTCAACGCCGGCATAAATACTTCGTGAATGCTCATAGGGTGGTTTGGGAATCAATGGTTTATGGACTTTAACAGCTTTTGTCAGATCGAATTGTATCTTGATAAAAGAATTTTGGATTGGAGATTTTGGATTTTGGGCATGGGGAGATGGCTTCGCCAAGGGGAAAGGGGAAAGGGGAAAGGGTACATGAGGACGGGGGGATGAGGGAGATGAGGAAGTGTGGGGAGTGTGGGGAGATGGGGAAGTGTGGGGAGAAAGAGAATTTATGCCCTCGTCTCTTCCCACACCTCCCACCCCTCCCACACTCCTGTTTGCCCCATGCCCAGTCAACACTCAACCGTCAACCGTCAACACTCCCAATACCCCAGGAACCTTAATCTGATTTAAAAGTCTATAGTACAGAGTTATTGTTAAAGGATAGTTAATATCTTGTTTTGGTTGTTGACTTTCAAAAACCATCAAGAGTGTCTCACAAATGAAATGAGATTGCTACAGATAAATATATTTATATTCCTCATACCACTGCTTGAGATAGAGGAGCTTCTTCAAGGTAGAGGATATGGGATGCAGTTCAATCTAGAATTCAAAATTGGTAATTAACCTGTTTGAAATTCCTGTTTACTTTTATGTCGGCAAAGTTAAAATTGTTTTTGATTGTGGTACTTACCGTCTTTGCCACTGCTGCCGCTGGAGTTTTTATGACTGGACGCCAGGAATCTCCACCGATTGTTGATAATGTCGATCGGCAACCACAGCAGGTAAGAGCGATTCACCAATCTCAGGAGGTTGTGGCATATGCAGAGCGTTCCAGTTATAAAACTATACCTTTAGAAAGTATTAACTCATCTCTCCAAGGTAGCGACCCTGCGACACTCGCTCTGAATGCTTTTGACGACATACCATCAGTGGGAGGAAGGCGAAAGGTAGAGGTGGCTTATCCACAACGAAATCAAGCTTTAGTGACGATTACACAAATCAAGCAGGGTAATAATTCTGTTGATACAGTTAAATATCGAGTGGAGATGACGACCTTTGGGCGATCGCTTTTTATTAGTTCACCCCCAGTGTGGCAAATTGTTTGGGCTGGGGTGAGCGATTAATTTAAGAATGAGGTAGAGACGCGATTAATCGCGTCTGTACAAAAGTTAAAAGTCAGGAATTAGAATTTAAATTCATAACTCATAACTCATAACTCATAACTTTACTAAATGTCGCCGCGAATTTCTTCGACAACGCCATCGCGCAGAACAATTTCGACTTGCATTTTGCTAATCAAATTATCTCCAGTTTCTACTTTAAAAAAGCCTTCCATTTGGAATTGGTTGACTTCTTGATCTTGTTGGAGAAACTGCACTTGCTGGAGGTTTTGTAGCAACTGATTTTTCTGCTCTAGAAATTCACTTTTCTTTTGATTGACTTGGAGTTGGATGTTGTCAATTTGTTGGAGGGTCTGGGGGCCGGGTGGTTGCAGACTCTGTTTTTGAATTGCACTAATCGCTCTTTGTCCTTCAACGTCTAGCTGTTGCAGTTGCTGGTCAAGTTGATTAATCTGTGCTTGTAGCTGCTGTTGTACTTCCTCTTTCCAGAGGGGAGTAACAATCACTTTAACGTTGACGACGCGTTTCAACAGCAAATGAGATTTGGAGACATCCATAAATATTTCACGTTCACTCTTAATAGTTGGCGGATGGAATCATCAGGCAAACATGCCGTCAATAATATCGCGATAGCGTTCCACAACGATGTGTCGTCGAACTTTCAATGTTTGTGTCATCAAGCCGTTTTCGATGGAAAACGGTTCCAGTATGAATCTGAACGGCCCGATGCGGTCATCTGGTCGATAACCTGGACGATTCTGCACTTCGCGATTTAGTTCTTGGCGAAATAAATCCTGGATCATTTTACTCTCCAAGTCTATTTTTTGACCGGATGAGGAAATTTCGCGATCGCTTTGTATATCCAGTGTCAAATTCTGGGCTTCTGCCCATTTTTCTAAGGCTTCGAGATTGGGGACAATTAAGGCTCCCAAGCTGCGTTGGTCTTGGCCGAGAAGCATAATTTGATCGATGTATGGCGATCGCAAACACGCATCTTCGATGGGTTGCGGCTCGATGTTTTCGCCGTTAGTCAAGACAATGGTATCCTTCGCCCTGCCAGTTAGCACTAGGTCGTTTTGTGGTGTTAACCAACCCAAATCGCCGCTATCGAACCAACCTTCAGGGTCAATTGCTTTGGCTGTGGCTTCGGGATTTTGGTAGTAGCCTTGCATAATCTGAGGCCCCCTTAACAATACCAAGCCTCGCTTTTCTGGTGGCAAAGGCGCTTTTGTCTCAGGATCTACGATTTTAGCTTCTGTTGCCGGGAGTGGTAGCCCTGATGCGCCAATCAAATTCCGCCAAGGACGACGCACATGGGTAACTGGAGAAGTTTCTGTCAAGCCATAACCTTGCAAAATCTGGACACCAATAATTTCAAAGAAGTTATCGATGTGTCTGGGAAGGGCACCACCACCGCTAATCATCTGCTTGACTCGTCCACCTGTGGCTTCCCGCACTTTGGCATAAACTAGTTTTTCTCCCAACTTATGCAGGGGTAACAAAGCTGCCGCGACTATGCTAGCTGCAAATCGTTCCACGGCTGAGGCATGAAGATTATTTAAATCCAATCCCTGAGCAACTCGCCGTGCTTTAATGTATTTCTCGCTGATGCCTAATAAAAATTTAATCAGGCGTTGCTTGTTGGCTGGTTGTTCGCGGAATTGTTTTTGCACTCCTTCATAAATCGATTCCCACAAACGGGGCACGCCCACCATATAGTTGGGTTTAAATTGCCGCAAATCTGCTTTGACAGAGCGCAAGTTAGTATAGACTTGCGTACAACCTTGAGATAGTAGGTAATATTCAACAGTTCGTTCGTAACTGTGCCACGAAGGCAAGATACTAAGAACCATGTCGCCCGGATTTGGTTGCAATACTGTGCCAAATGTTGTCACTTGGTGCATCAAGTTACTATAAGAGAGCATCACACCTTTGGGTTTGCCGGTGGTGCCAGAGGTGTAAATTAAGGTTGCCAGAGCATCACGATTTTGCTTGACTGGCACAAAATTATGATTTGCTCCAATTTCATTTAATTGGGCAAAATTTAAGACTTTTAAAGGTGTTTCTGTGGGTGGTGCTTCATCTGAAAGTAAGATGACGAATTGAATTGGTAGATCGTTGAGGCGGTCTTGCAGTTTTTTAAGTGTCTTCAAATCTTCAATGACTACTGCTGTACTCCCACTGTTGGCGATGATAAACAGCAGTTCTTCTTTTTCAGCTTGGGAGCTACGCACCGCATCAACTCCGCCAGCAGTCATGATACCTTGGTCGGCAATAAACCACCGAGGACTGTTGTCAGCAATTAAAGAAATGCGATCGCCTAATCTGACTCCCAACGCTTGCAACCCAGCAGCAAATAGTTGTATTTTCTCTGCTAATTGAGTATAAGTAATTACTATTTCTGGTTTAGTGTGAGGGTTGTGCAAGGCAACAACATCACCAAATTCCTTAGCTGCTAAAGGCCAAATTTCTGGTAGCGATTGCACATTTGTGTAATCTACCAACTTCTTTAATGCTTGGCGTTCTCGCTCACTGATATTAGATAAAAAAGAAGACGCGGTTTGAGTTTTTGACATAACACCTTAACTAAAGATTTTCAAACGTTCGCTTTTGGAGCTATTTTGTTATTACGCTACAATAACCGTCCTCATTATCCACATTCTCTTTTGTGTATGATAATTCCAGGAATTCCAACTTTATATTTACAAAAATTTATGTTAAGATTAATTTACATAGACTGCAAGCTATAGATCGCCTTTGCAGTTAGAAACATCCATGTCTACGAAGGGCTACGCCTACGCCTACTTTTCAAGGGGGATGATTACCTGATGAATTTGATAGACGTAACACTGCTAACGTTGCTCAATATTGCTGCCTGCATGGCCTTACCCAAGCTGATAGCTATATTTACAGCAAATAGAACCAAGCTGACTGAATTGTCACCGAAGAATTCAGAATTACAAACAGCGAAAGTTCAAGTTACGAGTTTTCCCTATTGTACAGTTTACCCATTGACGGGTAGCCAATATTGTAAATTTAGTCCTGATTTTTGCGATCGGTGTTCGCCGAATTGATGAACTATTTGATAGGAAAAATTTTTGGGTATTTGAAGAATAATTCTGAATTTTTATGTTCTAATTACTCAGAATTCCTACAAGTACCCTGAGTAATTCTTCTAAGCCTTCTGGAACGCGATAAAGCTTAGTGTCTTCTATTTTTCACCACAAGGTATAAAGCCCCTGTTTTTCAAGATGGAGAACAAAAAAGAAGATTGAGGAGATACATAGAAGGGGAAAAGGGGAAAGGGTAAGGGGTAAAGGAAGAAGAAAAAACTTTTCACCACAAGGTATAAAGCCCCTGTTTTTCAAAATGGAGAACAAAAAAGAAGATTGAGGAGATACATAGTGCGATCAAAATTGCCGACTCCATGCCTTGAAACCCCTGTTTTGAAATTGCTGGTTCCTTTTCCCTTTCCCCTTTCCCCCTCTTTTTCATTAGTCATGTTCTATTCCCTGGTTTTAGTTATGATTTAACTTTAGCCAAGTATAGAACTCCTATTTGACTGTTTAAAAATATAAAGAAAGAAGCATCCAGAGGGATAAAAACGCTAAAACTGTTTGAATTTTTTAATTTGTTAAGATTGTTATATTATTATTACTAGTATTTAACAAATCAAGTGCGATCGCTCTACATGTCACACAAAATTACAGAAGTTTTTCTGCCTGAGGATATATTAAAAAACTGATAGTTACCATTAGCAAAAAAATATATATAGTTAGCTTATAACTAATAAAAGAAATTCAAAATAGCGTTTTCAGTAATTGTACTGTTTTTGCTTCAAACTAGTAATTATGTTAAATACAACTTTTGCACACAGGGGAGATAACATAATGAGTTTGATAGATGGTTTATTCATGACGGTGCTTAGTACTGTTGCTTGTGTAGCCCTACCTAAGCTGCTATCTGTAATTTTCTCTGCTAAAAACGAGAAGACTGCACTATCACCAGCTACTGTAATTTCAGAAGAGTCTAACTTCTGAAATACCCAGCGATTCTTAATTTCAGCTGATTATCTACAGATATCGCCTTGATGAGGAGAAAAGTTAGTGATTGGTGCAAGGCGATATCTGACAATCAATAAGTCAATAAGTCATACACATTTTGTTCTGGAAAAATAATAAGTTTGATTATTTATTATCAAGAAAGGCAGAGGGCAGAAGGCAGGAGGCAGAAGGAATACTGTTTTCTGCCCTCTGCCCGTGACCAAAGCTTTCCTTGCGGTTTAAGACCCCTACCAAATTTCAAGAAAGGTGGCCTCAATTAAGTACGGTATTGAATCCCCTTCTAAATTGAACATAAAAGCCTTCTGCCCTCTGCCTCCTGCCTTCTTCAATGATTTGTTTTGGCTGTAGTTATTTTAGGTCTGACGATAATCAAAAATGCAAGCAAACTCAGAACTAACATTTGCCAAGTTACCAAATTCCAGCCGCCCAGATTCCAGCAGAATAGGCCAAGGGTGGTACCTACAGCACCACCGATAAAATAGGTAGTCATGTAAACTGTGTTGATGCGACTATTGGATTGAGCATCAAGGGTGTATATCCTGGCGAGATTGGTAACCTGCATTGCCTGTACGCCTACATCTATTAACAATACAGCAACAGCGATCGCCAGTGCAGAATTAGCAGCAATTTTAGCAATTACTAAACTTGCAATTACCATCGATACAGCAAGAGTTAAAGAACGTTGAGAGTTACCTTTATCGGCTAGTTTACCAAAGACTGGTGCCGTCAATGCAGCGGCGATCGCCACCAAACCATATATCCCAATTGTGTCAGATTGGAAATAAAAAGGCGCTCCGCTTAAATGGAAAGTCAGCGTCGTCCAAAATGAGCAAAAGACACCAAACAATAAACCACCAATTAAAGATGCTTCTCTTAATAATGAGAAACGTTTTAATTGGTAGAGTGTTGATTTTAATAATTCCAAATAGTAGCCATCAAAATCATTTTTGACATTAGGTAAATATATTTTTAGTAAAACAGTAACAATTAAAACCATTACTGCTGAAAATCCATATACATAACGCCAAGTAAACCATTCAGCAATATATCCACTAAAAACTCTTGCACCTAAAACTCCAATCAATACCCCAGTAAAAATGTTGCCTACAGTTTGGCCTGTAGTTATTCTATCTATACTGGCTGCTAAGGGAAGAATAACCTGGGCTGAGACTGTCGTAATTCCAATTGCTATGCTCAATATCGAAGCTTGGACGATGTTTTGTGAAAACGTCATAGCTATCAGCAAACAAAACAAACATAGCAGTAAGCAAAGAATTAATTTTTTCTTGTTAATTTTATCGCCCAAGGGGATTAGAAAGAAAAGCCCAACACCGTAACCAACTTGTGAAAGTACAGATATGCTACCCGCTTCGCCTTCACTGACTCGAAAAGAAGATGCAATATCTTTGAGAATTGGCTGATTATAGTAAACATTAGCAACACAGACACCAGCTGCGATCGCCATAATCAGTACCTGGACTTTAGTTAATCCGTTACTTGAGATTTGTGTTTCCATTTAATCTAAAATTTATACAGGAAAAAACTGGTTTACAGTACAACTAAAACCAGGCAATAAAGGAGAAATTATAATATCGCTACTAAATAGAGTTTCTAACAATTTAAGTTGATTTTGTTCGCGTCGATAGACCTCTAGTTTACGCGATCGCCAATCAGCAATCCAATATTCTTTTACTCCTCTGGAAGAATAAAGTTTAAGTTTAGCTTCCTTATCCCGTCTTAGATCTTCGTTGCTGCTAGACAAAACTTCTACTACTAAATCTGGTGCGCCAGTTAAATGTCCTGCTTCATCCAATGTTAGCGCCAAGGTTTCTTTAGTAGCCCAAACTACATCAGGAATCACATTATCTGATTCTGAAAACAAAACGCCGGGGTTGATTACAGCTTCTCCTAAACCAGTAGACTCTGACCAAACATCAAGTTGTCGGAAAATTCTGCCACAAGTTTGCTGATGTTTAAAGTGAGGTGCCCTGGTCATAAATAATTCTCCATCAACTATCTCATAACGCGTCCCTTCATTTTCTGGTAATAGTTCCACATCCTGAGTTGTCCAGCGTACTCCAGTATTAAGCATCTGACTCATTGGCTAACTCCTTTAATCTTGCTCTTGTATTTTAATCATAAAACATACAGCAGATTGCAAGTTAGTGAGGTACAGATCATCGTAGAGGCGCACAGATGTGCGCCTCTACGCGTGTACTTCATTTACCTGAAAAACGCTGTAAGATTTAAGTTTCGCTTCCTTATCTAGTTTTTCAAAAAATAAATATATGAGTAAATAGTAAGACTTAAACAAAATGCACCAAATAAAACACAAAACCAGCCAACCAGTATGAGAGGGTTAGAGTTATCTTGAGTGAGTGTCAGAAATTCCTGTTCAGAATCGTTTAGAAAGGCATTAATTTTGTCAGCAAGTTTTTGTGCTGATGGTTGCCAGAAGGAGGAGTTAGAAATACGATAGTCTTTCCCATCCTTAATAACAGGACTAACATAATACCGTTTATCTCCATCATCATTAATTGCCTTAACTTCTACGCCCATCCACAAATCTAATTCCGAATAGATTTTTACAGAAGACTCCCACCAATCTCGATTAGTCAACTGACAATTGATGTGCTTTGGTGTTCGCTCACAAGAGAAAGTTGTAATCTTCTCTGGCGCAGATATTAACTTTACTCCAAATGCAATAAGCGAAACACAAAAAAGTGAATATATAAAGTTAAAGCAATGTATTGATTTTGACATATTTGAAAGTTTTGAATTTTCTCCCTCGTTCTTTTCCTGATTTTTATTCATCACAATAAATTTTTTATTTTGTATTATTTATCCTAAGCAAATTATCACTTCCGATTTTCGCGCCGCCATTTTCCCCGCACTAAGCGAATTTCATCATAAGTATAGCTTTCGCCTAGTTGTTCTCGAATGGGTGTCAAAGAAATATCGCCAAGCACTTCTAAAACTTGCCAAATTTTTTGCTGACGTTCTAAAGGCACTAACTGATTTAAATCTACAGGCTGATTTTTCTCGATTAAATCTGCAAGATGGCGAATAATTGTAGTTGGTCTAATATTACGTTTTTGGGCAATTTCGGCAACACTCAAACCTTGTTTGTGCAATTGAAATGTAAAAATTTCGGTGTCGGAAGGTAAGCTATTAAAAGGTAAAAAATTATCCTGTGGTGGATCTAAAAAACCTCTTTCTTGGCGATAAGCCCGAATTTCTGCGAGGAACTTTTCGCCATATTGGGCAAGTTTGTGAGTACCTACACCAGAAAGTTTACCAAATTCAGTCATTGTTTTAGGCTGTACCTGCGCCATCAATTTCAAAGTAGAATCTGGAAACACAATATAAGGTGGAACAGATTGTTGATCGGCAAGTTGTTTGCGTAGCGATCGCAATCTTTGCATTAAAACTTCTGCTTCCGCAGCTTTTTCACTTGTTTGTGTCAAAGCAACATTTTGGGTTACAGTCACAGCCAGGGAAACTGTGCGCTGTCGCCGCATCACTTCCCAACTCAGGGGGTTAAGTTTCAAAACTGAGTAACCGTCGCTAGTCTGTTCTATTAGTCCTTGATGTAAAAGCGATCGCGCCAACATCCGCCACTCATCTACAGTTTTATCTTTGCCGATTCCGTAGGTAGAAAGTTGATCGTGTTGATTTAAAATAATCTTTTGGTTTTTGGCGCCGCGCAACACATCAATAATATAAGTCATGCCAAATCTTTCTTTGCAACGCGCCACACAAGATAAAAACTTCATGGCTTCAATTGTCCAATCTTCCATTGGTTTGGGATTACGGCAATTATCGCAGTTACCACAATTCCCAGGAAACCGTTCCCCAAAATAACCAAGCTGAATTGTCCGCCGACAAACAGTACCTTCAGCATAATCAATTACCTGTCGCAATTGTTGTTTGGCAATCAATTGTTCTTGGGGGTCAGTTTTTTGGTTAATACTCCATTCAATGGTTTTAATATCAGCAAAGCTGAAAAAAAGTGTACAACGTGAGGGTTCGCTGTCCCTTCCCGCCCTACCTGATTCTTGATAGTAACTTTCTAAATTACGCGGTAAATCAAAGTGAATTACTAAACGGACATCTGGCTTATTAATCCCCATTCCAAAAGCAATTGTCGCCACCATGACGCGCACATCATCGCGAATAAATCGAGTTTGATTGCTGCTGCGCTCTTCATCAGTTAATCCAGCATGATAAGGCAAAGCTGAAATCTTATCATTTTGTAGTTTAAAAGTGAGTTCATCAACTTTTTTGCGCGTCAGACAATAAATAATAGCTGAACCCTCGCTTTCCCGCACGAGTTCTAATAATTCAGCGTATGCAGACTTAGTTTTAGAACGAACTTCGTAATAAAGATTTTGGCGATTGAAGCTGGCTATGTGGATACTCGGTTGCTTCAATCCTAATTGTTGAATGATATCACCACGGACGCGATCGGTGGCTGTGGCTGTGAGTGCAACCGCAGGAACATTGGGGTAGCGTTTTCGCAGAGATATTAACTGGCGATATTCTGGACGAAAATCGTGTCCCCATTCAGAGACGCAGTGTGCTTCGTCAATGGCGAAGGTAGAAATACCGATTTGATGATGGACTAAATCGAGAAACGCCAGAAATCTTTCACTTAACAAACGTTCTGGGGCGACGTAAAGTAATTTAACTTTGCCGTTGCGGATAGCTTCTTCCCGCGATCGCACCTGATACTGATTCAAACTACTATTGAGAAACGTGGCACTAATATTATTATTTCGCAGTGCTTCCACTTGGTCTTGCATCAAAGCAATTAATGGCGATACTACTACAGTTAAACCTTTTTTGATTAATGCAGGTAGCTGAAAGCACAAAGATTTTCCACCACCCGTAGGCATCACCACCAATAAATCCCGATTTTGCAGCGCATCTTCGATAATTTGTCGTTGTCCAGGGCGAAATCTATCATAACCGAAGTGATATTTTAGCGCTTGTTCGAGATTTGGATACTGAAGCATAGCGATCGCTTTTTCAGAGGCTTTTGCCTAAATTAAGTAAGTTTTCTTAAAAAAGTAAGATATATTTTTAATAATCTTAGCTCGTTGATTTTGTGTAAGTTGAGAATTTCTAATTTTCAGCGATCGCAAAAACTCAGGCTAAGATTATAAAATTCGGTAGCAAGTGAGGCTGTCAAAAACTTCTCCATCATAGCTTGTAAGAATCCTACAAGCTAAAACAGCACTAGAAATAGCGCTTTGGAAAGTCACAGCACAATCTAATACCGTTAATCTTACTCAACCTGACTTTTCACGGGGTCTGGAAACTCTATTTGAGAAAGAGTAAGGGTGTGACAAAGCTGGAAGGAATTTGTGAAATTCCAAAATGAAAGCTGAATAAGTGTGTGTTTTCCCTAAACCCTTACGCCTTTTTTCATATGCCGTGAAAAGTTAGACGGTATTAATTCACCCCTACCGAAAGGTACGGTTATTCAAATCTGTTGCTCCAAGTAATGGTTCTAGCCGACGCTTGGAGCTTTTTAACGATTTTAAGTACAGCAGTTTGCAACTAAATGAGGTACAGAATCAAGGATTCACAAATCAAATTATTCTTCTCCCTCCTGCCTCCTGCCTCCTGCCTTCTGCCTCCTGCCTTCTGCCTTCTGCCTCCTGCCTCCTGCCTTCTGCCTCCTGCCTCAAAACCACTGACTTTGTACTTCATGCAAAAGAAAACTGCTGTAAGTAGGCGTTCAGAAGGCAGAAGTACGTTCGCGTAGCGTCTCCGAAGGAGAGCCTTTCTTTGTAACAAATTAAACCATATTACAAAACGTTTTTAGTTTTCCTCTTTAGTAGAAGCAGGAAGGGAAACTAGCTGCTTAATTGACTGTCGAATTGTTCTGTTGTGCGATGCCGATTTTCAACACTATTAAAAATCAACACAATCAAATATATTTTGCTCCCCTGATGTGTAACTAATTAACAACAATGTAAAACTATGCCGATTACTACAGACTTTTTAAGTAGCTAGCAATTTGTATTGATAGTCAATTTTATCACATGTGAAAATAGCCGAATATATATAAATTAAGATTCGTTCATGATTGACAGATATTTGGCAATTTGGCAGTTTGCGATTTTGGTATTTTGATATATTGCAGAAATTACCAAGATGTTTTTACTTATTATACAAAGCACGGTATAAAGCCCGTGCTTTTTATTCCTAATTATTTGGCATTTTGGCATTACATTAAAATATATTTGTGATATAGTAATTTGAATAGCTATAATTCAACTGCAAAGAATCTAGTAAATTATGATTCTTTAAACTGATATTATTTGCTAGCTTTTCAACCTATTGATTTTTATTTGTGCTATTTTTTCTAGACTCCAAGGTGTGCTGCCACTTTCAAGCTATTAAGGCGGGATAAATCATCCCGTCTTTTATTTTGGCTCGTAATTGTCACCAGCACTTTGAGAAGATATTTGTAAAGTATGAAGTTATATATAGATCCCCGTCTAACCTTCCTTAAAAAGAGAAGAGTATGACTCTGAAAGTCTCCCTTCTTAAGGAACATTTAGAGGGTTATCACAGTGCTTTATATACCATCAAAGGCTTTGAAAAATTTTATCAGCATCTAAATTGTTCTGTCATCAGCTTTCTGCTATTACAGAACAATTTTCTATTTCAAGTATTCAGTGATACTAGAGAAGTGCATTATCAGGTTTGAGGATATTTGAATACTTCCTATAGGAAGATGCCCAATGAATATAATCATGAGTAAATGAATTCGGGATGTTGTTATGCACTGGATTTATATTGAGGTTTGGCTCACCACCAAACCTTTTTTATATCTCTTGAAAATAGGGCATTGGGCATCGGGCATTGGGCATCGGGCATTGGTAAAGATACAGCATAATTCTAGATTCTTGATTCCTAGACTAAAAAGTAAAAGTACTCCGCAAAATGCCGATGGTAACTGAGTCACTATCTGGTGTATGACCCGGTTGCAAAATATGAATAATACCTGGTGTAATGCTAATGTTATCGTTTAGCTGAAAACGATAAAATGCTTCAATTTGAGTCGTCGTCCCTGGTTGTCCTCCAGTGCGTCCCAAACCGGTGTTGATAAAATCAGGGACATTATTCCCTACAGGTAAATTACTACTAGTAATTTTCGGAGGCTGTCCGACATAAATTCCGCCCAAATTACCCTTGGCAAATAAATCAGGGAAATTCAAAAATACCATATAATTTGTTGTTTCAACATTTCCCGGTTGCCCTGGAATATAAGATTTAGTATAACCACCCCATGCACCTGCACTAAGACTCTTGGAAATTTGCCAAGTTACAGTCGCACCCACAGCATTGGTTTGTAATGGTGCAGATCTTCCGGTAGTGCTATTAACCGCAGTTAAGCATTCATCGCCAACAAAAGTTAGTAAACAACCATCCGAAGAATAATTATTAACGTAATACAAACTTAAATCTAAACTATCAGTTGGTGTCAGCAATAATTGTACGCCCGTAGTGGTGTTTCCATCAAATAAACCGCTACGTTGACCGGGATTTCCTGGTTGGTAACTAGTATAAATTGCCTGCAAACTAGCGCGTTTAGCAAATTGCCAATCAATAGCAATACCACCGTGGCCGTATCCTGTATTTAAAATCGGGTTCCTTTGGGCAAAATAAGACAGTGGCCCTGTTGCAGCGCTTTCTACCCGATTCGGGCCTCTAAAAGCAGCTGGCATACTTACGCCTTCTGTTCCTATCATGACTGCTAATTTATTTGTCACCAACCAATGAAGATTGAGGTCACTGACAATCAAACTATCTGTAGGAAATTCGTAGCCAAGTAAAACATCATTCCGAGAAACGCTATTAGTAAATCTCGGTGTAGTACCACCTCGACCAGCTAACAAACCTGTAACCAAATAACTACGGGGAGTGATTTGACTAGTTAAATACAACTGCGCCAACGAAATAACATTAATGTTTGTTCCACCATCATCTGTGTCTTTTTGTCCATCTCTAGGGTTAACATCGCCACGATTTTTAGTCCGTCCTTGAACTCCAACTATTAGTAATCCGCTGAGTTTAGTTGTTGTTGAGAATTGGTTGGCTTCAATTTCGGCAGTTTTGGCTTCTAAACTATCAACACGACCTCTTAAAGTTGCTAATTCAGCTGCAAATTCTTCCTGCAACTTTTGTAATATTGTTAAATCTTCGCGACTAACTAAATCGTTGGTGGCTGTAGCAATTAGCTCATTGATTCTATCTAAACAAGCATTCACACCAGCAGCAAATTCGTACCTAGTTAAGGCGCGATTACCGCGATAGTTGCTATCAGGATAACCCGCAATGCAACCATAGCGTTCCACCAAAGATTGCAATGCACCGAAAGCCCAATCACTCGGTTGTACATCGTTGAGTTGAGAAACCGATGTCACTTGCGCCATCGAATCTGCTGGCGAGGAGGATGAGGGGATAATATCGCTATTAACTCCTGAATTCTGAGTAGTTTCTGTCTCTGTGGGAATAGCGATCGCTTTTTCTACAACTGTGTTGACTCCCGCAACGAGTAACCATGCGAGCATCCAGATTTTGTTATGGCTGCGGCTTATAAGTCTACCTTTCAATTTTTTATACTCTGCTCACATACTTAAGTGAAGAGTGTATTCGCGAATGTTTGATGCTCACATGAGTAAAATTACGTATTTTGTAGAAAATTAGACATAATCCTTCTGGGCAACTTCACAAAGGGCGAGTATAACTATTAGGGAATAGGGTGCAAGGATGAGGGAGTTGACTGTTGACTGTCAACAAATGACCAATGATAAATGCCTAACAATAATTGATTGATAACGAATATGGCAAAACGCTCGCGCAAGTTGACGCCAAAAACTTCTAAAGAAAATAAACAAAATCAACCTCGTGCTGGTGTGAGGAAACGTGTAGTTAAAAAAACGCTTCAAAAACCAAAACCGGGAAGTTGGTTGTCATCAACGCTAGCGATCGCAATTTTATTGAGTAGCGCTGGTTTAATTATTACCTTTGCCTGGGTTAGTTTTCTCTTCATCATGAATCCAGATCAAGTAAGCTGGCTGAATAAAATTTTACCTATATGGGCACAAATTCCTCTGGGTAAACACGAGCGACCCCAAACTTTTAAAAAAATTGAACTCGATTTAACTCAAAAAAATCTAATAGTCGGCGAACTTCTACCTTTGTATCAAGATACGAAAAACTCGTTTTTCATGCCAGTTTTTCAGCAGCGTGCTAATTGTGAATCTGATTGTCAAAAACTTGTTGAAATCAGAGTTTATCAGCGATCGCAAGAGTTAGAGTTTAAGTCTGAACCGGAAAATTACTACTATTTAGAAAGTCAATTACCAATAACTGGGCCGGAAGAATCTTTTGTGATTTCTCCCTTGGCTGATGCAACATTAGAACCCCAAGATATCAGTGTTCCCTTACCTTTAACTAAGGTACAACGCTTTGAAGGTCAAACACCATCACCAGGAGTTTGGTTTAATTTACGGGGCGAACGCCAACAGGGAACTAGTGCTTTGGCTTACGGTCACATCGTATACTACAATCCAGAACGCAGTAATTTACAACAAATGTTGTCTTGGACGAGTCCCAGTGGTCAATTGCCCAAATGGCAACAAGTAACTGGTGATGCAACAAAAGAGTTAGTTATCGATAGAACTCTAGGTTTAGAACCGCGCTTAGAGGTTTACCAAGTCAAGCCTTTAAAGTTATTTCTCAAACCAATTCAATTGGAAGCAATTAACCTTAAATCACCAGTACTCAAGGATTCTGGTTACCAAAATGCCTTGTCAATTGCCCGTAGCGGACTTTGGACACCAGCTTTTGAATGGTTGAAATTTATCAAAAAACAGCGTAAAGGATTACCACAGGAGGCGCAAGCCCAAATGGATTTAATTCGCTTGCACTCCCAACTGACTAAATCCCAAGCCGAGAAAAGTTGGGCAAGTCCTAGCGAACAAGTACTGGCAAATTTAATTGATGGGCGCTGGGGAAAAGCTTTGCAGGTGTTTGAATCGGCACATAGCGTCCAAGAGATTGCTACTCTACTCAAAGGCGATGAAAAACGCTTGTGGAATCGCACAGTAGCAGCGTTGCGAGTCAACCCAAATAGACAAGAAGTCCAAGCTTGGTTCGCCTTGATTTTAGCTGTCCAACGGGGGCAAGAAGCTGCTAATTCTTGGTTGGAGACACAACCACAAATCACCAAAGATCGTCTTACTTATATTCAAGGTCTGTTAACAAAACTCGATGGTGAAGCTACAAAGTTGCAGATATCCCACCCCAGTCAAATTGTTGGTACAGTGCAACCAATCGCTGAAGTTACTAGCAGCGAGTGGCTACAACCAAATTCCACAGCAGACTTGAAACTTACAGACAATCAAGTTTGGTATCAAGTGGAGGTTAGTGCATTTTCTGATGGCAAACGCTGGCTAAATTTTCCTTTTGAGAATTTGAAACCGCCCAAAATTTCTCCCGCAAAATTTTTCTGGGAAACCTTGGGAATTAATTCTGACCCGCAAATGCAGATAGTGGTCTGGCTACCAAACGGAGACCAGCAAATTACCATCGCTACTATCAAAGCTGTGCAACTACGAAATAAAGTTTTGCGCTTACTAGTTGCTGCGCCAAAAATTCCAGAGAATCAAAACAATGTTCTCCAACCGAAACCCTTGGCCCTGACGAATGCAGCACTGGAATGGGTGCAACCATTTCCCATAACTCTTAGAGAACTGCACGCACAAAATCCATCAGCAGTCAAGGTAATATTATCGAGTGTGTGGGAATCTTTACAAAAGTCTGGAGAAGTTCCGGCTGGTGCTATTCCTAGCTTTGAACAGATGCAAGACAACTTAGGTGATTGGCCTGTTCAGACTATTGATTTAACAAATAATGGTCAGCCGGAAATAATACTTACCATTTCAGGAACAACGATCGCATCTTTGAATCAACCTCAAGCTGGAACTGGCGAGGAAAACACAAATAAATCTCCTGACCGTACCATCATTTTGTCTGACAGCGATGAAGTTATTTATACAGATTTTCAACAAAATTCTTTTCAAAAATTATCTGCGATCGCCAAGCTTTCAGGCGTGCAATCTTTAGCTTTACTAGTAGAAAACGCTGAAAAATACAGCCTCAAGCGCTGGTCAGACAAAAATCAGCGCTTTGAATAGCACGCACTTACTAATAATTTAGTCTACAGAGGTGCTGGCAATCGCTATCTAAAAAACTGAGTTATTCTTCTTGGCTACTAGCAGCTTGGCGCTGGTGCTTGAGGTTTTCCAACTGCTGCAACAGAGAGTCTACCTCTGCTTGTAAGTGCATAAATTTAGCTTGCTGATCGTCTTGATAATAAGCCTTGGTTAACTTGGTAACCAAGCTAGTTTGGGACTCGCGATGGGAAACACTGGATAAACAAGTAGGCATCTTTAATTAAATCCGCTTTGTTAAACTCACACCATTAGCAATATTATAATAAGCCTATTTTAAGGTTTGTTAAATTATTGTGTATTTATCATCATTTAGTTTAATAGGTTTCGGGTTCGATGATAAGAGACGGCGATCGTAGTTACTCTGTTCCAGATTGGGCATGGGGGGAGGGGAGGCAGGGGAAAAGGTTAAAGGGAAAAGGGAAAAGGATTGAAGAAGGCAGAAGGCAGGAGGCAGAGGGCAGAAGGAGCAAGTCAGAAGGGGATTCGACCCCTCCTAACTTGGAGCCACTGAACTCACGTTCAGTGGGGGTCTTAAACCCTTGCTCCCTATTGTCGCAGCAGAGGGCAGAGGGCAGTATTCCTTCTGCCTCCTGCCCTCTGCCTTTCTTGATAAATTTAATCTTTCCTCTTTTCCCTTTAACCTTTTCCCCTTACCCCTCTCTCCATGCCCCATACCTAACTCACCACTGGTTATGATAAAGTGACACCCCGAATAAAATAAAAATTGCAAGTAAGACGCCTTGCAGCACAAAAAATAATATTCTGAATAATATTCTCTTTAGAATTCAGGGATTGGAGACTGGGTACTGGAGACTGGGAGAATAAGCAATTCCTAGTTTTAATCCCTACTCCCCAGTCCCTACTTCCTAACCCCTAATTAAAAAACTTTAAATCCCGTGACTTTGAGCTTGTCTGCTGCTAAATCTTATCGCCAACCTTGGCCCGGACTGATAGAAGCCTATCGCGAATATTTGCCTGTCAGCGAAACAACGCCGGTTGTAACTTTGTTGGAGGGAAACACACCCCTAATACCAGTGCCAGCGATCGCAGAACGCATTGGCAGACAAGTACGTGTGTTTGTCAAATACGATGGTCTCAATCCCACCGGCAGTTTCAAAGACCGAGGGATGACTATGGCAATTACCAAAGCGAAGGAAGCAGGAGCAAAAGCAGTCATTTGTGCCAGCACCGGCAATACCTCAGCTGCGGCCGCCGCTTATGCTAGGCGTGGCGGGATGAGTGCTTTTGTGCTGATTCCCGACGGCTATGTGGCATTAGGTAAGTTAGCCCAAGCTTTAGTTTATGGGGCCCAAGTATTGGCAATAAAAGGTAATTTTGACCAAGCTTTAGAAATTGTCCGCGAGATGGCCGAAAATTATCCCATCACTTTGGTGAACTCGGTCAATCCCTACCGCCTAGAAGGACAAAAAACAGCAGCTTTTGAAATCGTCGATGTGTTGGGTGATGCTCCAGACTGGCTATGTATCCCCGTGGGTAATGCGGGTAACATTACAGCATACTGGATGGGTTTTTGTCAATATCATCAAGCCGGAAAGTGCGATCGCCTACCCAAGATGATGGGATTCCAAGCCGCAGGCGCAGCACCTTTAGTACACGGCCAGCTAGTGGCAAATCCTGAAACCATAGCTACAGCAATTCGGATTGGTAACCCTGCTAGTTGGCAATTAGCGATCGCCGCCCAATCTGCCAGTCAGGGAAAATTTCACGCCGTTACCGACGCCGAGATTTTGGACGCTTATCGACTTTTGGCAGCATCAGAAGGTATCTTTTGCGAACCTGCTAGCGCGGCTTCTGTAGCTGGCTTATTACAGGTAAAAGACCAAATTCCCACAGGGGCGACAGTGGTTTGTGTCCTCACAGGAAACGGTTTAAAAGACCCAGATACAGCCATTAAACACAATCACAGCCAATTTAAACAAGGTATTCCAGCAGAACTCAAAGCAGTAGCCGAAGCAATGGGATTTTAAGTTTTGAGAGATTTTTGGGTGAGTCCTAGTGGTTTTAGGAATTACCAAGAAATAAATTATCCAATTTTGTGGGGTGGGCGTCTCGCCATTGGTGTCAACTTAACGTAAAACCGATATCCCGCAAGGAACTGAAGTTCCTTGCTTATAGCGAAAGTCATCTTAAGATGACTAGATATAGGTTCTTGGCAACTTTTGGTGATCAATAGTGGGCTGGTTTAGGCAGAA
>JAVRCH010000122.1:0-13751 GCA_034530795.1 Nostoc sp. DedQUE12a
GCAAGGGCAACTGCTGCAAGAATTCAAAGGGCATCAAAACAGTGTCTTAAGTGTGAGTTTCAGCCCGGACGGTAAAACCATCGCCACGGCATCAGATGACAACACAGCGCGGTTGTGGAACCTGCAAGGGCGACTGCTGCAAGAATTCAAAGGGCATCAAGACAGTGTCTGGGGTGTGAGTTTCAGCCCGGACGGCAAAACCATCGCCACGGCATCACTTGACAACACAGCGCGGTTGTGGAACCTGCAAGGGCAACTGCTGCAAGAATTCAAAGGGCATCAAAACAGAGTCTTAAGTGTGAGTTTCAGCCCGGACGGCAAAACCATCGCCACGGCATCATCTGACAACACAGCGCGTTTGTGGCCTGTGGAGAATTTAGACGAATTGTTGGTGCGGGGTTGCAATTGGCTGCATGATTATTTGCAGAATAACCGGAATTTGAATGAGAGCGATCGCCATCTCTGCGACGATATCAAGTAAGAGCCAAGAGGTTCTCGGTTGAAGGGGATGCCAGTGTTCCCTACAGGCGACGATATAATTTTCTATTGCATCCAACTCAGAACAGCTATATTTAAACATTTGCAACCAACATTGTAATGTTTTTAATTTTGGTGATCGCCTGCTCTGCATTTACGCCCTCTCTCAGATTATCTCAGGCAATGCCATCTCTTCTCTAACCCGTAGCGAACAAGATGCTTTCAATCCCACACCCGTCGCAAATTCAAGACAAAACCCGGTAACACCGCTTCACCCGACAACTCAGCAGGATTCTCCAACACTTCCACATCCTTACCCAGTCGATAAATTTCCACCCGTCGCTGCTGTGGATTGATTAACCAACCAAGTTTAGCGCCATTGTCGATATACTCTCTCAATTTATCTTGCAGGGATTTGAGGGTATCTGAACTAGAGCGTAACTCAACTACAAAATCGGGGCAGATATTAGGAAACGTTCCTTTTTGTGCTGAAGTCAGCGCCTGCCATCGTTCTCCACTCACCCAAGAGGCATCGGGGGAGCGAGTCGCACCATTGGGTAAAATGAAGCCTGTAGAAGAGTCAAAGGCTTCACTAGGTTCGCCCGCATTACGCCACCACAAATACAATTCGCCAGAAATACTCCAATTACGTCTCCCAGTTTCCCAGCCTGTTGGTGGGTTCACTATTAACTCTCCTTGTGCGGTTCTTTCCAGCCTCAACTCTCGGTTGGCTGCGGCTAAAGCAGCAAACTGTTCTTGGGTAACATACAGCCCAATGGACTTAGGCAACTCAATCAATAGGGTTTCGGTTTCTGGACTAGCGGGTGTTTGTACCATCAAGGATTCGTTCAGGAGGCAGAAGGCAGGAGGCAGGGGGCAGGAGGCAGGGGGCAGGAGGCAGGAGTTAGAAAGAAACTCTTTATGTTTGATGAATCAGTCCTGCTTGTACCTCAATCACTGTAATCTGCTGTAATTATAAGCGATCGCCATTTCTTCTCTAACCCCCTTCTCTTCTGTTGGGACGATGAAGTAAATTATTTGCCATGCAATCATCAGCTATGAAATAAAACGTCAGGCGAGGTTTTTCATGGCATTAGATGGAGTAATTTTAGATATTGATGGCACGCTGGTTATAAGTAATGATGTTCATGCAAATTCCTGGGTAGAGGCATTTGCAGTTTATAACTTGGATGTGCCATTTGAAAAAGTCAGACCACTCATGGGCATGGGTGGAGACCAACTTATTCCCAAAGTAGTGCCAGAGTTAAATGGTGAAGAAGGAACTGGTAAAGCGATCGCTAAACTACGCAAAGAACTATTATTTGACAAATATATACCACAAATTACTCCTGCCAATGGTAGCAGAAACTTAATATTAAAGATGCAAAAATCAGGATTGCATTTGGTTGTTGGTAGTTCAGCCAGCTCTGAAGAACTCGACATCATGCTCAAAATTGCCCAAGTAGATGATTTGCTATCGGAAGTCACTACATCCGATGATGCCGAAGCATCTAAACCTGCTCCTGACATAGTACAAGCTGCTTTGAAAAAAGGACAAATGACACCCGATAAAGTAGTGATGCTAGGAGATTCCCCCTACGATATTGAGTCTGCTGGCAAAGCAGGGGTAGGCGTGATTGCTGTGCGCTGCGGTGGCTTTAGCGATGAACAACTATCTCAAGCGCTGGCAATTTATGATGACCCAGAAGATTTGCTACAGCACTATGATTCTTCTATTTTGGGGGCAAATGCTTAAATATTAAAAAAGCGATCGCACCTTCTAGAATTATCTTGTGCGATCGCTTCCAAATAAAATCCCAATTTCTTAATTACGTTAGCGTAGCCGGGCGTAGCCCATTACGAATTACGAATTACGAATTACGAATTCGTATTACACGCCCACAGGAGTTTTCACCTTTTGCCGCTGACCGGTTGCGATTAACCACTTACCGCCAGAAGGGCCTAAAGTTATGCCACGACGAGTAGGTTTAACTTGATAATTTTCAACTAATGCTAAATTCATTTGTGATAGCACTGTTGCTAATACCAATTTCATTTCAAACATTGCAAATGCCATACCTATACAGGTACGATTGCCGCCACCAAAGGGTAAATATTCATACTGTGAATACTGGCGTTGTAAAAATCGTTCTGGCTTAAACTGGTTTGGTTCTGGATATAAATCTTCGCGGTGATGCATTAGATATATAGAACCTGTTAATAATGTCCCCGGTTGAAATTCATAGCCCATAATTTCTATCGGTTTCTTGACTATGCGAGGGATAGTAAGCATAACAATGGGGTAAATGCGGAGTGTCTCTTGGCATACCGCTGTTAGATAAGGTAAGCGAGAAAAATCATTCCAATCGGCATTCTCATTCACATTATCTAACTCAGTTAGCAGCTTTTCTCGTACTTCTGGCAAATGGTGAATCCAATAAATTGCCCAGGTCAAAGCTGAAGCGGTGGTTTCGTGACCGGCGACTAACAAAGTCATTAACTCATCGCGCAACTCAACATCAGTCATCGGTTCGCCATTGACATCACGCGCCGACATCATCAACGAGAGGATATCGCTACGAGAAGCATCGGGACTATCTCTGCGTTCTTGAATCTCACTGTAGAGGAGTTCGTCAATTTGCTGCATTTGACGCAAAAATATCCCCCAAGGACTCCAGTTACCCAAATCTACTTGCAGTATGGGAAAAAATGTTATGGAAGCACGCAAGGGGGAACCGGATAACTCTAGGACAGAACGCAACAGTCCCTGCAATTTTGTTAAACGTTCTCCTTGATGCAGACCAAATACAGCTTGGAGTATGACTCTCAGGGAGATTTCTTGCATGGAGTCACGGATAGAAAAAGGTTCGCCAATTTTCCATCTACTGATGACTTCATGAGTGATATTAGCAATAATTTGACCGTAGGCTTTCATGCGATCGCCATGAAAAGGTGGGGTCAATAATCGCCGCTGGCGTTGGTGAGACGCACCAGATAGCAATATTAATGAGTTTTCACCCAACAAAGATCCTAAAAGTTGCGCTGAACCTTTAGCGTCCAACTGCTCCAGGGGAGCCGTAAAAATCTGTTGAATTGCTTGGGGATTACTAAACAACACAAGCGGGTTATTAGCAGTTAGGTTTAGCGAAAAACATTCCCCATACGCCTTTGCAGATGTTTCCATCAGTTTCAAAGGGTTAAAAATCCACTGAAGCAGCTGTATAATTTTTGGAGTTTGTGGACTTTCTGGCAGTTTCATGACAAATACTCCGATCGGTTCTATTTACACTAAGTTAACAGAACTGGAATTAATAGGCGTCTACTGCGGAAAAATGATATCCCCAACTTCTTGAAAAAGTCGGGGATTTAAACACTGCGAGTTTTCACAAATTAACTAGGTTTTTTGTATTTCCCAACTAGGAAAATATTTACAGTCTCACCTACGCAGCTAAATTATTTGATATTAAAATTATTCGGTTAATAAGCTAGGTGAAGTTAGCACAAACACATCCCTACTTCCTTGAGCCGCAACCTCTGGCTTGATGGGAGTTGTGAAGTGGAAAAAATCATGGTCGTTGACCAATAAAAGCTCTCCGGGATTTAGAATCTTGCTAAATACAGGCTTTTCTTTTTTGGCAGCGTACAAATGTGTTTCTCCACCTTGAATATTATCTCTATCCACTGAGAAAATACCAATAAAATCAGTACCATCTTGATGGATGCCTTCAGGTGCAGGATTCCCTAAATTATCTGGCGAACAAATAGTTCTGATTTGATGAACTCCAATTTCTGCTTCTGGATGAAGTTTGCAAGAATCGTGAAATGCTAAGACAAGATTTCTAAAAATATCAAGTTCAATAAGTGCATCTTCTAATTCTGCAAACTCTCTTTTGATGTCGCCCAATAATGGATTATAGTCTTTACTTTGAAAGAGGAAGCCATGAGGTAATTTGATTAATTTATCCTCAGCAACTATGAACCGAGATAATCTTCTCGAACGATAGTTACCTTTAATATAAGGATCGATAGGCAGATTCCTAAAAAATGGCTTGAAACCTTCTACATTAATTGAATTTACTTTTCTTAAAGTAAACAGAAAAGCATATTCTATTTCCGTTGATGTCCATACTTTTTGCATAGGATTTACCTCCTTGCACATTGAATTTCTCCCGGATTTTTCTTTACTGGGAGGGTTATGACACCTAGTATATGCTACTTTTTATTAAACTGTCGTAAATTTGACTACAAAAATTGACATTCTGTGATATGCAAAGTTAGCCAAATTCCATTATCGGGTGTAGAGACGTTGCAATGCAACGTCTCTAAATCTGTTTGAATAGGCAAAAATTGTAGAGTGTGGGGTATAATATCTGATTCGCCAACAGTTGTAATGAACTGAAATAATCTAAAATCCAAAATTGTCCAAGGTTCGCTCATGATTGATTGGCTTTACCGTTACCCGCCTTTATATCCGGGTATTCTGCTAAAACGCTACAAGCGGTTTTTTGCGGACGTTCAACTTACTTCTGGCGAGATAGTTACAGCACATTGTCCAAATACAGGGCCGATGACTGGAGTATCGACTCCTCTAAGTGCGGTACAGCTTTCTAAAAGTGATAATCCAAACCGCAAATTAGCTTACACTTTAGAACTAATTCAGGTAAATGACAATGAGCCGACTTGGGTGGGTGTGAATACTATTTTGCCTAATCGGGTGGTAAAGTTAGCTTTGGTGAAATATCTTTTTCCAGAATTGGGTGATTATAACCTCATCAAAACTGAGGTGGTTTATGGGCTAGATAACAAAAGTCGGGTGGATTTTTTCTTAACAGGAAGTCTTGAGGAACGGCCAATTTATTTAGAAGTTAAAAATACAACTTTCTGCGATGGGAGATTAGCTTTATTCCCAGATACGGAAACTACCAGAGGACAAAAGCACTTGCGAGAATTAATGGCGCTGTTACCTTTAACTCGTGCGGTGATGCTTTATTTTATCAATCGTAGTGATTGTACTGAGTTTTCCCCAGGCGATCGCACCGATCCAGTATATGGTATTTTATTACGGCAGGCGATCGCTGTTGGTTTAGAAGTGCTACCTTGCCGTTTTGATATTTCCCCCGAAGGTATCCGTTATTTGGGTTTGGCAAAATTGAAAATTTAATTGCACTCGATTAAACAATAAATCCATCTAGATACTGTCTAGATGGATTTATTTATAGCTGATATTGACTAAAAAACCTTCAAACAGTTATAGAGAAGGAAGTAGTAAATAGTCGCCGTTCCAATACGGTTCGGTTAAAGGGGAAAGGTTTTAAATACATCCTTTACCCATTACCCTTTAACCTTTTCCCAGACCACAAGGAAAGTTCATAGTGCTTATCCGAACCGTATTGGTCGCCGTCCCACAAATAGCATCTACTATTTTGACGTTTTGCTTATGCAGGAATCAAAACTTTGTCAATAACGTGGATGACACCGTTATCAGCAGCTACATCTGCGGCTGCAACTGTCGCATCATTGATCTTAACGCCATTAGAAGCGTCAATTTTCACATCTGAACCTTCAACTGTTTTAGCTGTCTTCAATTTAGCCACATCAGCAGCCAGCACTTTCCCTGAAACAACATGATAGGTCAAGATTTTCTTGAGTTTGGGAATGTCTTGAAGTAATGCGTCTACTGTACCTGCTGGAAGTTGATTAAACGCTTCATCGGTGGGTGCAAAGACGGTAAATGGCCCGTCGCTATTGAGCGTATCTACCAGACCAGCCGCTTGGATTGCTGCAACTAGTGTGTTGAAAGAACCATTGTTAGTGGCAGTTTCAATTATGTTGGCCATGTGTTTTACCTAGTTCTGTGTAACTTGTTACAAATCTAAACTATTCTTCGATAAACTATATCTATCATGAGATGTATCTCAAATTATTTATTTTATTGATATAATAAAAGCTTACATATATTTTTATACCAAGAGAGAATTATATGTAATCTTGGCCGCTGGTTTACAAGCACTTTAGGAAGCGATCGCTGTTTTTTTTATACAGCGGTAAGAGCGATCGCTTCTATGGTTCTCGTATTTCAATATGGGGTATTCAGGAGAGTGTTAACTATCAACAGACTAATAAAGAATGGTCTTTCAAGTTCTAGACTGTTTACTTGCTGCAATAATTCTTCCCAATCTAATGGTTTTTGAATACGCAATAATTCAGCTAAATCGCAAATCTGAGCCAAAGATTCTCTTCCTTCACTAACTCCTCTGGCAACTTGTACAGCGAGAATGATCAACAAATCATTAGAAGACAAGTCACAAAGTTTCAAAATCAGGAAGTTTAAAAGGGAAGTAAGATAAGGGAGTCAATTCACAGTGAAGATCCACCACTATTTCTGGTTTCTGACTATGGACAAAAGTTTGTTGCCAACCATAGTGGTCAGCTTCTAGTTGATATTTCTGAGCAATCAATAATTCTTGAGCTTTGACTATATCCTGTTGTCTCACCAGAATATCTAAGTCGCTAAATTGTCTCATGGCTAAATTGCCATAAATAGAAATAGCTAAAACAAGGCCTTTGAAAGGAATTGCCCGAATTTTGTGAGCTGCAAAAAGCTTAAGGATGTTAAGCAATTCGTAGCTCAAAAATAAGTTGCGGCTAGCATTAGTGTGATAATGATTATGAAGCTGAGTTAAAGCTGTTTTGGGAATAGCTTCTTTCCCAGTAGTTTTGAGACTCTGGTACAGGAGTGGTATTGTCCCATGATATGCTGCTATTCTCTTAATCTGATTGAGTTCTCCTTTCAAAGCCTGAATTTCAGACCAATGATTTTGGAGAAGCTAAGCGTCAGGGCACAGCAATGTGCCCCTACGACAGATGGGGTTCAAATACATGAAAAGTGCTGTAATTATTGGATTAGTATATCCTACAGCGATCGCCTTAATGAACGCATCGTATAAGTGTCCTATTTTTGACTAGGATCAATGATCTATATAACTTTTAATTATTGTTAGATTTGATAGTCCAATGCAAGTAAAACTCTGCCACATTGTTGATTTGCGGGTACGGCTTCCAAGATTTTTTTCGGTTGGGGTAGGTTGAGGTTGTTCATTTGTTCGATGAACTGGTTGCGAGTGCGTCCAGCAAATCGGGGATTCCAGCGCTTTTCTTCGCCAATGGTGGATACTGTTCGTCCTTGGTAGTCGTGACCGGGATATACTAAGGTGTCTTCTGGTAATGCGAACAGTTTTTGAGTAACGGCATCATATAATGCGCCAGGGTCGCCATTTTGGAAGTCAGTACGACCGCAACCCCCAATAAACAAGGCATCTCCAGTTAACAGATGAGTGTCGTTGACTAAGTATGCCAAATGGCTGTTAGTATGACCAGGAGTAGCGATCGCTCGAATCGGAACGCTGCCCAATTGCAAGATGTTACCATCGCCAATGTACTGGTCTGCACAGGTAACTGCTGAATTCTCAGGCACAATACCTAAACAACCTGTCAGTGACCTGAGTCTGTCTGTACCAGTAATGTGGTCGGCATGGATGTGAGTTTCCAAACAATAGCGCAAGGTCAGATCTAATTGTTGCAATACTTTTAAATCGCGTTCAACTTGTTCCAATACAGAATCAACTAAAATGGCTGTTTTCGTTTCTGGGTCAGCAATCAAGTAAGTATAAGTACTCGATTCTTTATCGAACAGTTGACGAAATAGCATAACAGGTTTCCTCAACGTGAATGATAGATTTCTTTCCACAGCAGTAGCACGAGAATTGAGGGATTTCAGTAACTCTTGCGCCAAACTTGCTGCTTGAACCCGAATTTCTGGAACAGCAGTGGTTTCCCAAAGGTTGCCTTTGCGTGGTGTCCCTAAGGTGTACAGCATTTGAGATGCTTTGCCGTCTGCATCTATCAGCGCACCATTGGCGGCTGTGTCGATTCCCATTGACAAGGTGTTGAAACGAATCAAGCGTTGTTCTTGCAGGCTAGCCACCAATGGATGCTGCAATCTGCGGTAATCGCAATTTGCACCGGTGCAGTTTATAATTCGGTTAACTTGCAGAACAATATCTTTGTGTGTTCCGCGTTGGCAGATTTTCACATCTATGCCATTTTCTAACTGCTGACAGCTTTGAATTCGACCTGCGTAATGGAAGAGTTGACCAGATTCCATTGCAGCATCGAGTGTTTGGGCAATTTCTTCGGCAATGCGATGGCGGTGAACTTCCCAATAAGCTTTGACATGACGCAAAAATCGCTTCTGTTCTGGCAATGGTAGTGCTTGCCACAGTTGTTGAGTCACTGGACGAATGGCATCAATTACCCCGCGCCAATCTTGCCCTTGGGTAAGTGTCCGCAGTTGTTGACGTACTAGATGTAGCAGTCCCCGTGCGGTTTTTGGTACTGTTTCGACATCGATAAATGCTGGGTAAGGAGTTGTTGATTTGTGGCGACAAGGCATTAATCCATGACGGGAAACAGCATGGATTTTTCCCTGGAAGCCTTGCTGGCGTAAGGCAACTACGGTATCCGCCATTGTTAAGCCTGTACCCACCAAGAGAATAGCATCCTCTGGATTTAAGTCAGCGATCGCACTACTTGACCAAGCATCTTGAACATATTGCTTGTTTAAACTGGCAATTGGTTTAGGTAGAATTGCCGGAAAATTTCCCAAAGCTAGCACAGCCTTTTGCACATCCAAACACTGACTGCTGCCGAGATATATGATTGTGCTAGAGGATTTTGTTTCAATGGCGATCGCTTCATCTACAATTCTTTCTAATTGCACATACGCTGCCGCATTTACTTGTGCTGCTTTTAAAGTGGCTTGGACATAATCCCCATAAACCCGGCGTGGAACAAAAGTAGATGCCGTTACCTGTTCGTGTCCGTTGCTGTGCAGCCAGTTGAGAAAATGATTTGGTTCATCTGCAAAGGCACTCATCTTACCAGCTGGGACATTCAGCAAATGACAATCCACTGGCGTACCGTAAGCAACTCCTCTGCCAACTTCGGAATTCCTTTCAATTAATTTAATGGATAATGGCGTAGTTGCATGACGTAAAAGATTAGCTGCAACTAATGAACCGCTTAAACCACCACCAACAATTGCAATAGTAACTGGAGAAACTGTTAGATTAAAAATATTGTTATTCATATCAGTTTAACTTGACGCTTTCTACACAATTAATTTACGCCAGATAACTGAAAATTATGCACGTTGAAAACTCGGAATTGGCATAAAAACCACATAGGCACATGAAAAAGTGGGAATTTAATTTCAGTGTCTAGTTTCCTAAATTTAAAGAGTGGCGATCGCAATATCAAATCACCTATATGCCTTATCCAGCAACCTTTTGCAAATGCTTTTATCAAAAAGTTCTATCTTTTGCACCCAAATCCGATGGAAAAACTGTGGTTTTTAATTAACCCCAAAATATCCCTGAAAAACCCATAACCTTATCCTGAAAATTGTCACAATTTTCTGACACTAATTTTATCCTACGGCAACAACATCTAATTTATGGTATTGGATAACAAACGATAAAAGTTATGCATGAACTCCTCATTCTCTCTGTGTGTGTACGTGAGATAAATCATCCTTTTTTTGCGAACCGCCAAGAACCCCTTCGCGCAGCGTCTCGTTAGAGAAGGGCGCAGAGAGAAGAAAAATAAGTAATCTTCTAGCAAGAAAGCACTTAAATCACACCCTGAGTCGTGAGGGGTGTGGTTTGGTTCAATGTTACTTTTACCCCAGTTGCTGGACGTAGGGTAATTGAAGCTTGAGGAATAATTTGATGATCTGGCACAAGATTTAATTCAAATTTTTGGGCGATGGTTGCTAATAATAAAACTGCTTCCATCAAGGCAAAACTTTTACCAATACAAATCCGAGGGCCATCACCAAAGGGAAAGTAAACTCCTCTCGGCAGCTTTTTTTCTAAATCATTAGCCCAGCGTTCTGGTTTAAATATTTCTGGGTCTTCAAAGTAGCGAGGATTGCGATGCATTACCCACTGGCTCATAATAATCGTACAATCTTGTGGCACTTGATAACCGCCAATTTCACAATCTTGGCTAGCTTTACGCGCCATGTTATATACAGGAGGAAATACTCGCATTGTCTCCTTAATAACCATATCCGTGTAGCGCAAGTTTGGTATATCTGCAATTGTCGGAGAACGCCCTCCTAAAACTTGTTGTAATTCTGCTAATAATTGACTACGTACTTGGGGATATCGAGATAAAAGTATCCATGCTCCAGTTAAAGTATTAGATGTGGTTTCATGTCCTGCTAACATTAAAGTTGCCACTTCATCTCGTAATTGGCGATCGCTCATTTGACTGCCATCTTCTTCATCCTTTGCTACCATTAACATTGACAGTAAATCTCCAGGATTTTCACCGCTAGCCCGCCGTTGATTTATCATCTCATAAATAGTTTTATCCATTTGCTTGATAGCATTTCTGTAGCGGATATTCTCAGGCCTAGGGAACCATTCTACAAAAATAAAATTTTGCTGCCGTTTACTTTCAAACCAATCTAATGTTACATCTAGTGCATGGGCAACATCTTGCGCTTGTCCTTCGCTGAGGTCGCGGTTAAATATTGTTTTCATTACAATATTTAATGTCAGGCGCATCATATCTCGATGAACATCACGAGTTTCGCCATCTTGCCAAGTATCCAGCATTTGTTCGGTGTAGGCGACCATAATATCGCCATAACTAGCGATGCGTTTCTGGTGAAAGATAGGTTGTATCAACCTTCGTTGGCGAAACCAAGAATCTCCTTCGCTAGTTAAAAGTCCTTCACCTAATAACGTTTTGAGTGCCTGTAAAGAACGGCTTTTAACAAATAAACTTCTGTCTTTTAATACTCGCTCAATATAATCAGGATTGGTTAATATACAAGCTGGTGTCAATCCTAAACGTATCGGTATAATCTCACCATATTCACGAGCGCACTTAGTTAAAAATCCCAAAGGGTCGCGACCAAAATCAAGCAGACTACCCACGATAGAATTTGCTTCTGGGCCGGGTAATTCAAAGATATCTTGAGTCATGGAGATTTATCGCCTCGCTGGGTAAGTCCTAACTCAAATCTTGAAAAACCTTTCATTTTCTAACTTCTATCAAAGGGAAGAATACCATTTGGGTAGGTAGGGAGTAGGGAAAAAGTTTTGTTGAGTTTTACCCAGTTTTGCGAAAGTCAAGACAATTCGCAATTTTCAGTTAAGCTTGTTCCTCTTTAACGAGACGTTACGCGATCGCAGTTACAATTAGTAGGGATTTGAAACCCATTCATTGTCCAATTATTTAATTAATAAGATTTTTTGTATTTTAATTGCGAATTACGTAGCTTGCTTCCCGCTTTGTGGGTATTGCAAATTGACAATCTTAAGAAGTTGGAATTTTATCCTCGAACGCAACTTACAAATAAATGTTTGAGATTATTGCCCATATTCTAGTAGCATATTTATGTCGGGAATTAAAAGTTCAACTTGATATTTTTTAATAATCTCTAATACTGCGGCCAAATTTCAGTAAATCGATAATTACAGCAAATTCACTAAGAGAGACTTGAGAAATGGATGTACTAAAACGTCGCATTGGTCTTGAGCAAGAGTTTTTTCTAGTAAATGAGACGGGTGAAATCAGTAATCGCGCAGATGAATTTTTACAGGCTTGCCATTTAGCCGCACAAGCACAAGGAGTGAACCCACAATACTTTGTGCCAGAGTTCGTCAAGAATATGGTGGAAATTAACACTGCGCCGGCGTATAGTGCTACAGATTTAGCAAAAGAATATCTGAGAAATTTGAAATTAGCGATCGCTGTAGCCAGACAGATGGATTTAAGGCTTTATCCTCAATCTAGTTACCCCTTACATATTATGCCAGTCATGCGCGACCAACTCAATTATCATATCCAAGCGCGGACTGTGGGTTACGATAAATTTTTACACGCCGGCAAATGTACGGGTACGCATATACATCTAGAAGTACCACCGGGAGCGATCGATTCTCGCGTGGTAGTGTCTTACAATTCAAATGCCGCAGAGCAAGAAGAGCTACTAAATATTTATAATTTAGCTACAGCCTTTGACTCAGCCTTGATTTGCTTAACGCGATCGTGTCCGTTTTATGAAGGACGAGCGATCGGACTAGCTATGCACACAATTCGTTATCGTGGTAGCGAAACCTTTGACTGGGAAGGAGTTTACACTCATTTACAGTCTGTCGGTGGGCTGATGCCTTATGCTGACAGTGTTGAAACCTTAGTTGAAAACCAGTTCGCTCGGTATTATGCTTGGTTGCAAGCAATGGACAAAGCGGGAGTTGAGCGTCATCTTTTCAAAGAAGCGGGAGGAAGCTTACTCAAATCAGCTTGGAACCCGATTCGACTCAACAAACTCGGCACAGTAGAAATTAGATGTATTGATAGCAACTTCCCCTCAGTAATAATTTCTGTAATCGCACTTTTAGAAAAAGCTGCTCGCCGCGTCAGAACAGAACAACTAAAAGTCACGCCAAGTAAAGAAGTTGATAAATTCCATCTGAGTGGAAATCATCTTTGGGTGCCAGATTTTGAGTATTTAAATGGCCAATTACTGTATGCTGCTGCTACAGAAGGAGTCAAGCATCCCAAAGTCAAAGCTTACGTAGATTCTGTGTTAGAGTTTGCCATTACAGAAGGTGGCGAAGGGACAAAGTATTTAACAAAACTGAGAGCAGAACTAGAGCAATATCAAAGTATCGAAGCGAAAATTCTGGAAGAATTTACCCCTGCAACTACGGAACTTTCACGAGATCAAGGCTTGCGTTTAGTGCGGGAGTGCTGCGATAAATTAGAAGCGCAGGTGTCATCTTTAGACGGCGAAGATCCTCTAACAGCATTAGACGAACTAACAGTTGCAAGCAATGAGTCTGCCTCTTTTTAAGTAGTTGTGCAAAATAAATTATCTAGTTTTATTGGCAACAGGCACAGGGAAGAGTTAAGGAATACAGCATAAATATTTTTGCGTAACTAATTAACTTAGAAGGTTAGTATTTTAACCTTATTTTGTTATTCTCGGACAACAATATCAGATAAGCCTTATTCTCTTCCCCTGCTCAAGAACAGCCTGCCTCAACAGATAAAGCAGTTTGCAACTAAATGAGGTACAGAACCAAGGATTCACAAATCAAATTATTCTTCTGGCTCCAGCATAGCTGCCTTCTGCCTCCTGCCTCAAAACCAGTGACTTTGTACTTGATGCAAAAGAAAACTGCTGTATTATT
>JAVRCH010000123.1:0-15610 GCA_034530795.1 Nostoc sp. DedQUE12a
GCAGAATTAGACAACTCTCAGCAGCAGCTACAAACAACTCAAGCAGAATTAGCAAGTTCTCAATATCAACTCCAAGCAACTCAGGTGGAATTAAAAAAATGGCAAAATTTAGTCTATTGGATGGAAACTAGTAAGTTTTGGAAGTTACGAAAAATATATTTAGATTTAAGAGAAAAAATAACAACTAGTACTAATGTAAATTTACCTTTAGTAGAACTTGCTACTAAAAGTATTACTGTAATACGCCAAGAAGGTTATGAGACATTTAATAAACGTGCATTAAATTTTTTAACATACAAAATGATGGGCATCAGTACTAGGATGAATTTTGCAGATACCCTAGTAGCTGAAGTTTTACAAATTTTAGCTGATTCTTCAGAATATACACAATGGATAAAAGACTATGAACCAACTGATGAAGAACTCAAGGAACAAAAAAATCAAGCTTTAGCTTTAAATTATCAACCTGTTCTCAGTGTAATACTTCCAGTTTATAAATTACCTATAACTATTTTAACGGAAACCATTAATAGTGTATTTCAACAAACTTATACTAACTGGGAGTTGTGTATTGCATTTGCAGATATTAATAATTTTGAAACAACTGAATATTTAAAAGATTTAAGTTCGCAAGATACAAGAATTAAGCTTGTTATATTACCGGAAAATTACGGGATTTCTGGTAACTCAAATGTTTGTTTAGAAATGGCTATTGGAGAATTTATAGTTTTACTAGATCATGACGATCTGTTAGCGCGTTGGGCATTTTATGAAGTAGTAAATAAACTAAATAATGAGCCAGATTTAGATTTTATCTACTCAGATAAAGACTGTGTGAGCGCAAACAGTAAGATCAGGTCTCGGCTCTTACTCAAGCCAGAGTGGAGTCCAGAAATTTTATATTCAGCTAACTACTTAACTCATTTGTGTATCGCTCGTCGAGAGCTTGTGAATTATATAGGGGGATTTCGTCCAGAAACCGACGGAGCGCAAGATTGGGATTTATTTTTACGTATTGCAGAGCAAACATCAAGAATTGGGCGAATTGATTCTGTACTCTACCACTGGCGTATTATACAAGGCTCAACTGCTTTAGGAATAGATTCTAAGCCCTATGCACTTGAAGCACAGTTAAAGTCTCTTCAAGATCATCTGAGTCGAACTCAACTTCCAGCAACAATTTCACCACATGCAGAATGTGGTTTTCGAGTAGAGTGGAAAACTCAAGGTGCAAAAGTATCAATTGTGATTGACGGTGATGTTTGCTGGGACTATTTATCAGCTTGTATCAGTGGTGTTTCCGCATTTTCTAATCCCAACTTGCATAAAGCCAAAGTCGTTTTACCAGAGTCTAGTTATTATTCACAGGTAAGTGAAATCAAAACACTTACAGAACAAATTAATTTACCTATTGATTGGCTACTCGTTAGCGAAGGTAATTCTAAGTTAGTAGCTGTAGCAGAGGCGGCAAAACAAGATAATCCTGATGTAGTTTTGTTTGTATCAGGTGAAGTCGTCAGATTTCAAGAGGGATGGATAGAAGAATTAAGTGGTTGGGTTCTTAATCATCCAGATATTGGATTTACTTCAGCATTGGTTTTGACAAGTAAAAATAAAGTTGTTGAAGCCGGATTAGTTGTTGATAAATATGACAATGGCTCTCCATTATTTTACGGTAGCGAGCTATATGTTTGGGAAACATTTGGTGGAGCATTATGGTATCGCAACTGTAGCGCGAGTTCTCCTTGGGCACTTGCTTTTAATTACAAACATTATTTAAATTTAGGAGGATTACCTACCGATTCTCCTTCTGTTCTGCATTCAACAATCAAGCTTTGTCGAGCCAGTCGGGCTACTAATAAACGTGGTTTGGTAAATCCTCACGCAAGAGTCTTTTTAGTAGATTTACCAGAAAATAACCTGCCCGTATTTGATGATTCTTTAGCCAACGATCCTTATTTTCATCCTGCATTTGCATCTGTAGTTCCGTTAAAATTAAGAGCAAAAAATAGAGAGATATTATGAAAATTCCGCTATTTATTAAAAAATTAATTCAAGATAAGTTAATTCACCTAAAGCAACCTCCTATTATCGTAGATAAATACACTCAAGATGCTACTGCATTAGCCGCAGTCATGGATTTTTCCATTAATGACATTTATCAAACTCAGCAACATCCAGAAAGAGTTATTCCATCTGGGCCTCATATTGTCAATTGGTATCTACCATCCTTTGAAAACGCTTTTTATGGTGGAGTCATGACAATACTACGTACAGCTGATTATTTACTGCAAAAAGGAGGAATGCATCAAAGGTTTTTGATTTGTGGTGACGCCAAAGCTGATGTTATTTTTGGAAATATTATTAAAGCGTTTCCAGAGTTAAAGACTTGTGAAGTTATAGTTCTTAACTCGGCAGAAGCAATCAATAATATACAGCCTGCCGATTTTTCTATAGCTACACTTTGGACAACTGCTTATGTATTGCTAAAGGTTCAAAATACTGGATTAAAGTTTTATTTTATTCAGGATTTTGAACCTTTATTTTATCCAGCGGGTTCTACATACGCTCAAACTGAGGCAACATACCGTTTTGGATTTTATGGAATTGCCAACACTATCAGTTTAAAAAATATATATGAAAGTGAATATGGAGGAAAAGCCATTCACTTTACTCCTTGTGTAGATACTAAAATTTTCTATCCAGATAATAGTTTGAGAAAAGACAACCCCAAACGGATCTTTTTTTATGGTCGTCCTGGACATCCTCGCAACGCTTTTGAGTTAGCAATTACAGCTATGCGTCAACTCAAAAACCGTTATGGTTCTAATATTGAAATATTATCTGCTGGTGCCAATTGGAAGCCGAAAGACTATGGCTTAGAAGGAGTGGTAGAAAATCTTGGTTTGCTAAGTTATGAAGCAACAGGCGATTTATATCGTTCCTGTCATATTGGCCTATCTATGATGATGACTAAGCATCCATCTTACTTGCCTTTTGAGATGATGGCATGTGGTGTATTAGTCGTTTCTAATATTAATAACAGTACAAAATGGTTATTGAAAGATAAAGAAAACTGTCTTTTATCCTATCCTAGTGCTACATATATAGGTGAAACAATCTCAGAAGCGATCGCACGATATGAAGATTTAGAACATATTAGAATTAATGCTGCCCAAGAAATAATTGATAACCATGCAGATTGGGATGTTGAAATCGAAAAAATTTATAAATTTATTCTCACAATGTCGCAAGTAAATCTACTAGAGTCAGAGTGTGAGTTATGACAATTAATCATGCTATCTCTTCGCATAATCCAAGCGAACGCAGATTACTGTATATTCATATAATAATGTTTCTGCTCGCTTTTATATTAATTATTTCTAGGCGACCTGATGCAATTTTAAATCCGCAATTTTGGGCAGAAGATGGAACTGTTTTTTATGCCCAAGCATACAACAATGGAAGTCTAAATTCGTTATTCTTACCTTACGCAGGATATCTACATGCTGTCCCTAGATTAACTGCGGCGTTTAGTATGCTGTTTCCTTTAAAATCAGCACCACTTGTGTTTAATTTGATTGCCATTATCATTCAAATTCTACCAGTAAATTTTTTAATTTCCTCTAGGTTTTCAAAATTAATACCAAATATAAATTATAGAATTTTTATATCCTTTCTCTATCTAGCCTTACCTGGATGCTATGAGATTCATGCAAATATTACTAATGCACAATGGCATATAGCACTTCTAATATTTATGGCTCTTATTGCTCAATCATCTCGATTGTTAATTAATTTGTTAGATACTATACTGGTTTTTATAGGAGGCTTAACTGGGCCTTTTTCCATTATAATAACACCTGCAATTTCATTTTTTATACTTTCAGATAGATTCAAAGAAAAAAGAAGTTATACTTTTCGATCTGCAAAATTCTTATTATTAATAATTACGGCAATATTTCAATTTATTGTTATTGCTAATGATAAAACTGGTCAAGACAGAATAAGCGGATTAAATTCAAATTTATTATCTTTGAATACTTTAGATAAAATCTCAAAAATTTTGACAAATCAACTTTTTTTCATATCTTTTTTGGGGACAAAAATTACCGATCGCTTAGTCAAAACATTACCGGAATATCTATATAATTATTTGAGTGTAATAACAGTAATTATAGGAGCTAGTATTTTATTTTATTTATTACTTAAATCCCCTTTTGCGCTCAAGTCATTTATTATATTTTCTGCTCTAATACCCTCAGCAGTAATAGCTTCAGAATTTCCTGATATCAGTGAGTTTTTACTTGTTGGTTTCGGTGGACGTTACTGGTTTAATTTTATATTATCTTTTTCATTAGGAGTTTTATGGTTGAGTCACCAAATATATAAGAAAAGAAATCATATTTCAAAAATATTAGTAGCAATTATACTGTTGTTAATGATAGTCGGTATATCAAGCGATTGGCAGCATCCTCCTTTTACTGATTTTGAATTTGCTAAGTATGCTGATAAATTTGCAGAGTTACCTACTGGACAGAAATTATTAATTCCAATTAATCCAACTTTATCTATGGAATTAATTAAGCACTAATTAATCATTACATTAATTTTAATTATTCCACAAAATTTATTATTTATAAAATATTCATAAATTACGATCATGCTAAAAAAATTATTCCAGCCCAAAATACTAAAGTTTTTACTAGGCGGTGGTTTAGCAGCGGCACTAAACTTAGTACTGATTTATTTAATAATTGAAAAGCTAGGGTTCAATACAGCTTTTTTGCGTAATGTAGCCAATGCAATATCAATTGAACTTTCTTTAGTATTTAGTTTTTTTGTATATCGGGCATGGGTTTGGACTGGTGGTATTTGGGATCTCAGAGAAGTATTTTTACGGCAACTTCCTCTTTATCATGTTTCTGCGGGTGCTGCCGTTATTACTCGTGTTTTCTTGATTTTTCCAATTTTAGATTGGTTGAGAGTTAACTATGCGATCAATACTATAATAGGCGCACTTGTGAGTGCATCGATTAATTATTTAATTAGCGATCGCTTCGTATTTAAAACCCCAAAACAAAAAAGACAGCTTACATATTATCCAGAAGCATTAGCTCCAGCTCTATTAGTAAATCCTAACTCCATCGGTGATGAATCAAGAACGATAGAGACTTCAAAATCTATCAAGACTTTATCAATAGTAATTCCAGCTTACAACGAAGAAGACTGCATAGTTCAAACTGTTGGCACTATTAGCCAAGTTTTGGAACAAGAAAAAATAGATTACGAAATTTTAGTTGTTAACGACAACAGTAAAGATAACACAGAACAATTATTACAGCAGCTCAATTCGGAAAATATTAAGCTGCGTTACATCAATAATTATTATCCCAACGGCTTTGGCTTTGCAGTTCGCTGTGGCTTAGAAAATTTTACAGGAGATGCTGTAGCAGTAGTTATGGCAGATAGTTCAGACGCTCCAGAAGACATCGTAGCTTATTACCATAAACTGCAAGAGGGATACGATTGTGTTTTTGGTTCTCGCTTCATTAAAGGAGGTAGAGTCATTGACTATCCCAGCCATAAATTAATTGTTAATCGCTTAGCTAACTTATTTATTAAAATTTTATTTGGCTTGAAATTTAACGACACGACCAATGCATTTAAAATTTATCGGAAAGAAGTTATTGAAGGTATATCTCCATTAGTATCTCATCATTTCAATTTAACTGTAGAAATGCCACTTAAAGCCATAGTAAGGGGGTATTCTTATACAACGATTCCCATTACTTGGAGAAATAGAACCACAGGAGTTTCTAAGTTAAAGCTAAAAGAAATGGGCAGCAGATATTTGTTTATAGTCCTCTTCATCTGGCTAGAAAAACATTTATCGCGTGGAGATTATCATCTAAGCAAAAATAAACTGCTAGCACATCAAAGGTTTAAATCCAATGGCTGAGAAGATTCTGATTTTAGGAGGGGCTGGTTTTGTTGGTAGTTCCTTAGCAATTCATCTAAAAAAGCATCATTTTCAGTGGCAAATTATATGTTTTGATAATCTTCGCAGACGCGGTTCAGAATTAAATCTTCCTAGATTCAAAAATTTGGGAATTGAGTTTATTCATGGTGACATTCGTTCTTCTAGCGATTTAGATCCTGGAATGTTCGATGTCGATACTATTATTGATTGTTCTGCTGAACCTTCCGTACTTGCAGGATTTAATTCTCCACAATACGTCCTGCAAACAAATTTAGTAGGAACTATTAATGTTCTGGAATTAGCTAGACAAATTCAAGCTCGTTTGCTCTTTCTATCTACTAGTCGTGTTTATCCAATTGAAACATTAAAATCAATTAATTTAGTAGAACTACCAACTCGTTTTAACATTGCTGTCGAACAAACAATACCTGGGGTATCTCATTTAGGTATTGCCGAGGAATTTCCACTTCAAAGCTACCGTTCTTTATATGGTACTACTAAACTTGCCTCGGAAATGCTCATCGAAGAGTATCGACAAGCTTATAATATTCAGGCAATAGTCAATCGTTGTGGTGTAATTACAGGGCCTTGGCAAATGGGTAAAGTTGACCAAGGTGTTTTTGTTTTGTGGTTAGCTGGACATCATTTTGAAAAATCTCTAAGTTACATAGGCTATGGCGGTACAGGGAAACAAGTTAGAGATTTATTGCATATTGAAGATTTGTTACGCCTCATTGATTACCAATTAGAAAATTTTTCCGAATTAGATGGAGATATTTTAAATGTTGGTGGAGGTGTTGATTATAGTTTATCGCTATTAGAAACTACTAGATTATGTGAGGCAATTACTGGTAAATCTATTGCGATCGCATCAGAAGAAACAGCCAGACAAGGTGACATTCCTATTTATATTACAGATTCTTCCAAGATAATTTCTAAGACTGGATGGAAACCAATGATAAATCCCGAACAAACTCTGAGAGATATTTATCAGTGGATTCTTGAATATGAAACAATTCTGAAGCCCGTTTTATCCTAAACTGATGATTGTAGTGTGAGGGAATTACAAATATTATGCCTACCGTTTTAATTACTGGTTCATCTGGCCTGATTGGTTCCGAATCGGTTCATTTTTTTGCCCAGCAAGGTTTTAATGTTGTGGGTATCGATAATAATATGCGGGCGGTATTTTTTGGTGAATCTGCATCAACAGAGTGGAATCGTCGCATTCTAGAAGATAAATACGGTGACAGCTATCGTCATTATGATATTGATATCCGCGATCGCTCTGCAATAGAAAACCTATTTCAAGAATATTCCTCTGATATTTGTCTGATAATTCATACAGCAGCACAACCATCTCATGACTGGGCAGCAAAAGACCCTCATACAGATTTTACAGTTAATGCTAACGGTACTTTAGTATTACTAGAAGCAACTCGACAATATTGTCCAGATGCAATTTTTATATTTACTTCCACTAACAAAGTCTATGGCGACACTCCCAACTTTTTACCCTTACAAGAGTTAGAAAACCGCTGGGAAATTGAACCAAATCATCAATACAAAGAAGGTATTGATGAGTCAATGACAATTGATAACTCCAAACATTCTTTATTTGGTGTTTCTAAAGTTGCCGCAGACGTTCTAGTGCAAGAATATGGTAGATACTTCGGCATGAGGACTGTTAGCTTTAGAGGTGGTTGCTTAACTGGGCCTAACCATTCTGGCGCTCAGTTGCATGGTTTTCTAGCTTACTTAATGAAATGTACAATTACTGGTGATACTTACACCATCTTTGGCTATCAAGGTAAACAAGTTAGAGATAATATACACAGTTACGATTTAGTCAACGCTTTTTATCATTTTTATCAAAATCCCAGATGTGGCGAAGTTTATAATATCGGAGGTTCTCGACATAGTAATTGCTCTATGTTAGAAGCAATCTCAATTTGCGAAGATATCGTCGGGAAAAAGCTGCAATATTCTTATACAGAACAGAATCGCTCTGGCGATCATATCTGGTACATTTCAGATGTGAGAAAGTTCCGTTCTCACTATCCAACATGGGAATACAAGTACGATCTGCGGCAAATATTAGAAGAAATGTATAATGCTCAAACCTCTAGAAATCTTCGTTATTATGAAAGGCTGTTTTAAAAGTATCTTGATACATCAGCCTGAAGATAAGAGCATTAGAACGCCAAAATAGGGTTTTTACATAACATCTAAATCAATGACAGCAAAAGTGGCAGCTTACATAACCTTCTATAAAGATAAACAAGCTGCTAGCAATTGTCTACAAGCCATTAAATCTCAATCTATACCAATAGATAAGATTTTTGTAGTAGATAATTCCGAACAAGAATTATTAGAACGCGATAATAATCCATCGGTTTTGATACATCATTATCCAGAAAATGTTGGCATTGGTCAAGGTTTAGTACTGGCGCTGGAATGGGCTATAAAAGAAGGCTACGATTTTTTATGGACTTTTGACCAAGACAGTTTACCAACTAAAAATTGTTTAGAAATTTTGTTAAATTTTTACAA
The DNA here is from genome assembly GCA_034530795.1 of Nostoc sp. DedQUE12a. Taxonomy (GTDB): domain Bacteria; phylum Cyanobacteriota; class Cyanobacteriia; order Cyanobacteriales; family Nostocaceae; genus Nostoc. Next base: position 8,537 of record JAVRCH010000123.1, read on the forward strand.
TAAGTTATCTCTAGAGGATGACAACCAAATTGGAATTATTGCTCCCAGTCCCATCGATCAGAAAACTGAGAAAGTTGTACAAGGAGCAACTTTTGTAAAAGACCATTTTATAGGCTACATACACAATCAGAATGTTGATTTTTATGACTGCGATTCACCTATAACTTCTGGTTCTTTAATTTCCATTACTGCGGCTAAAATTGTTGGTTTTCCTCGGCCGGAATTGTTTATAGATGGAATTGATCTCGACTATGGGCTGAGATTCCGACAACAAGGATTCCGTAATCTGATAATTACTAAAGCTATTATGTATCATAATTTTGGTAATCCAGTTAAAGTAAAATTTTTTCAACAAGAAATTATTGTTCACAAATACTCTGGTCTACGTTATTACTACATTAATCGAAATCACACTTATTTAGAAACTCGCTACGCCCAAGGCTTGTATCGGTTAACTAGTTGTGCTAGGCGCATAAAATATTTACTCCGCAGTATAGTGATAATTTTTCTGTATGACCCTGAAGAAAAAAGTCTAAAAATATGGGCTTGCTTGCTGGGAATATTTCACGGCTTTCAAGGAAAGCTTGGTAAAATTTGGCTGTAAAATAAAATGATATAGCAGTCCTAAATCATTCGCGAACAACTAGATCCCCGACTTCTCAAAGAAGTCGGGGATCTGAAGCCCCTCGATTTTCACAAATCAAATAAGATTGCTATATAATTATTATTTAGCAAATTTAGCTGATATTAAAGCTTAATATCATTACAGTGATTTATTTTTTAACGGTTAATTACTATTCTAGTAATTTTATTCTAAAATTAATTAATTCTATCCAAAAAACAAACGATGTAGACTACAAACTAATTATTATCAATAACTCACCTGACGATCGCTCTATTAATAATCTCCAAACAGAATCCGTATTGATTTTAGATGCAGGGGCTAATTTAGGTTTTGGTTGTGCTTGTAATTTAGGCTTAGAATGGATTTACAATCAAGACCCTCAAGCCTATGTTTGGATAATTAACCCGGATGCTTATTTAACAGAAAATACTTTAGAAAAAATTCAGCCATTTTTTGATTTGTATCCAGAAATTTCAATTCTTGGTACATTAATCTGTACTCCAAAAGGCGAAGTTTGGTTTGCTGGTGGTACTTTTATTCCTAAAACTGGTGCAATAATTTATGAAAAGAAAGTAAGGAATATAGATACTGACTATGTTAATTGTGATTGGATTTCTGGTTGTAGTTTAATCCTGAATTTTAAAAATTTTACTGAATGTCCTTATTTTGATTCTGATTACTTTCTTTATTACGAAGATGTAGATTTTTGCTTACGTTACACTAATCGAGGACATATAGTTGCGATAAATAATAATTTTCTAGTTCTGCATGAAGGTTCGTCTATTACTAATAGAAATATTTTTTTAAAATTTAGAAATGGTACTTATGGTTATCTATTAACAATAGATAAACACACGAATAAAGTTATTTTTAATTTCAGATTAATTTTTCAGATTTTCAAAGCAATTTTACTAATTATACTAAAGCCAAAAGCTGGATTAGGTAAATTTTATGGTATATGGAATTATGTCGTCAAACAGCAACATAAATAATTTATTTTTAAATGGCATTATTAATTAATCTCTCATTTCTGCTAAATCAACCTACAGGTATCAGTACCTACGCTCTAAATTTATTACCTCACTTACAACAACTTTATCCAACACTCTTAGTTTTTCAAAATATTTCTGGTTATAACTGTTACCCAACTCCTGCTAACTTAACCCCAGAACAAGGCGTAAAAGGTCATTTAAAACGCCTTTTTTGGACGCAATTTCAATTACCACAAATTTATAAAAAGCTAAAATCCCAGATTTTATTTTCCTTACTTCCAGAAGCGCCTATTTATACAAACTGCCGTTTTATTGTAATGGTTCACGATTTTATTCCGTTGCGTTTTCCTAAAAGCTTTTCACCGCTGACATACTATCACCGCTATTACATTCCTCAAGTCATCAACCAAGCACAACACATTGTTTGTAATTCCCAAGCTACAGCTAAGGACATTACTGATTTTTATCAGATTCCAGCCAGGAAAATTACCCCAATTCCTCTTGCCTACGATCGCACTCACTTCCGTTTTCTCAATCTCCCCACCTCTAACTATTTTCTCTACATTGGACGTCAAAATAGTTATAAAAACTTACACGGGCTGATTGCTGCCTTCGGTGCGCTACCCAATAACAGCGACTACGAACTTTGGTTAGCAGGGCCAAGCGATCGCCGTTACACCCCAACTTTAAAAGCCCAAGTTGCCCAACTTGGCATCGGTAATCGAGTAAAATTCCTTGACTACGTTGCTTACAGCGAACTGCCAAAAATCATTAATCAAGCGATCGGCCTTGTTTTCCCTACTCTCTGGGAAGGTTTTGGTTTACCAGTCTTAGAAGCAATGGCTTGTGGTACCCCAGTCATTACCTCCAATCTTTCCTCTTTACCCGAAGTCGCTGGAGATGCGGCAATTCTAATTGACCCCTACAACACCAGAGAAATTACAGAGGCGATGGAAGCGATCGCGACCGATCCGGGATTGCGATCGCGCCTCTCTAACCAGGGAATTATCCGCTCCCAACAATTCAGTTGGGAAAAAACCGGACAAGCCACTGCCGAAGTATTATCCCACTACGTGTAGAATATTACCGTTCAGCAAAGGACGCGGGGACACGGGGACGGGAAAACACAGAGAATAACTAATGACAAACACCCATGTCTAATGTCCCATACCCAATAGACCTCTTGCAAAAAGAGTTTTGCAAGAGGGGGCAAAGGTAAAAGGGAAAAGGTTTTTTCTTATTCCTTTCCCCCTTCCCCCTTACCCTTTTCCCGACTTCTGCAAGAAGTCCAATGACCAATGACCAATAACAAACCCTTATGAAAGCATTAATTCTCTCTGGTGGTAAAGGTACACGCCTGCGTCCCCTCACTTACAGTGGTGCAAAACAACTCGTACCAGTTGCTAATAAACCTGTTTTATGGTATGGCATTGAAGAAATGATCGCTGCTGGTATTACTGATATTGGCATCATTATCAGCCCGGAAACAGGCGCAGAGGTTCAAGCAAAAACGGGAGATGGAGAATACTTTGGAGCCAAAATTACCTACATATTGCAAAAACAGCCAGCCGGACTTGCTCACGCAGTCCAAATCGCCCGTCCGTTTTTAGGAGATTCTCCCTTTGTTATGTATTTGGGCGATAACCTAATTCAATTAGGCGACTTAAGGTACTTTCTGCAACAATTTAGCCAACAACAGCCTGATGCTTTAATTCTCTTACGTCCTGTTGCCAATCCTACTGCCTTTGGTGTGGCTGAGGTCGATGATACAGGAAGGGTATTGCAGTTAATTGAAAAACCGAAAGTTCCTCCTTCAAATCTGGCGTTGGTAGGAGTTTATTTCTTTTCTCATATCATCTTTGATGCGATCGCCAATATCCAACCTTCCCCTAGAGGCGAACTCGAAATCACTGATGCTATTCAATACCTTATCGATCAGCAAAAACAGGTTGTGGCACACAAACTCCAAGGCTGGTGGTTAGATACTGGTAAAAAAGATGACTTGTTAGAAGCTAATCGTTTAGTTCTCGACACCTATTTGACACCATCAAATCTCGGTGAAGTTGATGCCCAAAGTCAGATTATTGGGCGAGTGAAAATCGGTGCAAAATCTCAAGTTATTAACTGTACAATTCGCGGCCCAGTAATCATTGGCAACAATTGTCATTTAGAAAACTGCTTCATTGGCCCTTATAGTAGCATTGCTAACAATGCCACACTCATCGATACAGATTTAGAACACAGCGTGATTTTAGAAGGTGCGAAAATTGCCGGAATCCATCAGCGCATTATTGATAGTGTCATTGGACAACGCGCACAAGTGACTCTTGCACCCCGTCGCCCAAAAGCTTTACGATTTCTAATTGGTGACGACTGTCAAATTGAACTTACATAATTTACTCAATTTTGGCACACTCAAAATGTTATGCTACTACCTGTATTTAGGGTGTGATTTATTTCCAAAATTAAAACTGTGGCAAATTACTCATAATAGTATTAATGAGCATTACACGTACCAAAATTCCCGAAGTTATACAACTCGAACCCAAAGTATTTGCAGACGATCGCGGTTTCTTCTTTGAAGCCTATAACCAACAAAAATTTAATCATGAAACTGGTATTGCTGCGAACTTTGTCCAAGATAACCACTCTTTTTCTAAGCAAAACGTCCTGCGTGGATTGCATTACCAAATCCAACAACCCCAAGGTAAACTCGTTCGTGTAATTGCCGGCACCATCTTTGACGTAGCCGTAGACATTAGAAAGAGTTCGCCGACATTTGGTAAATGGGTAGGTTATGAACTCAGTGCTGAAAACAAACGCCTACTTTGGATACCAATAGGCTTTGCTCACGGCTTTCTCGTGCTTTCAGAAACAGCCGAAGTTCTCTATAAAACTACAGATTACTACGCACCCCAAGGCGATCGCACAATCGTCTGGAACGATCCAGATTTAGCTATAGATTGGCCTTTGAGTGGCCCACCGATTCTATCAGCTAAAGACCAAGCTGGTAAATCTTTAAAAACCGCTGAAATCTTTGATTAAATTCTCTCAATAAAGACAGTGGGGAGGTGGAAAGATGGGGGAGACGCGGGGACGCAAAGAAAAACTAATGACTAATGACTAATGACTAATGACTAATAGTAAATCAATTCTGCTAATTGGTAGCAACGGTCAAGTTGGTCAAGAATTGCAACAAATTCTACCATCCTACTACGGCAATGTTATCTCAGTGGCACGCCCAATAGTAGACCTTACCGAGCCTGATACCCTCTATAAAGTTATCAGATCCAACCAACCGCAAATCATTATTAACGCCGCTGCTTATACCGCCGTAGACAAAGCCGAAAGCGAATCTGAACAAGCTTACGCTATTAATACCACTGCACCTTTAATTCTTGCCGAAGAAAGCCAAAAATTGGGAGCTTTTCTAATTCATATTTCCACCGATTACGTTTTTGATGGCAATGGCTGTCGCCCATATCAGGAAACTGATGCGACTAACCCCTTGAGTGTCTATGGAAAAACCAAACTCGCAGGAGAACAAGCAATTCGAGAAAATTGCACCCATCACCTCATCCTCCGCACAGCTTGGGTGTATGGAAACTTTGGTAAAAGTAACTTTGTCAAAACCATGTTAAGACTCGGTGTCCAACGCCCAGAACTGCGTATCGTCGCCGATCAAATTGGTAGCCCGACTTGGGCAAAAGATATAGCCACAGTCATAGCCGAAATCATTCCCAATTTGAGCTTAGATATCGCAGGCACATACCACTACACAAATAGCGGCGTTGCTAGCTGGTATGACTTTGCCATTGCCATCTTTGAAGAAGCCCAGCAGCTAGGGTTTCCTCTAAAAGTTGAAAATATCGTCCCCATTACAACCCCCGAATATCCCACACCCGCCCGTCGCCCTCCCTATTCCGTCCTTGCTTGTGGCAAAATTTCCACACTTCTAGGAAAATATCCCCCCCATTGGCGACAAAGACTCCGGCAAATGCTCAAAGATTGGGCATAGGGCATAGCGGATGGGGCATGGGGCATTGGAGTGTGGGAAAAGGTTAAAGGGAAAAGGGAAAAGGAATAAATTTAATCTTTCCTCTTTCCCCTTACCCCTTTCCCTTTCCCCATGCCGAATGTTCAATGCCCAATGCCCTATGCCCTTTTTAAAACTCCTATTTCTTGTTGTATTGGCAAGACATCTAAAACATCAGTTTGGGAACAATATTTTAAATCTTCTTGACATTCAAGACGTAATAGACGTTGGCCGTGACTAGCTTGGTGGAATAATCCTAATAAGTTATCTTGCCATTGAGAGTAAAGAGCGATCGCACTAATTACTTCATCGTTACCAGCTAATTCTTCTGGTGAGAATTTGGTTTGCTTTAAAATACTATGAGCGATCGCACCCGCACAAACTGTATCCTCTAAAGAAAAACTGCCTTCCCAACCTGAGCCGACAATCCACACTGTCTGTGGTTGCTTTTCTAGAAGAAATTGCACCACTGCTGCTCGGTTGATTAAGGCTGCGGCTAATACATTTGGCGAGTCTTGTACCCGTTGTAAAGCACGAGTGCCATTTGTAGTACTGATAAATAACCGACGCCCCTGCACCAATTCTGAGGTGCAGTCGAGGGGAGAGTTACCCAACTCAAAGCCCGCTACTTTAGCGCCACCGCGTTCTCCAGCCCGCAGACGTTTTTCAGGAGGCCATTGCTCACTAACTGCGATTAGTTGATCTAAATCGCTGAATACTTGTACAGCTTCGCCTCCAGCAGCCAAGACAGTCGCTATCGTGCTAGTGGCTCGCAAGACATCGACTGCGATCGCACATTCTGGCGCTTTATCCGTTGGAGTTAATTCCGGAGTATGGTATACAAATAGCTTCACGCGCTGGATACACCTGCTTTTATACTAGTGCGGCAAACAAATAACATTCTACCTAGTTAACGTCACTAACTATAGTCACAATTGCTCAGACAATCTTTTTTAACATCAGAATACACAATGTATCTCATTAGATAGATAAATGGAAATGGGGAAGGAGGAAAGGGGAAGGGGGAAAGGGCAAAGGGGAAGGGGGAAAGGGCAAGGGGCAAAGGGTAAGGGGCAAAGGGCAAAGGGTAAGGGGGATGGCGAGGCGGAGTTTTAAGTAAATCTTAAAAGCCTCTTATTTCTAAAATAAATGGTCAAAAAGCTGATTTTTATGTTCTGAGACTTTCAGACTTACTCCACGATCTTGTAATCTAAAACAAGAAAGCTAACAGTTATTATGCATTGGGTATGGCGAGTACTGTTAACAGTAGAATGACGTTTAGCCCGTCAGGAGTTCAGAGTCATTCTCCCCAGACTCCCCACATAGCCGTAAATCCCGTTCTATTTTGCCGTTTGCCCCTTGCCATTTGCCCATTGCCCTTTGGCCAGTGCCCTTTGCCCTTTACCCATATCCCGTTGCCC
>JAVRCH010000124.1:0-24328 GCA_034530795.1 Nostoc sp. DedQUE12a
AACAGCCACCTTCCGGATTGACGTGTTACCTCTTTCATAAGCATCTACTATTTTTGAACGCAAATCGATGGAGTACGCTTTCATTGTCATTCTCGATGCACTAATACTTACTGTACCTCATTTACCTCGAAACTGCTGTAATAGTTATAGTTTGATTATTCATCGGCAAACAAAGATTCTAAATCTCGATAGCCACTCGCAACACGAGTAATACTAATTCCGTCTTCTCTTGGATAGTAGAATATAATGTAATCATCTACAACAAAACCGCGCAGATTCGGTACAAACCTTGCATAACTTTTTCCCATATTAGGAAAATTAGCTACTAATTTACACTTCTGGCGAATGTCATCAAAAAGCTTACTTGCTGCTTTTGGGTTACTACGGGCAATAAATTCACAAATTTCATCTAAATCTTGAATTGCTGCGTCTGAAAGTGAATAATTGCTCATTCAGAAGACTCCTCAGCAATTCGACGAATTTTTTCTTGGAATCTGGCAAATACAACTTCACCATCAGTTATTTGCCCTTTAGCGATTTGTTCAGTTCCTACAGCAATTTTTTGCCGTAATTCTTCAATTCGCTGTTCTCTTTCTTGTAGCAGTTTAAAAGCTTCATTTATTACATCATCTGCACTAGCGAATCTACCACTTGCAAGCTGCGCCTGAATAAATTGCTCTAATTCTGGCTTAATTTGGATGTACATATTTTCTCACTCTATATAATTAATACTGTTATTATCTTTGTTCTAACAACATTGCCACATCAAAAGCAATTGTTGGTTATAGCTACCTCGTTTGGGGCAGGTTGCTGGATTTGATGTTATTTTCAGCTTGCTTGCTACCTGCTCCTTTTAAGTAGGATTATATCAGGCGATCGCTTTGACAAATCTTCATAAATGACTATATTGACAATCCCAGATTACGTATGCGAATGTGTATTTAGGACAACATAAATAATCGCACTCTAAAGCGCAGGTTTTTGGTAGTTGTCTCAGCAGCAACAATTCCTAGTTTCCTGCCGAGTTTCGTGTCATCCCTTCGGCTGAGTATTTAGCCAAAAGTTTAGTCTAGTAATTGATTAGACTTTCAATGGAAAGACAAGATGTTCGGATAAATGTTCAGAGGAAGGGATGACGCGAAGCTTGGTAGGAAGCCAGGAATTCTTACTGCTGAGACTTTAACTAAACGAAAGCGTAAGTAGCGAATTTTTTATAAAGGAAGATTCATTTTTGATAAATTTCTTCAATATAAATTCGTTACTTTTAGATGTGTGATATTCCAATGCTGTTGCAAACAACAACTAAAATGGAAAATCAACAAAATGAATTCCAAACAAAAACGTAGTAAGAGACAGAAACTTATTGATTTATATGGCTCTAACTGTTGGTGGTGTCGCCAGAATTTACCACAAAAAAGGCTGACAATTGAACACCTTTTACCCAAAAGCCGCGGTGGCTCTAATTCTTTTGAAAACTTGCGCCTTTCTTGTTTTAAGTGTAACAACACTCGTGGGAACAGTATTTATCCTCCTATCTGGATAAAAGTTAACTGTTTCTAAGTAGCACGTCAATTTTTTAAGTATCTTATCTTGTAGGGTGGGTATCTTACCCGCCCTTTTCATTCAATTAACTAGGGAAAAATAAACGAAAGATAAAAATGCACAAACTTCTAATATTCCGCGATGAAAAACTTCTACGCCATGCGCTGACTCACCGTTCTTATGTTCATGAAAACCCAGGAGAAGGCGAACATAACGAACGTCTAGAATTTCTTGGTGATGCTTTGCTGAATTTCTTAAGTGGTGAATATCTCTATCGCCGTCACCCACACAAGGGGGAAGATGAATTAACTCGGCGGCGTTCTGCATTGGTAGATGAAAAGCAACTGGCAAAGTTCGCACAAGAGGTAGATTTAAACTTTAAAATGCGGCTAGGAAAAGGTGCTATTCAAGACGGAGGATACTATAATCCCAATTTACTTAGCAGCACATTTGAAGCTGTTCTTGCTGCTTATTATCTAGATAATAATTCAGATATTGAAGCAGTTCGCGCAATTATAGAACCACTATTTGATTCTGTACCCGAACAAATTGTTGTTTCTCGCTCTAATGTAGACTCAAAAAATCGCTTTCAAGAATGGGTACAACGCAATGTTACCCAAACTCCTCCTAAATATGTCACAGTCCAAACTGGAGGTTTATCTCATGCACCAGAATTCGTAGCCAAAGTATATGTAGGTGAAAAAATCTACGGTGAAGGTAAGGGACGCAATAAAAAAGACGCTGAAAAAGCTGCTGCTGAAGATGCATTAGCTAAGTTGAAAAAGCAAGGGTTATTGTAGAAATGAGTTGTCAGAATTCAGCAAATAAAATTTCTTATATATCCATTTCCAATGGTAAAACTATGGTGAAAGTTGAACCAACTCCCAGTTCAGAAACTAAGTTAATTTTACCTTGTAATAGTTTTACTAACCGCCAAACTATTGCCAATCCTAATCCTGTACTATCAGGAAGGTAAGGACGATCGCCAGCACTGACACGAAAATAAGGTTCAAATATCTGGGCTTGGTCTTCCGGTGCAATGCCAATTCCTGTGTCAGAAACTGCGATCGCCCATCTCTGTTTTTCCAACACTTGACACATTACAATAATAGTCCCAGACTCTGTATAACGAATCGCATTACTAATAAGATTTGTAACAATCTGTTGTAATTGAAATGAGTCTGTAATTAATTCTTGAGGAGCGCGATCGCAGTCTACTACAATTTGTAAGTTTTTCTCCACAGCTAAAGGTTCCAACATTTCATACACATTATTAATGAGTTCCGGCACATTGGTGCGTGCAAGTTGGAGTTTTATCTGTCCGGCATCATACCGGGAAAGTTCCAGCACATCATTAATGAAGTGGAGTAATTGTCTACCATTGCGTAGCACCCGCTCAATATGTTCTAAATTAGTATAGTTGTCTTTTACCTTGGACTTTCTTCGTTGTTGGCGTAAAAATAAATCCGAGTAACCAATAATTGAAGTTAAAGGATGTTTTAATTCGTGAGCTAGTTGGGAAATATACTCTTGATTGGCGCTAATTAAGCGTGTCAATTCCTGATTGTGCAGCGTTAATGATGTTTGTAACTGCCTCAACTCTCGCAAACGTTCTTCAAGATAACTTTTGAAACACCGAGCGATCGCTTCATCTACAATAGCGTCAATCAAACGCATAGAACGAATTATATCTGCGGGTGTTCCTTTCAATAAATCTGCGTGAATAGTGTCAAATATTACTGTTCTTAATAGATGATATTCCCTAGCAATTTCTGTTGCATCAAAACCTTGTTCGGCTCGAATCGCCCCATGCTCAAAACTGGCAACAATTATCGACTGAATATCATTATCCTCAGATTTTGAAAGTACCGTTACCATTGCTTTCAAAACATTCGGAATATGATTTTTTATGGCTGTATAAGATAAATCATCAGCACTTTCAATCCGTTGATCTTTGCGAACTGCTCTTATCCACTTATCTAGGATGGTATCAGTTTTTTCAGCCAGGAATTGACTAAAATCCATTATGTTAAATTCAGCGACGAGAGAGATGAGTAAATTTGCATCTGCAATTAGTTTATCCATTAGAGCGACGTTTTACCAAAAAAACTTCCAAAATTCACCTATCAAAAGTAATAAATTTAATCTATCGTCGGGTCGGCTAGCAAAAAATTGAGGTATCGTTCGACAAACCTCAGTATATAAAAAATTAATGTATAATATACACTATCTTTATTAACAAAAATCTATTGTTTAACAAGATCGAACGTTAACTAAAGGATGGCTGCTTCCATTGCTATGCATTAATTTCGCTCCCAAGATAATTAAATTTATCAAAAGCTAGAAGATTTATTAACTACGTAAAAACAAGGTTAATAACTTGATTAAAGTATTTAAATAAACAATATATTTCAGAAGAGGATGATTTTTTGCTGAGCGTTAATGTTATACTCTTCACATCGAAGTTATATTGTGCGTAATTTCGTACCTATTAGAGTAAGTCAGCCTAATCCAGCCCATCAAAGTGCTTAACGCTGGAGCGGAGGAACCAAATTGTGGGGCGTATCTTGGAGAAAGCTATGAGTTATGAGTTATGAGTTTTTAATTAACTCCTTACTCTTGGCTCCCAACTGACAACTTTCTTCAGAAGGGCATCTCTCAGCCCTAGCCCGTCAGCTAACTTCGTAGGCATTGAGAGGAGACTGAAGAGACGGCATTTTCATAATGTTCCGATCTCATCAGTGTCCGAGGCTGGTACTGCTCGATTTTTTGTACCTGCGCTTAACCCTGTTGAGGTTGTAAATGATCTTTCAATTAAATTTAGCAGCAATCGTCGCGATCGCTGGACAAACTGCTTGGAAAAAGACAAAACCCGTCATCAGTAAAGATGTCTTCTTTTTACCTATTTTGGGTTTTTTGGGAATAATCGTGTTGTGGTGGATTGTTGCACTTGCCAACCACGAATTAATGCCCACCCCACCAGAAGCACTATCAGCTAATTTGGACTACATCTTAAATCCCTTCTATCAGCGAGGCCCAGGCAACTTAGGAATTGGTTGGTTATTAATAGCAAGTCTGCGAAGGGTAATACTAGGGTTTTTATTAGGTGCGGTAGTAGCCATACCTCTAGGGTTTCTCATTGGGATGTCCAGACCGGCAATGCTAGCCCTCAATCCCATCATTCAAATTTTTAAACCCGTATCCCCTTTAGCTTGGTTGCCCATTGCCTTAGCTATCTTCAACTTAGCAGATCCTTCAGCGATTTTTGTCATCTTTATTACTTCTTTGTGGCCGACAATTATTAATACTGCCTTAGGAGTTTCTAGCGTTCCCAAAGATTATTTAAATGTGGCGCGAGTATTAGAAATGCCACGTTGGCGGCAGATTATAAAAATCATTTGGCCTGCAAGTTTGCCGTATATTTTTACAGGTTTGCGAATTAGTTTAGGCATAGCTTGGCTGGTAATCGTTGCCGTAGAAATGCTCACAGGTGGTGTTGGCATCGGCTTTTTCGTCTGGGACGAATGGAGTCGCTTAAACCTGAGTTCAGTCTTTCTAGCGGTATTAGTAATTGGCGTAACCGGATTAATTCTTGATTACGGCGTCGGTAAAATCCAAGAAATAGTAACTCGCCGTCCCACACCTTCTAACTAATTCAACCGAATTTTAGATTTTAAATTTGGCGTACTCGTAGGTCGAAGCAAGCTACGCGTAGCGTATCGAAGACAAAAGTTAGAGCGGAGGTTTCCTCCGAATCTAAACTTTTCAAGACGGATTTTGGATTGAATAATTCCAAATCCAAAATTTAATCATGTTTGCTCGTGCAGCGTCTAGTAGAGTTGCTGATGAATTTCTACTCACTGCGCGAAAAACAAGCTACATAGAACAAATCTAAAATCCAAAATTCAAAATCCAAAATTCAAAATTGAGTCACCAACGGAGCCACAAAAATGAGTGACTATAACTACACTCGACGAGACTTTATCAAAGGAATAGGAGCAACCACAGCTGGAATTGCCCTCTCTTCCTGTGCAATTTCTGGAGACAGATCCGCCAAAGGATTAACAGAAGAAGCCTTATCCGTGCAACCGGTAGTTAAATCCGACGATTTAGAAAAACCCGATCTTACCGTTGGATACGTTCCCGTTAATGATTGTGCGCCATTTGCGATCGCCTGGAAAAAAGGCTTCTTCCGCAAATATGGTTTAAACGTCACCCTCAACCGCGAAGCTAGTTGGGCAACCTCCCGCGACGGCATCATTTTTGGTCGCTTGGATGCTTCACCCGTAGTATCCGGCGCCGTTACCAACGCCAGAATTGGTGCCGAAGGCGCACGCCACGCCCCCTTGTGTGCAGCCATGACCATCCACCGCCACGGTAACGCCATGACCATGAACAAAGCCATGTGGGATTTTGGGCTGCGTCCCTGGTACGAGTACCAAGAAAAATATGGTGATGGTGCCCTAGAAGCCTTTGGCAAAGATTTTCGAGGCTACTTCAATAGCCAACCACCAGAAAATAAAGTTTGGGCAGTTGTTCTGAGTTCTTCGATTTACGAATACTTTGTTCGTTACATATCTGCTGCCGCTGGTGTCGATCCTCTCAAAGAATTTCGCGTCATCATCGTTCCGCCGCCCCAGATGGTGACCAACGTACGAATTGGTGCCATGCAAGCTTATATGGTTGCAGAACCCTGGAACACCAGAGCAATTACAGGAAACGAAAACATCGGCTTTACCTTCGCCCAAGGCAAAGAAGTTTGGTTGGGACACCCAGACCGACTTTTGGGGGTAATGGAATCTTTCATCGAGAAATATCCTAAAACCTATCGTTCCCTCGTTAAAGCAATGATTGAAGCTTGCCAGTATTGCAGCAAAGCCGAAAATCGCCAAGAAGTTGCCGAACTGCTGACAGACCGTTCATTTACAGGAGCAAGACCCAAAAATAAAAATGCTCCAATTGCAAAATTTACTAGTCCAGCAATTGTCGGTAACTACAACTATGGCGGCTTTGATGGCAAAGACCGCACCATTCAAGCCGCTGACACCACAATTTTCTACGATATTCCAGACAACCTTCCCAAACAACCAGAAGAACACTCGACATTTTTATGGAGATCTAGAAGTATTTGGTTGATGACTCAAGCAGCAAGGTGGGGACAAATCAAAGCATTTCCTAAGAATGCCGAGAAACTAGCCGAAAGAGGTTGGAGAGCGGATTTATATCGAGAGATAGCAAATGAAATGGGCATAAAATGTCCTAAGGATGATTACAAAGTCGAACCGCCAGAAGTATTTATAGATAAGAAAGGCTTTGATCCCAGCGATCCAGTGGGCTATCTGAATAGTTTTGCTATCAAGGCTAATGCTCCCACTAGTTTTTTCATGTCTTAAATACCAAGTTCAAATATTGACCGCAGGAATTTTAGATTTTAGATTTTAGATTTTAGATCTTAGGTGCAAGCCGCGCCCCTTGTGGGCAGAATAAATCTAAAATCCTCACCAACCCAGCACCCCTTTGCTCATAATCAATCCAAAATCCAAAATTCAAAATCCAAAATTGACTGACTAAATTATTGCTGGAGCATTTGATGATGGAATATACCTCATTACCTATTGATACCCAAACCCAAGTTATGTCCCGTCCTGGATTTTTAGAAATTGAAAATTTAGTCAAGTCTTATCCGACACCAGATAAAGATAATTTTGTTGTTTTAGATGGAGTTAATCTAACAATTGGTGAAGATGAATATATTTCTGTAATTGGTCACTCTGGTTGTGGAAAATCAACGCTCCTGAAGATTATTGGCGGTTTAGAAAAAGCAACTTCTGGCTCAGTACGCTTAGATGGAAAAGAAATCCGCAAGCCTGGGGCAGAGCGGATGATGGTGTTTCAAAATTACGCATTGTTACCTTGGTTAACAGTGCGAGAAAATATCCGTTTAGCTGTGGATGAAGTGTTAAAAAATGCTAATAGATCTGAAAAAATTAGCATTGTAAACGAACACTTGTCAATGGTAAACTTAACGGCGGCGGCTGATAAGTATCCTGACGAACTTTCTGGAGGTATGAAACAACGCGTAGGTATTGCTAGAGCTTTAGCAATTCGTCCTAAAATGTTATTAATGGATGAACCTTTTGGAGCGCTAGATGCACTCACTCGTGGTAAATTGCAGCGTCAAGTGTTGGATATTTGGGAAAATCATCGGCAAGCAGTGATGATGATTACCCACGATGTAGACGAAGCAATTTACATGTCCGATCGCATCGTATTAATGACCAACGGCCCTGCGGCTAATATTGGGGACATATTAGAAGTTCCTTTTGAACACCCACGCGATCGCACTGCCATGCGAAACTCAAAAGAATATTTTGAACTCCGCAACCACGCCCTCAACTTCCTAGATCGATATTTCACGCAAGACGAGTAAAGTAGATTATCATTTTTTTAGCGGGTAGCCTAATTCAAATTCATAAAAGCTGGATTTGGAGCGGAGGAACCATATCATGGGGCTAATCTCATACAAACTGAGGAGTCAAGAGTCAAGAGTTAAGAGTTAAGAATTATGAATATTAACTCAGCAATCAGCACTCAACACTCACTACTACCAAGAGAGAGACACCTTCCAGTCTTAGCCCGTCAGCTAACTCCGTAGGCAATGGAAGGAACCCCCAACACTTTGGCTGTAATACAGTTGTTATTGGGGTTTCCTCTACCGATTGTAAATTTTAGATTTTCGATTTTAGATTGCGATTTTTGCAGAACAATCCAAAATCGTTTGACTGAGCGTAGGCGAAGTCCAAAATCCAAAATCCAAAATTGGTCACCCTGCTTCTCATTGCTAGTTTATTTAATTTGGAGAAGTAAAGCTGTGAAAATTAAGCCAATGTTAGCACGTCTGCAAAGTGCCATAGGTCGAGATGACTTAATTGAACAAATGGTATTATTGCCAGAACCCAAAAATCAATTTTCTCAACAATGTGCCGCAGCAAATTCTGTTAACTTAATTGTTGCCTATGATGCTTCTCCGAACAGTCATACGGCATTGGATCTTGCCTTTTGGATTGCCCATCAAACACGTCTAGCGACCAATACAGAAGTTACAGTCCAAGCTGTTTATGTTTTAGAAGATAATGAAAGTAGCCACTATCCAAACATTTTGAATTTTCCCATACAGCAACCTTCATTGGAATGTCAAATTAGTGAAATATCAAAATCTCCCACACTTGTTTTAACTCAACCCAAATTCCACACAGCCATAACTCCCTTGCAAGAAGCGGATAGAATTCTTTGGCAAGCACGAAGTTTGGCTGAAGAATGGCAAGGTTGTTTCAAATCCCATTTGCGGTTTGGTTGCGTTTCCACAGAACTTAAAAAAGTTGTGGAATTAGAAGCTGCCGATATCTTGTTTGTTGGTTGTAAATCTGTCAATCATCCGATGATTGAAGCACTAGATTCTGATTTTCCCTGCGCTGTTTTAGGCATTCCTAGCTGTATTGATGAATAATCGCTATTCAAAATTTCAATAACTATATCAAATTGTAATCTTAGATAAGTCACCTAGATTTAGGTGGCTTTTTTCGCTACTATCCAATCAATTAAACTTTGGGAGTTAAGGTGTGGAAAACTGGCAAGCCATCCTGAGTGTGATTACATTTATTGGCGTCATCATTTTAGTGATGACAGAATGGGTACATCTCACCATTGCTGCATTATTAGGAGCATTATTATTAGTTTTTAGCAACGTCATGACCTTAGAACAAGCTGTTGGTTACATCGGCAATAGTCATGGAACACTCGGTTTATTCTTTGGAGTTATGGTGTTAGTACGGGCTTTTGAACCTACCAAAATATTTGAATATTTAGCCACTCAAATAGTCATCCTTGCCAAAGGGCAAGGCAAGCGTTTATTACTCGGTATCGTGGCTATTGTCACACCAATTTGTGCTGTTTTACCGAATGCCACAACAGTCATGTTGTTAGCGCCTTTAATTCCACCAATGGCGGAGGAAGTTGGGATAAATTTCGTACCTTTATTAATTTTAATGGTATTTATTGCTAATAGTGCCGGACTGCTGACTTTAGTTGGCGACCCCGCTACTTTTATTGTTGGGGATGCAGTGAATATTAGTTTTATTGACTATTTGTTAAAGTTGAGTTTAGGAGGAGTAATTGCTGTTATTACAGTAATTGCAACACTACCATTTTTATTTCGTAAAATTTGGAATACCAAACTAGATAATCTTGAAGAATTACCACACCCCCAAATTAATCATCCACGAGCTTTAAGTGTGGGTGCAGTTCTTGTCCTTTTTGTGCTGGTATTTTTTGTGATTGGAGAATCTCTTCCAGTTCCCATCTCTCCTGCTGCTGTGGCTTTGTTAGGAGCAGCTTTAGCTTTGCTGTTATCTCACCATAGCAAAATTGATTCAGTTAATAATATTTTGCGAGATGTAGATTGGAGTACATTAATATTTTTTATGAGTATTTTTGTATTAATAGGAGGACTGGAAAAAACAGGTGTAATTAATGGTTTATCAGGAGTATTAGCCGCTATTTTAGGTAAAAATATTATTTTAGGTTCGTTAGTTTTGTTATTTTTTGTAGGTCTATTATCTAGTGTAGTGCCCAATATTCCTTTAGTGGTGGGGATGGTGCCCTTACTCAAACAGTATATTGTCACTGTTGGTTTAGCACCGCCAGAAGTTCTAGCACAAGATTTTCAAGGACAGTTTCCCCCAGAAGTTTTACCACTGTTTTATGCAATGATGTTTGGTGCAACTTTGGGAGGTAATGGCACATTAGTGGGAGCATCATCTAATATCGTAGCTGCTGGGATTTCTGAGCAACATGGAAAGCGAATATCGTTTAAAACTTTTTTGCACTACGGTATTCCAGTGATGTTATTGCAGTTAGTAACTTCGGCTTTTTATGTGTTATTTCGCTTTTTGCTGTAGCAAAATTCAGAATTCAGTTTTATTACAACAAATGTAGAGACGTTGCATTGCAACGTCTCTACTAATCATTTGTTAATATCTGATGATGTGCAATACGTCGCGCAGAAAACTATAACCCGCTAAATCCCAAAGTAAATAGAAAACAAAGCCAATCATCGCTAGGCGACCATTCCAAATTTCTGCTTGGGGAGTCCAGCCAAACAAAAAGGCATTGCGGTCTACGCCGTTATATTCTGGTGCAACTACTGGTAAATCAGTAGATGAACGAGTTTCTTTATTAACCATTTTTTTTCTCCAAAGTTTAGTGTTTTTTAGGCATTTAAGGTTTAGTAGCCAACTATCCGCAGTATGTCACGCAGAACGCTAAAACCGGCTAAATCCCAAAGTAAATAAGCAAGAAAACCAATCATTGCAAAACGGCCATTCCAGATTTCGGCTTGGGGAGTCCAGCCAAAGAGAAATTCATTGCGATCGCGGCCGTTGTAAGCTGTAGCAACTGGTGGTAAATCAGTAGACGGACGAGTTTCACGAGTTTCCATTGTTTTTTCCTTTCAAATTCAACTGCTTTTTAAGTATTTTATGTACATCCAAGGCTGCACATTCTTTGGTGAAGACTGTTATTGGTCATTAGTCATTTGTTATTTGCAACAAATAAACTAAAACTGACAATTGTGTTTTATCCGCTTCCAATTATTAGCGAATTTTTACAATAGTTAGTTACCATTTTTTTGTCCTCAATTATTTATTTGTTAACTTTAATGTAGCTATTTATATTTCAATTGCTTTCTGCCTGTGGGCACAAACTACAAGCACTTCTTATGGACGATGATTAATCATGTATTTTTGTAAACAAATCAACCTTGAGAGGGTGATAAAAATAGGTATTTCCACAAATTCTTGGGATTTGTCAGGAAACTCTAATTTTATTAAAAATAAACGAGATAAAAGCAATTAAAAATTGAAAAAATAACGCTACATATATTAACAGCAAGTAGTAATTTGATTAATATTTCCACCAAGAGATAATAAAATTTATATCTTCCGCTGGATAGGGTTTTCAATCTTTGGAGAGATGCTTTAAACACCTAAATTCCACGATTCTGATCTTAAGAGTTAGGTATTGCCATAGGTACACAGATAAATACTAAGAGTTATTTCTCACGAAATTCTTAATCCGCCCAAAAATTAAATCACTAAGACAAGGAAATACAATGTTTGAAAGTACGGAAATCATGCTGGGACTCTACAAACCGCTATTGTGGTTTGCACAGGTTCCGGTAGATCCTTCAGTTGTCACGCCTTCCGGGCCGCGCTTTTTTGTGGCTTTAATCTCCGGCGTGATTTTAGCCTTTGCTTTTCAATTAGTTCTTACTAATCTCTCCGTTGCAGCCGGTATTTCCTACCTGGGGCGCCCGTCCGACTCAGATTCAGATAGTGGCGAAGTCGGAAGTTTGGGCGGCACTATTCGCAAAGTTGGCACAGCAGTAGGACTTTGGACATTAGTTACTGTAACCATCGCTTTATTAATTGCCACTTTCCTGGCTGTAAAGTTGAGCCTTGTGATTTTAGACCCAAGGTTAGGAGCAATTCTCGGTTTGGTGATTTGGGGTGCTTACTTTTTGCTGTTGGTTTGGGTAAGTTCCACCACTGTGGGTTCGTTAATTGGCTCGGTTGTCAACACAGCAACCTCTGGGTTTCAGGCGATTATGGGGACAGCTACCGCTGCATTGGGGGCAAAAGCTGTTAATAACCAAGTTGTAGCCACAGCTGAAGCTGCCGCTGCTGCTGTGCGTCGGGAACTAGGAAGTGGCATCGACCCAGTAAGCATCCGGGAAAATATTGAAGATTACTTAGATAAGCTGCGTCCGCCAGAGTTAGATTTATCAAGGATTCGCAGTGATTTTGAAAATTTACTCAACGACCCGCAAGTAAAAGCGATCGCTAATAGTCCAGACATCCGTAACATCGATCGCCAAAAGTTTATTGATTTAGTCAGCAGCCGTACTGACCTTTCTAAAAAAGATGTTAGCCGCATTGCTGATACTTTGTATAAAGTTTGGCAACAGGTAGTCAGTCAGCAAGCGCCCAGCCAAGACCGTTTGGGTGAATTAATCGACTATCTCAAATCACTGCCACCCGGAGAAACCAAGACAGATGAACTCAATGCCAAGCTGGATCGGTTAGTGACAGAAATGCGCGGTTCCAAGGAAGCTGAGCAAAAAGCTGCACCTGGCCCAATTCAAAGCACACTGCAACAAGGAATCTCTGCTTTAACTGGCATAGTGTTGGGACGGGCTGATTTATCCGATTTGGATGTAGAAAAAATCCTGCGTAGTCTTACCACCGCCAAAGACAAAGTTACCCAACAAGCAGATAAGCTAGGTTTGCCCACACCAACACCATCCCAACCCTATAGTCCAATTCGGGCTGATGTGGAAAACTACCTGTCCAACACCTATGCTTGGCAACTCAGCCAAGAAAGAATTGCTGAAGAATTCGCCGATGTCATCTATGACCCAGCTGCCGATCCTGGGACAATCCGCAGAGAACTAGAACGGCTATCCCGCAACGATTTCGTCAATATTTTGCAACAGCGGGGACTACTTACCCAAACCCAAATTCAGCGCATTGCAGACCGGTTAGAAATTGTTCGCAAAGAAGTGCTGGTGACAGTCACAGCGGAAGAAGAGAGAGAGATTGTCCAAGACTTACAACGCCGAGTTGAAAGTTATCTGCTGGTTACTGCCAAAGCAGAGTTAACACCGGAAGGCATTGAGCGCGATTTCAAACCACTGTTGCAAGATCCAGAAGCAGATTATGAAACTCTGGTGTTGCGTCTGGCACACATTCAACGTGACGAAATGCGACAAATATTGCTGGAACGTAGTGATGTTCAGCTATATGAAGTAGACAGCATTTTGGACGAGTTGGAAAAACAACGCGATCGCGCTTTAATTGAATCCAAAGGTCTGGCAGAACAAGCACAATATCAAGCTGAAACTTTGTGGTTGAATGTCGAATCATATCTGCGTAACACTGGCAAAACAGAACTGAATCCTGATGCCATCCGCGCCGACCTCAAAACGCTGCTGGAAGATCCCCAAGCTGGAATTTCTGCCATTCGGGCGCGATTGTCTCGCTTTGACCGCGATACTTTGGTACAGTTATTGAGTCAGCGGGAAGATTTGACCCAAGAGCAAGTTAATCAAATTATCAACGCGGTGGAAGAGTCCTGGCATGGTATCCGCCACGCACCCCAAGCTTTAGCACACAGAGCAAAAGAGCAATACGAATCGGTTACCAGCACCATCGCTGATTACCTGCGGAATACTGGCAAACAGGAATTGAATCCAGAAGGTATTCAACGGGATTTGAATAGATTGTTTGAAAATCCCCAAGATGGTGCCATAGCGCTACGCCGTCGATTGTCGCAAGTAGACCGGGATACATTGGTGAAATTGCTCAGTCAACGTGAAGACTTGAGCGAACAGCAAGTCAATGAAATCATTGATTCCGTACAAACCTCGATTCGCAACATTGTACGTGCGCCTCGTCGTTTAGCTACCAGAACACAGCAAAGAGTGGATACATTCAAAGCTTATCTGGAAGAATATCTGCGCCAAACTGGTAAAGAAGAACTCAACCCAGAAGGTATCAAACGCGACCTACAACTACTATTGCACGATCCGCGAGTGGGGGTAGAAAGTCTGAGCGATCGCCTAGCTCATTTTGACCGTTCTACCATCATCGCCCTGCTGAAAATTCGTGAAGATATCACCGATGACGAAGCAGCGCGGATTGCTGATAACATCGTTTCCGTCAGAGATCAATTTGTTGAACAAGTACGCAGCATCCAACGAGGCATTCAAGATGCAATTGAGGGAGTTTTTGCCCGCATCCGCAACTACCTTAATTCCCTAGATCGCCCAGAATTGAACTATGATAGTATCAAACGCGATGTTCGCACATTTTTTGAAGATCCCCAAGCCGGGTTTGATGCTCTGCGCGATCGCCTGTCCTCCTTTGACCGTGATACCCTAGTAGCAATCCTGAGTTCTCGTGAGGACATTTCCCAGGAAGATGCCAACCGGATTATCGACCAAATTGAACGGGCACGCAACACAGTATTGCAACGTGCAGAACGCCTACAGCGCGAAGCACAACGCCGCCTCGAAGAAGTCAAACATCAAGCACAGCGCCAGGCAGAAGAAACGCGCAAAGCCGCAGCTACAGCAGCTTGGTGGTTGTTTGCCACAGCAGTAGTCTCCGCCATTTTCTCAGCATTCGGAGGAGCGATCGCTGTAGTTCTTCTGTAAGGAAAGCAAGTTGTCTCCGCTAAATTTTCAGCCTCCCGATAAGGGAGGTTTTTCTATTTGTATGGTATGAGGAAAGGGAAGAGGCAAGAGGCAAGACAATACGGTTCGGTTAAAGGGGAAAGGGAAAAGGGAAAAGGGTAATTTCAAACCTTTTCCCTTTGCCCCTTACCCTTTTCCCAACTCATATCAGAGATGAAAAATGCTTATCCGAACCGTATTGAGAGGCAAGAGGATTAAAAGACTCTTGATTTCAAGGTTTTACGGTTTATGTCCTAAGTTATGGTTCAACTGCTGTGTTGTTTTTTTTGGCGTTGCAATCTCAGCAATTAGATAGTTGTTTGAGATTTGTTGAATGTTTAAATTTGATTAAAGGATTAGCAACAAAATCTCGGTCTAGTGCCAACAGACCATCCGGTAAAAGTTAGTAATCTTTAGCGAAGTAGCAATTGAAAATTATGCAAAATACAGGGAATACAGAAAATACATTATTTGATAAAATCTTCCGTGACAGCAATGGCAACATTGTTGTAGCTCAGCCGCCAAACCTACCACTTATTCTTTGGGCAGCAGCTAGTTTGCTATCTCTGGTTTTGACAAGTGGCAAAATTAATACTGTGTTAGATGTAGTGGCAAATGGCTCCTTGTTTACTTGGGCGTGGCTGGAATTATTTGATGGCGTTAATTATTTTCGCAGAGGGCTAGGTCTTGCAGTATTTATTGTTATTATTGCGTCAAAAATTCTGTAGTTAGAGCAGGGAACAGGCAATAGGCAATAGGCAATAGGCAATGAAAGTGTCTTAATGTCGGATTTTGAGTATCGGTTTGTGCCCTAAAATTAAATATGCGTTATCCAAGACCCTTGTAGAGACGTAGCAATGCTACGTCTCTACTATTTATAATTACCGAAGAAACGCAGAGGGCAGAAGGAAGAAAATATAATTTTTGCCCTCTGCCAAAAGGGTTTAAAGCCCCTGAATTTATTTATGAAAAAAAAGAAAAAATATGTATTTCGAGACGCACAGCGGAGGCAGCGTCGTGGGCGGGTTTCCCGACTTGAAACGACTGCCGTCAAGAAATACTGCGTCCCTATTAAATCCTCTAAATTTATTTATGGGGTTTCCCTTCTGCCTTCTGCCTCCTGCCTTCTGCCTTCTCAAACGCCATATTGCTTGAACCACGCCAAAAGGCGCTGCCAGCCTTCCTTAGCTTCTGTTTCGCGGTAGGAGGGACGATAATCGGCAAAAAAAGCGTGGGGTGCATCGGGGTAGACGATGATTTCAGATTTGCTGCTGCTTGACTTGAGGCGATCGCGCATTTGCTCTACTGTATCTAAGGGAATACCCGTATCCTGACCACCATAAAGTCCGAGAACGGGGACTTTGAGTTTTGAGGCAATATCAACCGGGTACTTGGGTTGAAGTTGATTAGCATCACCTACGAGTCGCCCGTACCATGCTACACCAGCTTTCACGTTAGGATTGTGTGCTGCGTATAGCCAGGTAATGCGCCCGCCCCAACAAAAGCCTGTAACCGCCAATTTATTAGCATTTCCCTTAGCTGATTTCACAGCCCAGTCTACCGTGGCGTCAAGGTCGGATAACACCTGGGCATCTGGTACTTTGGCAATAATTGAGCGAATTTCATCTATACTGCTTAATTTTGAGACATCGCCTTGACGGACAAACAATTCCGGAGCGATCGCTAAATATCCTAACTTAGCAAAGCGGCGAGTGATATCCTGAATATGCTCGTGTACGCCAAAGATTTCCGAGAGTACCAGAACAATTGGGAAATTCTCACCAGTGGCGGGTAATGCTCTATAGGCAGGAATTTCGCCATCTTTAACGGGAATTTTCACCGCACCAGCTATCAAACCCTTGGTATCAGTGGTGATGACTCCGGCAGAAATCGGTTGCACTGCCAAAGCAAAACCCGTCGCCAAGGTGGCTGTGGCGATAAATTTGCGGCGAGTTATTTCTCTCATCATCTCTACCTTGAATTGGCGAAAACTTCTTTGTTTGTTATCCGTACAGTACTATAAAATAAATGTTACACTTTCGCAATCAGCATACCGGAATATTAGACCTCTTGCAAAAAGCACTTTTGCAAGAGGTGGGAAATGGGAAAAGGTTAAAGGGGAAAGGGAAAATACCAAACCTTTCCCCCTTTCCCCTTCCCCTTTTCCCGACTTCTGTAAGAAGTCTATTGACTATATTTGCTACTTCAGTGTTTTTGCTAAATTCTACTTTAAAATAAAGAGCGATCGCCTTATTTTTCTCGATCTATCCAATTTTCTCCCCCAGCTAACTGGCTCAAATAATCATCCATAATTGCCGGTAATTCCTTCGGCGAATAAGTATATGTTAAAGCCAGGAAGCTCACTGCTGTAGCTATAATCTGATTTTTATCTACCATCGTTGATAATTGAGAGCGAGTGAATTTACCATCCATCACTTCTTCACTTGCATCTGCGATCGCATCTTCCATAACTTCCTCTTCTATCAAATTCTCCCATTCATCTAAATTGATATAGTAAGATGTTTTATTTTCTTTGAGATTTATATCTCTAATTTCGCGGATTGCATTCCGAATAGAAGCTGCCCAAGAATTTGTTAATCTCTGCTCTAGTTGATTCTTAATTAAATGAATCAGTAGAATTCTGACAAACGATTTGATTTGCCGCAGAACTGCCTTCTTACTCATTCCCTCTAATTCATCAACAATTGCCAACGCATCTGCATAACGTCCTTCTAAAATACAAGTTCTGAGATCTATTAATTCTTGTGTCATTTTTCACTGCCTACCTGCTTTCCAATCTTCTCCACCGGGTAACTCAGTTAAAGTTTCAGCCACAACTGCTGGTAATTCTTTAGCTGAATAAGAATAAGTTAACGCTATAAATTTCAAAGCAGCCTCAATTATCTGTTTTGTATCTACCATTTCAGCCAGTTGGAATTCATTATATATTCCATTCATTGCTTCCACACTGGCATCACGCACAGCTACTTCTATTTCATCTTCAAGATGAGTATCCCATTCTTCTAAATTGATATAATAAGATTTTTTGTTTTCTTTGAGATTCAGTTTTTTAATTTCTAAAAGCGAATTACGAATAGAAGCCACCCAAGAATTTGTTAATCTCTGCTCTAGTTGGTTTTTAATTAAATGAATTAATAAAATTTTTAAACAAGCTTGGATATTACGCAGAATAGCTTGTTTACTCATTCCCTCTAATTCATCTACGATTGCCAAGGCATCTACATAACGTCCTTCTAAAATACAAGTTCTGAGGTCTATTAATTCTTGTGTCATTTTGATTAACCTCAAAAATTCATCATGGTAATTTCAATATAACAATGACTTATAGCAATTTGATTTGCGGTACTGATTTAGTGGGAGCAGGCAATGGGCAATGGGCAATAGGCAATAGGTAATAGGGAATATCTGCAATAACTCAAGCAAGCGATATCTTCTGTGCGAGACGCTACGCGAACGATGGGTTACGCCTATGCACTTGCAAATAACTGGCTTGTGGTAAGCAATATCAGAATATTAAGGCAAACGCTTATGCGATCGCCACCAATACTTAAACAAAACTTATCAATGATTCCACATTAGCAATAAATCTTGTTTGGCAGCTATGAAGTGTAGTATGAAAAATACGTAAAAAAGGAATTATGGTAATTTAAATTACTCTAAAAGTAGAGAAAGCACAGCTTTATCCTGGCACTTCCTCCCTCTTGAGCGTGATTATTATTTTTGATAAGAGGTTAATGTATTTTCTAGAAACCCCTGATATTTTTGAAAGTAGCAAATATCAAAAATCTATTGTATAAACTAGTCATACTAACTAGCAGGATAAATAAATAACAGTAAAATTTAAATATTCTTAACATAAATTTTAACAGGTTTCTGAAAAATACTAATTGCTTAACGACTTAAGACAGTGCAATATTTGAACTCAGTATTTATTACTCAGAACCATTTGGCTGATATATAGTAATCCTATTTGATTTTTGCGAACCTAAATTGCATTCTTGCCTATTGCCTATTGCCTATTGCCTATTTAAACAAATAACTTCAAAAATCAAAGCGTACTGCTATAAAATATCGCCAAGTCGCGGCAAATCAGAGACATCAACAGTTAATCTGTTATTTTTAGGGATTAGCTTGTCAGCACTTAAATTTATATAGAGCGAAAAATACATGGGACAAGGATTTTTACAAATCGGCTTAACGCTGTGTATCGTTGTAGCAATTACTCCAGTCTTTGGCAGATACATGGCGCGTGTTTTCTTGGGAGAAAGAACACTACTTGATTTCATAATGAACCCGATAGAGCGAAGTATGTACGTACTAGCGGGTGTCCGCAGAAAAGATGATATGACGGGCTGGCAATATATCCGGGCTGTAATATGCACTAATCTGATTATGGGAATTTCAGTGTATTTGCTGGTATATTTCCAAAAATTCTTACCTTGGAATCCTAATGGTTTGGGTAGGCCTAATTGGGATATATTGCTCCACACAACTATTTCCTTTTTAACCAATACCGACCAGCAACACTATGCTGGTGAGACAACCTTAAGTTATTTTAGCCAGATATCAGCTTTAGGCTTTTTGATGTTCACCTCCGCAGCCACCGGCTTAGCGGTGGGAATTGCTTTTATTCGGGGGTTGACGGGTAGACGACTAGGTAACTTTTACGTAGATCTTACCCGTGCCATTACGCGAATATTACTACCAATATCAATTGTTGGTGCCATCGCCTTAGTTTTAGTAGGTGTACCGCAAACATTAGCTAAGACTATGGATGTGACAACCTTAGAAGGAGGAACCCAGTACATTGCCAGAGGCCCGGTAGCATCCTTTGAGGCGATAAAAATGTTGGGCGAAAATGGCGGCGGCTTTTTTGGTGCTAATTCTGCCCATCCCTTTGAAAATCCCAATGGCGCTTCTAATTTAATCGAAATGATCGCCATGATTGCCATACCAGCAGCCTTGATTTACACTTATGGCGTGTTTGCCAACAACATCAAACAAGCGTGGCTGCTTTTCTGGATGGTGTTTGCGATTTTTGTAGTTCTGGTTGGAGTCACAGCTGTGGGAGAACTGCAAGGTAATCCCCTGGTAAACAGAACCATTGGATTAGAACAGCCTTCTTTAGAGGGTAAAGAAGTCCGATTTGGTTGGGCGCAAACGGCATTGTGGGCAGTTATGACCACCGCTACCATGTGTGGTGCTGTGAACGGGATGCACGATTCCCTAATGCCACAGGGAATATTTTCGACTCTCTTCAACTTATTTATCCAAATTATCTGGGGCGGTCAAGGAACTGGAACAGCTTACTTATTCATTTACTTAATTCTCACCGTTTTTCTGACTGGGTTAATGGTGGGACGCACCCCAGAATTTTTAGGACGCAAAATTGAAAAACGAGAAATCGTCCTTGCCAGCGTAGTCTTATTAATTCACCCAATTGTAGTTTTAATTCCCAGCGCGATCGCCTTAGCTTATCCCATTTCCCTATCTGGAATTAGCAATCCTGGCTATCACGGCATTTCCCAGGTAGTTTATGAATTTGCCTCAGCCGGGTCAAATAATGGTTCTGGCTTAGAAGGATTGAAAGATAATAGCCTCTGGTGGAACTTAAGTACTTTAGTTAGCTTAATAGTAGGACGTTACATTCCCATGTTTGCCATCCTTTTGTTAGCTGACGGCATGTCTGGCAAACAAGCAGTTCCCGAAACTCCTGGCACCCTGAGAACTGATTCTTTGGTATTTATTGGCATTGCTGCTGGAGTAACCCTCGTTTTGGGAGTATTGACTTTCTTTCCGGTTCTAGCTTTAGGCCCCATAGCCGAAGGTTTACAACTAGCATCTGGTAGCTAGATAAATTATGAGTGATGAGTTATGAGTTATGAGTTATGAATTAATAACTACTAACTACTAACTCCTCACTCCTAACTCCTAACTCCTAACTCTTAACTCATAACTTTTAACTCCTAACTTACTTTATGAATAAAGCGGCAACTACCTCCAAAGCTAGACGCCCAAGTTCTCGTCCTGGCGATCGCCGCCAAGCACGTAAAAAAGCTAGAGTAAATACTAAGTGGTTGTACTTAAGGGCAGTTCGAGATGCTTTTATCAAGCTCAACCCTAAGTATGCAATCAAAAATCCGGTGATGTTTTTGGTTTGGGTAGGAACGATCGTTACTATATTGGTAACCATCGATCCCAACTTATTTGGCCCAACCAACCAAAAGAACCCGCAACTGTTTAACGGCTTGTTATCAGGGATTTTATTCTTTACAGTTTGGTTTGCCAATTTTGCGGAAGCCGTAGCTGAAGGGCGAGGAAAAGCCCAAGCTGATGCCTTGCGGTCTACAAAATCAGAGACCATCGCTAAAAAACTCGCTGCCGATGGCACAGTGAGTGAAGTTTCATCCACCAGCCTCAAACAAGGGGATAATATCTATGTGGTAGCTGGTGATATTATACCCGCCGATGGGGAAGTAATCATGGGTGTGGCCTCTGTGGACGAATCGGCAATTACTGGGGAATCCGCACCAGTATTAAAAGAATCAGGTTCCGATGTTGCCAGTTCCGTCACCGGTGGGACGCGGATTATTTCCGATGAATTGATTATCCGCATCACATCTGACCCAGGTAAAGGCTTTATTGACCGGATGATTGCCTTGGTGGAAGGGGCAGAACGCAGCAAAACACCCAATGAAATTGCCTTGACGGTGTTGTTAGCAGTTCTCAGCCTCATATTTTTGTTTGTTGTGGCGACTTTGCCCGCATTTGCCTACTATGTCAATAGTCCAGTTAGCGTCCCAATTTTGATTGCCCTATTAGTGGCATTGATCCCCACCACCATCGGCGGATTACTGAGTACCATCGGCATTGCCGGCATGGATAGAGTCGCTCAATTTAACGTCATTGCCACCTCAGGACGAGCCGTAGAAGCCTGTGGTGATATTAACACTTTAGTTCTCGATAAGACCGGTACAATTACCCTTGGCAACCGGTTGGCAGAAGAATTTATCCCGATCAACGATCATACAATGGCGGAAATTGCCAGTGTTGCCTGGGCTGCTAGTGTATTTGATGATACACCAGAAGGTAAATCTATTGTGCGGCTAGCAGAAAAGTTAGGCGCAAGATTTGATTTTGATGCCAGTCAGGCCGAAGGAGTGGATTTTTCCGCAAAAACACGTATGAGCGGTACCAACTTACCCGGCGGACACGAAGCCAGGAAGGGAGCAGTAGGAGCGATTAAAGGATTTGTTCGTTCTCGTAACGGACGCGATACCCCAGAATTAGATGCAGCCTACGAAAGAGTTTCATTGTTAGGAGGTACACCCCTAGCAGTCAGCCTAGATAACGAAATCTACGGAGTTATTTATCTCAAAGATATTGTAAAACCTGGTATCCGCGATCGCTTTCTTGCACTGCGACGCATGGGAGTGCGTACCGTCATGCTAACAGGAGATAACAGAATTACAGCTTCAGTCATTGCCAAAGAAGCTGGGGTGGACGACTTCATCGCCGAAGCCACACCAGAAGACAAAATCAGCGTCATTCAACAAGAACAAGCAGCAGGCAAACTAGTTGCTATGACAGGGGACGGAACTAACGATGCTCCCGCATTAGCCCAAGCTAACGTCGGCGTCGCGATGAATACAGGAACCCAAGCCGCAAAAGAAGCCGCCAACATGGTAGATTTGGACTCCGATCCCACAAAATTAATCGACATTGTGAGCATTGGCAAACAATTGCTGATTACTCGCGGCGCATTGACTACATTTTCCATCGCTAATGATATTGCGAAATACTTTGCGATTATTCCAGTCATCTTTGTCGCGGCTAACTTGCAAAGTCTGAATATTATGAATTTGACCAGTCCTAATTCTGCTGTATTATCAGCACTGATTTATAACGCTTTGATTATTCCGACATTGATTCCCCTAGCATTGAAGGGCGTGCGGTTTAGACCCCTAACAGCTAATCAACTATTGCAACGTAATATATTGATTTATGGTTTAGGTGGAGTAATTGCGCCATTTATCGCTATTAAGTTCATAGATATGCTGATTACAGCTGTAGGCTTAGCTTAACAACACCAAAAGAGAGATGCTGCAAAAAAATTACCGCCTCTTACCTTGGTAAGATCATGAAAATTTTTGCCAGTTTTATTTTTACTTTTAGCTGTTGAGAGGGGAAACAAAAGGAATATGAATAAATATAGTATAGTTGTTACTCAACACTGAGAAATAACCTTGAGATTGGCAGTTCAATGACTCATACAAAAGCACTGCTTGGGCGATATCCTTTGTTTGGGAAGGCACTTCCAAACAAAGAAATATTAAACTGTTCGCAGTTAACAGTCATCAGTCATCAATCAGCAACTTCAAGCAGTTGTTTTTATTTCTGGGAGTTACCTAACATCTACCACTCGCTATTTTTAGCTTGCTGTGGTTGAATGTGGTAGTTCTCCGAATGATTCATGCTGTTGTCAGCATCCTAATTTGGCAAAAGAATTAAAAATTAAAAATTAAAAATTAATTTTAGGAGCAAGTAGAAAATTTATTATGGCTATTATTCGAGAAACAATCAGAGCAATTTTCATAACTCTAATGCTTTGGTTGTTAACTGCGATCGTTTATCCTCTCCTAATTCTTGTAGTTGGTCAAGTTTTTTTGCCCTACCAAGCTAACGGGAGCATCGTACTGAATTTAAATAATCAACCAATTGGCTCAGCTTTAATTGGTCAAACTTTCACATCTGAAGGATATTTCCATTCTCGTCCCAGTACTGTTAGATATAGCCAAGGAAGAAAAGCAAGGCCAACTGGCATATCTGGAGCTAGCAATCTTGCTCCTAGCAATCCAGAGTTACTCAATCGGATTATAGAGCAGTCAAATCAATTGCGAGATGAAAATCTTGAAGCGATCGCTGATATCATTTACACCTCTGGTTCCGGTTTAGATCCCCATATTTCCTTCAAAGCAGCACGCCAGCAATTAGAGCGAGTAGCCCGTGCCCGTGGAGTCGAACAAGAGGAGATTTTACGTCTAATTAATAAGTACACTGATGGCAGATTTTTATGGATTTTTGGTGAGCCTGGCGTCAACGTCCTCCGATTAAATTATGCTCTTGACCTGCAAGATATTAATCGTCAGCAAAATCAATGAGAAGGAGTCAAAATTCAGAATTCTGAATTTGGTAACTTACTATCTATAGCCCCACAAACCATTCATAGCTACAAAGCTTGTTTGTTGAGACTGGGAGTAAGGGTGTGAGGGTGTAAAACCCCATTCGTGTCAACTTAAGTTAGAAATGGCTTAACTGTTGGCTTCCTCACCCGCCTGGAACTAAAGTTCTTTTGCTTATAGCTAAACTCTACTAAAGTAGACTAAAGATTTTTGGGAATATTTAGTCATCTTTAGATGACTTTTGCTATTAGCAAGGAACTTCAGTTCCTTGCGGGACATCGGTTTTACGTTA
>JAVRCH010000125.1:0-15879 GCA_034530795.1 Nostoc sp. DedQUE12a
TCGGGGAAAGGGGAAAGGGAAAGGGGGAAAGGTTTGGTATTTTCCTTTCCCCTTTAACATGAGTCCCTTTTCCCACAAGAGTGCAAAAAACACTTTTGCAAGAGGTCTAATAAAGGTGCAAGGCGATGCAACAAAGGTGCAAGGCGATGCAACAAAGGCGCAAGGCGATGCAATAAAGGTGCAAGGCGATGCAACAAAGGCGCAAGGCGATGCAACAAAGGTGCAAGGCGATGCAATAAAGGCGCAAGGCGATGCAATAAAGGCGCAAGGCGATGCAATAAAGGCGCAAGGCGATGCAATAAAGGCGCAGGTCAAGAGACTTGTGTGTACACCGTAGCACCCTTGGGAGAGGGATTTAGGGTGAGGGCGCTTTTTTAAACTGGCAATTAACTCGCAACGGCGATGTCTACGACGGGCTGCGCCAACGCAATTTTCCCTACTGCACGCCCAGTTTCGCTATAACTATGAGCCGCAGCTAATTCTTGTAAGGGAAATGTGCGATCTATGACTACACGAATTTTACCAGCTTCAATCAATTCTTTGAGATAAACCAAATCTTTGGCGTTGGGTTTTTCTAACACTAATTTCGATTTTTGACCGGGAAGAAACGTTGTTAAGACAGTCTGAACAACAGTTTCCAGACTGGGTAGCGTTGTAATGTATACACCGTTGGGTTTGAGGACTTTTTTGGTTTGAGAGAGCGATCGCTTACCCACTGCATCAAGAATAATATCGTATTGCGTTGTATCTGCGGTGAAATCTTGCTGGGTATAATCAACTACGCGGTCTGCTCCCAAAGATTTCACCAAATCCAAATTTTTAGAACTGCAAACTCCCGTTACCACTGCCCCTAAAGCCTTAGCAATTTGCACTGCAAAACTTCCCACACCGCCCGCAGCACCATTAATTAAAACATTTTGTCCTGTTTGAATATTTCCCTCATCTCGCAGTGCTTGTAAAGCTGTAAGTCCTGCTAGAGGTACAGCCGCAGCTTCTTCATAAGACAAATTCGTGGGTTTGAGTACCGCCAAGTTTTCTGGGATAGCGGCAAATTCGGCATAACCTCCTCCAGGGAAACTAGTGCTGCCATAAATAGCATCTCCCGGTTTAAAACGCGTGACTTGAGAGCCAACCTCTACCACATCTCCCGCCACATCAAACCCCAGAATCTTTGGGAATTTGCTGCCTGTAAGCAAACTCAACATTCCTTGGCGGATTTTCCAATCAATGGGGTTAACGCTACTGGCACGAACTTTCACAAGTATCTGCGTCGGCTCAATTTTCGGCTGTTCTACGTCTTCATACTGCAAAACCTCAGCGCCGCCATACCGACGGATAACCACTGCTTTCATAGGATTCCTCCTGCTACCCTGTTTGACTGAATGAACTCAGACAGCTTATGACTACAGTGTAACGATGCAGGGAATTTAAGGAAGGCTAGATTTCCTAAAATAAAAATATCAGTCTAAAACTGCACTTGTATGCCAGCTAGAGACATCTATCACAACACTGTGAAAAATGCTTTGATTAAAGACAATTGGATAATTACTCATGACCCACTTACTTTGAAGTTTGGTAAAAAAGATTCGTATTTGAATTTAGGTGTGAGACAGTTATTGGCAGCACAAAAATCAGAACCAAAAATTATTGTTTTGAGGTTTCGTCCACCAGAATTAAGACCCTATACAGGGTATGCAATTGCTTGAGAAGCAATACAAAAGTTTGCAGCGAACAATTAAGAAAATTTATTGCGATCGCCAAGTCATGTTAGATTGAAGTAGATTGTTTCCTCGAAACACAAAATTCACCAGCAGCAACAACAACTTTCCTCCCATCTCCTCATACGTCGGAATGAAAAAAAACGAGGAAAAAGTTAAATTCTTTGAAAAATATGTGCATCAAGACATCCATTTTGACGAGCCTCTATGCCTTACCAGCTAAAAGTTAGAAGTCTAATTGAATATCATTGCCAAAGTAAAAATTAAAAAAATATGAATTGCATTTTTAGCTGAAAAAAAATGATATGTTGGATACAGAATTGAATTTCGCACGTATCTGGAGTAGTACGACATAGCCTGCTCCAGTTTTTCCCCCAAATCCCTTGCTATTTGTTGCTTTTGGCTGGATTTGAGGGCAATCTGAGTACACATTTAAATAACCGAAATCCAGTTTCAAGTGAATGAAAATCCTTGCTGGAAGCGAGTTTTGACTGAGTACAAAGAAATCCTGAACCCCCATCTCTAAACACTAGAACCCCAACCAAAAAATACTAGAACCCCTACCCGAAAAAATTTTTTTAATTCTTGTAACGCTCAAAGAATTAGGGTTTTTCCTATTTGAGTACAAGCTTAATAAATCCAATAAATTCTATCCTAGATAGACGCGCCGCCTTGGTCAAATACGGCTGATATAAATCTTATATCGCCAATTACTTAACGCTCCTACACAAAAACGCAGCGAAGAGTAAGTGGAGGGATGACATAGCACCGTGCCCCAAATGAATAGAAGTCGTGGCTCAACGCACAAATTCTCCCAAGAACCCAACCTTGACACACACCAGCCCAAATCAAAGCCCAAAATCAAATATCTACCGCCTGCCCTACTTGATAACAAGTCAGGCAGCGTGCAAGCCACGACTTCAATTTCCGGGCATAGAGAGTAGCCACTGCATCTCCCACAGTGGCAGCCAAGTCCACCGATCCTTTTGCGAAATTCAATGACACCATCGTCTACAAGACTCGTCACCTCCCCCGCTACGGACTCGACAACAACCCAAGCAAAATCCGGTGGTTGCGGCTGCGATAGCAGTACCACCGTGGAAATGGACGAAAAACTCCAAGAACGCATTGCCAAACATCCCTGCTACAGCGAAGACGCCCATCACCACTACGCGCGGATGCACGTTGCAGTTGCTCCCGCCTGTAACATTCAATGTAACTATTGCAACCGCAAATATGATTGTGCTAACGAAAGCCGTCCTGGAGTAGTTAGCGAGTTGCTCACACCAGAAGAAGCAGCACACAAAGCCTTAGTGATTGGAGGCAAGATTCCTCAAATGACAGTTGTGGGAATAGCCGGCCCTGGCGACCCACTAGCGAACCCAGACAAGACATTCCGCACATTTGAGTTGATTGCCGAGCAAGCACCAGATATCAAACTTTGTTTATCTACCAATGGTTTAATGCTGCCCGACTACATCGATCGCATTAAACAATTAAATATAGATCACGTCACGATCACCATTAATATGGTAGATCCAGAGATCGGTGCTAAGATTTATCCTTGGGTTCACTACAAGCGCAGACGTTACAGAGGCATTGAAGGCGCAAGAATTCTCCACGAAAGACAGATGGAAGGATTGCAAGCCCTCAAAGAAGCTGACATCTTGTGTAAAGTCAACTCTGTGATGATTCCCGGAATCAATGACCATCACCTAGTTGAAGTGAATCGAGTCATTCGTGAAAAAGGTGCATTCTTGCACAACATCATGCCATTGATTTCTGCACCAGAACATGGCACACACTTTGGTTTAACAGGTCAACGCGGCCCCACACCCAAAGAACTTAAAGAACTCCAAGACAACTGCTCTGGTAACATGAAAATGATGCGTCACTGTCGTCAGTGTCGCGCCGATGCAGTCGGATTACTAGGAGAAGACCGCAGCCAGGAATTTTCCAAAGATAAATTCTTGGAAATGACTCCAGAATATGACGTAGAACAACGCGCTAGCGTTCACGAAGGAATTGAGAAGTTTAAAGAAGAAATTAAAGTAGCCAAAGAGAAGGCGCTAGCCGGCAAGAAATTTGCCAACAAACCCAAAGTCTTAGTTGCAGTAGCAACCAAAGGCGGCGGTTAGTTAACCAGCACTTCGGCCATGCTAAGGAATTCCAAATTTACGAAGTGGATGGTAATGAAGTTCGCTTTATTAGTCATCGCAAAATCGACCAATATTGCCAAGGTGGATACGGCGAAGAAGCTTCCTTCGAGTATATTATGAAGGCGATCGCAGATTGCAAAGCAGTTTTAGTTTCCAAAATTGGTAACTGTCCCAAAGAAAAATTGCAAGAAGCCGGTATACAGACTGTTGAAGCTTACGACGTAATTGAGAAGGTTGCTTTGGAGTTTTACGAACAATGGAATAGGGAATAGGGCATGGCGCATAGGGCATAGGGAATAGGAAAAAATTATCTCCATGCCCAATGCCCGATGCCCAATGCCCAATGCCCCATCTATAAAAAGGAGAATAATCATGGCTTACAAAATTACTAGCCAATGTATTTCCTGCGATTTGTGTCTGTCTGTATGCCCTACCGGTGCAATCAAAATAGTTGATGGTAATCGCTGGATCGATCCCGAACTTTGCACAAACTGTACTGGTAGCATTCATACAGTACCTCAATGTAAAGCTGGTTGTCCCACCTGCGACGGTTGTGTGAAACAGCCTGCTGATTATTGGGAAGGCTGGTTTGCTAATTACAACCGCGTACTTGGAAAATTAACTAATAAAGAAGATTACTGGGAACGTTGGTTTAAATGTTATTCACAGAAATACTCTGAACAATTACAAAAACGTCAATCCCGAACAATAGAAGTAGAAGCCTAATAAGATAATTCGTAATTCGTAATTCGTAATGGAAAATTAAACTCAAAAATTACGAATTGATGAAGGTTAAAAAATTACGAATTGCTGAAGCTTAAAAGTAAAGGGCAATCGACTAAAGGAATCTTGTACAGACAAAGGTTCATCGCGTCTCCTAATTATTCTGATATCAAAATTACAAACAATGCAAAAGAACTGCATCTATCTCGATAATAATGCTACTACCAAAGTAGACCCACAAGTTGTAGAGGCAATGCTGCCTTACCTGACGGATTTTTACGGCAATCCCTCTAGTATGCATACTTTTGGCGGGCAACTTGCCAAAGGCGTGAAAACAGCCAGAGAACAACTTGCAGCCTTATTGGGAGCCGATGAGTCAGAAATTGTCTACACCAGTTGCGGAACTGAGGGAGATAACGCCGCGATTCGCGCTGCATTGTTAGCGCAGCCAGAAAAGCGACACATCATCACCACCCAAGTCGAACATCCAGCAGTACTGAATGTCTGCAAACAATTAGAAACCCAAGGTTATAACGTTACCTACCTTTCGGTGAACAATCAAGGGCAGTTGGATCTCAATGAACTAGAAGCTTCCTTGACAGGTAACACCGCGTTGGTGTCGATTATGTACGCCAACAACGAAACCGGTACGGTTTTCCCAATTGAGCAGATTGGGTTACGAGTAAAAGAGCATGGGGCTCTCTTCCACGTTGACGCGGTGCAAGTAGTGGGTAAAATCCCCTTGAATATGAAGGCTAGCACCATCGATATGTTAACCCTGTCTGGTCACAAGCTGCACGCACCCAAGGGAATTGGTGCTTTGTATGTGCGACGCGGGGTGAGATTCCGTCCTTTGCTGCTTGGCGGACACCAAGAACGCGGACGCAGGGCGGGAACAGAGAATGTTCCGGGAATTATTGGCTTGGGCAAAGCTGCGGAACTAGAACTGTTACACATGGAAGAGGCGACAAAAAGAGAAAGAAGGCTGCGCGATCGCCTAGAACAAACTTTACTCGCCACCATTCCCGATTGTGTAGTCAACGGTGACCCTACGCACAGATTACCCAACACAACCAATATCGGCTTTAAGTATATTGAAGGTGAAGCAATTCTACTGTTGTTGAACAAATACGGTATCTGTGCATCATCTGGTTCTGCCTGTACCTCTGGTTCGCTGGAACCTTCTCACGTCCTCCGGGCAATGGGCTTACCCTACACCACCTTGCATGGTTCTATCCGATTCAGCCTTTCTCGCTACACCACTGAAGCTGAAATCGACCAAGTTATAGAAGTCATGCCAGGTATTGTAGAACGTTTACGTGCCCTCTCACCCTTCAAAAGTGACGACGCAGGTTGGTTGCAAGGACAAGAACAAGCACTGGCACATCGTTAGGGACTGGGGACTAGGAATTTTAGATTTTGGATTTGCGATTTTGGATTGGAATTTAATCTAAAACCCAAAATCCAAAATCCAAAATTGAATTGCCCAATCCTCCAATCTAAAATCCAAAATCTAAAATCTAAAATCGCTCATGTGGGACTACACAGATAAAGTATTAGAACTGTTTTACAATCCCCAAAACCAGGGGGAAATTGAAGAAGTTAGCGAACCTGGTGTTAAGGTTGCAACGGGCGAAGTCGGTAGCATTGCTTGTGGTGATGCTCTGAGATTGCACCTGAAAGTTGAGGTAGAATCTGATAAGATTCTTGATGCTAGGTTTCAAACCTTTGGCTGCACAAGTGCGATCGCTTCTTCTAGTGCATTAACCGAAATGGTTAAAGGTTTGACTTTAGATGAAGCTTTGAAAGTGTCCAATAAAGACATTGCAGATTACTTGGGTGGTTTACCAGAAGCCAAGATGCACTGCTCTGTCATGGGACAAGAAGCTTTAGAAGCAGCAATTTATAATTATCGTGGCATTCCTTTAGATACTCACGATGATGATGATGAAGGCGCATTAGTTTGTAGTTGTTTTGGTATTAGCGAATCTAAGATTCGTCGCGTGATTTTAGAAAATAATCTCACTGATGCCGAACAAGTAACAAATTATGTAAAAGCTGGTGGCGGATGCGGTTCCTGTCTGGCAAATATTGATGATATTATTAAATCAGTAAGACAGGAAGCAATCGCACCGCATCTCAACAATTACGGCGTAAAAGTTGCAACAGAAATTGTTACTTCTAAGGAGCGATCGCTAACCAACGTCCAAAAGATTGCCCTAATTCAAAAAGTTCTCGACGAAGAAGTTAGACCCGTTCTGATTGCAGACGGAGGGGATGTAGAACTGTATGATGTAGAAGGCGATCGCGTGAAAGTAATTTTGCAAGGTGCTTGTGGTTCTTGCTCTAGTAGCACAGCAACTTTGAAAATTGCGATCGAAGCCAGATTACAAGATCGTGTAAGCAAAAACCTTGTAGTCGAAGCAGTTTAGGAATTACTGTAGAGCTTACGTACTCTACAAATACGCCCGAATAAGCATCAGCTAAGAACAGAAAGTAGGATTTGAATTGAATAATTGTCTCCACTCAATGTTTCATACCAATTCGTCAAAATAAAGTTACAGATTTCAATCAGCAAACCTCAATCAAATCTGACTTTCTTAATTACGAATTACGAATTACGAATTACGAATTACGAATTGGTATCAGTCCTACTAACAACACACAGCATATAGGCGAAAGTATTAATCGCCTAATTGCAAATTCCGTCATTCAACTCGCTTCAAAGGAGACAAACATGAGTACACTGTACGAAAAAATTGGCGGAAAACCTACTATTGAGAAAGTAGTGGATGAGCTTCACAAACGTATTCTTGCAGATAACACCCTGAAGCCTTTTTTCGCTAATACAGATATGGTAAAGCAACGTAATCATCAGATTACTTTCTTCTCTCAAATATTTGAAGGGCCAAAGGAATACGGCGGTCGTCCAATGGACAAAACCCACGCAGGTATGGCGCTACAGCAACCACACTTCGATGCGATCGCCAAATACCTAAGTGAATCAATGTCTGTAGCTGGAGTATCCGCAGATGATACAAAAGCTGCATTAGATCGAGTCTCAAATTTGAAACCCGCTATTTTGAACAAGTAATCGGACTTAGAAATTGGTTGTTGACAAATATTTAAGTCAATTCCTACTAAGTTTTGCCAGCTGAAACACATTACGACGTATTTGTAAATTGCGTAATTTCTTAGTCATTAGTCAAATGACTAATGACTAAGGACAAATTACAAAATACAAAAAGAAAACAAATTTAACCGGGAAATATATGCACTTACTTATTTATGTTTTTACTGTGGAGCGATCGCCACCAGCGATGTTCTACAGACCCTCACAGCCATTGCTCCTACAGGCGTGAGATCCTCAAACAAACGCAAAGACCCACCAACCAACCAATTGCAGGAAAACAAGAACAATGACTGACGAAAACATTAGACAGATAGCTTTCTACGGTAAAGGCGGTATCGGTAAGTCCACCACATCTCAAAACACCATCGCCGCTATGGCAGAAATGGGTCAGCGCGTTTTGATTGTAGGATGCGACCCCAAAGCTGACTCCACCCGTTTGATGCTGCACGCTAAAGCTCAAACCACTGTGCTGCACTTAGCAGCAGAAAGAGGTGCAGTAGAAGACTTAGAACTCGAAGAAGTAATGCTCACCGGTTTTCGTGGTGTGCGTTGCGTGGAATCTGGTGGTCCAGAACCAGGTGTAGGTTGCGCTGGTCGTGGTATCATCACAGCCATCAACTTCTTGGAAGAAAACGGTGCTTACCAAGACCTAGACTTCGTATCTTACGACGTATTAGGTGACGTTGTGTGCGGTGGTTTTGCTATGCCTATCCGTGAAGATTAAGCTCTGTTTGCCAAACTTTTTGATATTTCAATTAAATTTAAATTTAAATCTTTTTAAACCTATTTTTACCCTATAAAAAATTAATTAAACAACTCATTTACTTTGTTTATTCTTTTTTTTTACCCTATTTTATCACTACAGTCAAGAATAATACACGAATTTTGTCAAATGTGTCACCGATGAATGGTTTATAATTAAATTGTGTCATAATTATCTAAATATGATTGTAGATGTACCCACTGGGGATGATTTTAAAGCTGCTGGGATTGATTTTCTAAATCTAGCTTGGGATATAATTATAAGTTTGTTAATAAAACTGAAAGAAGCACAGGATTTCTATGAAGAATATTATGCAGATGAGGATGAGAATGAAGAAATAAGTAATTATTACAATTTACCCTCTGACGAATATTGGAAAAAAGCACAACGTCATCTTAGTACAGCCCTTTCACTTACTCAGCAAGGTAGTGAGTTTTTGCTAAAAGGCCATATTGCTACAGTTAGTCCTTATCTACTTCTGTCAGGAGATCCAAACAATTATCCCAGCAAATCACATGAACGTGATGTGAGGTTTAGTGAGTTTAAAACAATTGACGCACAGGATTTAATCAGAGCCTACAATACGGTTGTGAGTTGTCGCTTACCGGAAGATTTTAAAAATAAGTTTGAACATATTAGAAGTAAGCGAAACACAATTATGCATACAGTGGATTTGAATTTAAGTATTGAAATAACCAATTTGTTTATAGAAATTTTAGAAATTTCTCATTATTTGATTTCTCCCCATTCTTGGATTAAATATCGAAAAGATTTTATTGAAAAAGAGCCTGATTCAGTATTATATCAACAGGCAGAATTAACAGAATATAATAAAATAATTTATATCTTGTCTAGGGAAGTGAATTTATTAATAGGCATATTGAAACCAGCAGAAACCCGTAAATACTTCAATTTTGATAAAAAGCAAAGGCGATATATATGCCCTTATTGTTACGACTGTGCTTTTAGAAAAACCTACTTGGAAGAGGGTTCATATGAAATGCCAAGACTAGCTCAACTTTTACCTAATGAATCAGCTAGTACATCGGTTTATTGCCTCGTGTGTAGTCAAACCAGTGAAGTCTTAAGAGAGGATTGCAGCAATAACAATTGTCGCGGTAATGTAATTGATGAGGGATACGGAATATGTCTAACTTGTGGAGAAGAACTAGAGGACTAACTAGTAGAGCAGTTGAATAAAACCAATAACATTTTATATATTTTTAGTGTGGCGAATGCTATCACACCTTCAGCCATTTTGAGACATCGATCACATAGAAGAGTTAGAATATGTTTGATTTTTAATAAAGTGCGATAGATATGTCACTCCATGAATTAATACCTGTTGTTAGCCAGCTATCTCACCAAGACAAACTACGCCTCATCCATTTTCTCTTATTAGAGGTAGCAAAA
This sequence comes from Nostoc sp. DedQUE12a, assembly GCA_034530795.1. Lineage (GTDB taxonomy): Bacteria > Cyanobacteriota > Cyanobacteriia > Cyanobacteriales > Nostocaceae > Nostoc. The sequence continues at coordinate 9,910 of JAVRCH010000125.1, forward strand.
GAAGAAGGATGCAATTTAGAGTCAACTGATAATCAAGAACAGGAAAATCAGTTGTTAGAGCAACTAGCATCAACGGAAGCAGTTGTCTGGTCTCCTTATGATGCTCATGAAGCCGCCCAAACATTATCTGATATGCTTACCGCACACAAGGAAGAAGACAATGCTTGAAGGTAGAAGATTTCCCTTCATTGAGCGAAGTAATACTGCTGGTCTTTCTAGCACTATGCCTTATTTACCATTGACGTTGACTTACAAAAAGCGTTCTCTTGAAGTTATGGCTTTGCTAGATACAGGTGCAAGCGTCAATGTTTTGCCTTACGAATTAGGTCTGCAATTGGGAGCAGTTTGGGAAGAGCAAACAGTTCCAGTTCAGTTAACCGGAAATCTAGCTCGTTTATCAGCGCGGGGATTGATTCTATCAGCTACCGTTGCCGAATTTGCTCCTGTTTTGCTTGCATTTGCTTGGACAGAATCTAGAGAAGCACCCCTGATACTAGGACACATGAATTTTTTTGCAGAGTTTGATGTCTGTTTTTACCGCGCAGATTTAGCTTTCGATCTGCGTCCAAGAATCAAATAGAAGCATTCACCACCCATCGTCTAGCCAAGTTTCAACTCCTGGGCTAATTCTTCGGGAGTCACTTGAAAAGGTGAAACATGATAGCGATGAAGTGCTTCTAAAAATTGGTGACGGCTAACTCCAGCAATTTCCGCAGCCTTAGATTGGGAAACCATACCAACCTCATACCATTTAACAGCCGCCGCTAAACGCATTTCCTGAACAAAAGTTTCTGGGTTACTGCGGAGTGCAGAAAACACATCATTAGGCAGTTCGATACTAATTTGTATAGTCATAAGTTAATTAGGATTACAAATTTTTCTTACACTAACATTACTCCGACTCAAAACACAGGATTTTTTATCATAAATTTGCCATTTCTAAATTAAATCACCAAATTTAAGAACTAGCTCTTTTATTTTCTGTGCCTCTGCGTCTCTGTATTAAATAAATCCATCCTCTAATCACCAACGGCAAAAATTTAACTCTAAAACCCCTCAGGCATTTTGCAACATCCAAACCAACATCCCCAGAATTTCCTCCACAGGAGGTAAAGGATAATCTAATAAATCAATAGTCACAAGACTATCCTCAAGCTTAAGAAATCGCCACTGTGTACCACTGCTAATTGAACCGTAAACAGTCGAAATCGTCCGATTTTTCTCTGCATTAAACCTTTGTGCAGCCACCATCTCTGCAATACATTGTCCAAATCCGGTTCTTAAGTCAGCCTTTTTCGCCTCAACAATTACAAGTACAGGCGCTTCAATTTCCAACACTTCAGTAGAACGACTTAATAGAAAATCACACATTCCATTGAGTCCAACTGACTCATCAACTGTAAAATCCTCGCCTGAAAATAAACTAACTTGCCGATTTAATATCCTTCTCGCTTCTAATAAAACAGGGTAAATAATCCCCTCCGATCGCGCTTTTTCACTTGCCGAAGAAGCCAGGGGAAGACTTTCCTCCAGATAGGCTTTAAGTGTGGTAGATGCTTCAATTGCCTCAATCGCAGGAATGAATCTTCCACCCTCCTGTGTTTTCAACCCAAAAGCCTCTTTAACCTTACTAATATTTGTAAACTGACTGTAAGGCATAGCCGATCGATTCCTTATCTCAAATTTTTACCTTTGCCCATTTGCCAGAAAAAATTTACCTCCTATCTTAGCAATTATATCCGATATCGGTTGCACATATACCAATACATTTCAGTCAAACTAAGATTTGATAGCAATATTCAATATCTAAATTTATTTGCGTTCATCTGCGGTTTTTTGCGTTTAATTATTATCTGTACCTTCTAAGCAGAGATAAATATTCAATTCATCATCCTTATCAACTGCTGATTTTCTATCTGTAACCGCAACTTTTCATTTTCTAAGCGCAACTTTTCATTTTCCTGCTGAAGCTGAATAGCAATATCCTGTAACTCTTGTACCCTAGATTTTTTCTTAATAGCTTCTTCAATAGCAACCTTGCGATTTTCCAGACTAAACCATTTTTGATAAATTGATGTGTGCATATTCACAGAATGTCCCAAATTATCAGCAGCAGCTTTAATTGGAATCCCCATTAAATGCGCCCTAATTGCCCAAGCATGGCGTAAATCATAAGGTTGAAAAGGAATACCAACAAATCTAAACCATCGGTCTGTACCATGTCTAGCAGAATTAATTTGTTTACTGGAAACTTTATTTTTTATCTTCGCCTTTAATAACTCAATCGCTTCGATATCTGTTTTTAAATTAAAAGTTTCCACCCAGCGCGGATATAATGGCAAAGCTTCTCTTTCACCTGTTTTGCATTCTTCATTTACACGCCAAGTATTCATAGTATTATCTGATGATAACCACCAATCTAAATCAGGATTGACAAAAATTTCCCTTGGTCTTAATCCATAAGTAGCTAACATCCCATATACCCAACACCACAGTTTCCAATTATTCTTATCTTCCCTTGTGAGCAATTTACTCGGACGGTTCAGCGCGTAAGTTTCAAACTTGAGATATTCCTGTTCGATTTCTGCATCCGTTGGTATATCGCGCTTACGTGTAGCATTAGGTTTGATTTTTAAATTACTTAGCTCCGGGACTTCTAACCCAGAACACTTACACAATACCCGAACAACTTTAATTAACTCATTTTTTACACTATCTGATGAACTACAAGATTGTACAGCCTCAATAAAACTATCATTTGTCGCTGGTTTATCCTTCGGCAGATGTGTTTGAGCAATATAGGAATAACTATTAAATGTGTTTTCGCTCTTTAAAGTACGTTTTCTTGCTTGGAAATAATTTTGCTCGAAATCTGCAATCAAATCACCAATTGTTTTTGCCTGAATTTTATTACGAGTTTTGCCTAAATATTTATCAGTCCATTGAAACTGTTTTCTCGCAATTAATTTGCCTAACTCATAGGCTTCTTCTTCCGCTGTATTTAAACCATCAAAATTAAACGGAATACCCAAGGAAATATCATATTGTTTCGTTCCTATACCTTTTTTATCAATATCTCCTGGTTTAATAGGGAGGGTGCTTCTTAGTTGCAGTGAATGACCAGATTTCCTTACGGAAACACTTACCCTCGCCGCCTTCAGTCTAGCATTTACCGCCTTTAATTCCGCTTCTAATTTTGCCGCCAAGTGATTTTCTTGCTCTATTACTGCTTGCATTCTGCCTATATATCCTCCATCAGTGATGGCTGTTTGTTGAAAATCGGCAAATGCTTCCTGTGTTCTGTTCATACCCTAGATTTACCCTAATAAAAAAACTGTCCATCATTGACAATGATGACAGCAAACATTGTTATAAATGAACATTTATAGGCTATTATGATAATATTATTGCTCTTTACCGTGAAGGTAAAGCACAAGAAATCTACATCGTTACCTCTGGTGAAATGATGGCGATGTACGCTGCTAACAACATCGCTCGTGGTATTCTTAAGTACGCTCACTCCGGCGGCGTGCGTTTGGGTGGTTTGATTTGTAACAGCCGTAAAGTTGACCGGGAAATCGAATTGATCGAAACCTTGGCTGAACGTTTGAACACCCAAATGATTCACTTCGTACCCCGCGACAACATCGTGCAACACGCAGAATTGCGCCGGATGACCGTTAACGAATACGCACCCGACAGCAACCAAGGTAACGAATACCGTGCATTAGCTAAGAAGATCATCAACAACACCAAGCTCACCATCCCCACACCAATGGAAATGGATGAATTGGAAGCTCTGTTGATTGAATACGGTATTCTTGACGACGATTCCAAGCACGCAGAAATCATCGGTAAAACCGCTGCTGAAGCACCTGTTAAGTAAGCTGTGATGTAGGAAAAGGAAAAGGAAAAAATTGCATAATTTACCTTTTACCTTCTTTCTAACGATTACCTGTATCCCCCAAGGGGGCTGCAAGTCCCCAACTCTACAGGGGACGACGCTCCCCTTCCCTATCCCCGTTCCTTAGGAGCAAGAGAGGCAAAAATGACTCCTCCAGAAAATCAAAACATCATCGAAGAAAGAAAAGAACTAATTAAGGAAGTACTAAGCGCTTATCCCGAAAAAGCAGCGAAAAAACGGGAAAAGCACCTAAATGTATACGAAGAAGGTAAGAGCGATTGCGGCGTTAAGTCTAACATCAAATCTCTTCCTGGTGTAATGACCGCTCGTGGTTGTGCTTACGCCGGTTCTAAAGGTGTGGTTTGGGGTCCTATTAAGGACATGATCCACATCAGCCACGGGCCTGTAGGTTGCGGTTACTGGTCTTGGTCTGGTCGTCGTAACTACTACATCGGCACCACAGGTGTAGACACCTTTGGTACCATGCACTTCACCTCTGACTTCCAAGAACGCGATATCGTGTTCGGTGGTGATAAGAAACTCGTCAAGCTGATCCAAGAATTGGAAGTACTCTTCCCTCTCAACCGTGGTGTTTCTATTCAATCTGAATGTCCCATCGGTCTAATCGGGGATGACATCGAAGCAGTAGCTCGGAAAACATCGAAAGAGATCAACAAGCCTGTTGTTCCCGTTCGTTGCGAAGGTTTCCGGGGTGTTTCTCAGTCCTTGGGTCACCACATCGCTAACGACATGGTGCGTGACTGGGTATTCACCAGAGCCGACCAAGCCAAGAAAGATGGCACACTCAAGTTTGAGTCTACTCCTTACGACGTAGCAATTATCGGTGACTACAACATCGGTGGTGATGCTTGGGCTAGCCGGATTCTGTTAGAAGAACTGGGCTTGCGCGTAGTTGCTCAGTGGTCTGGTGATGGTACAATCAACGAAATGTTGATGACACCGAACGTGAAGATGAACTTGATTCACTGCTACCGTTCGATGAACTACATCAGCCGTCACATGGAAGAAGCTTATGGTATTCCCTGGTTGGAATACAATTTCTTCGGCCCCACCAAGATTGCTGAATCTTTACGAGAAATCGCTTCTAAGTTTGACTCCAAGATCCAAGAAAACGCTGAGAAGATCATCGCTAAGTATCAACCTACAATGGATGCGATCGTTAACAAGTATCGCCCCCGTTTGGAAGGTAAGACCGTTGCGATGATGGTTGGTGGTCTGCGTCCTCGCCACGTTGTACCCGCTTTCCAAGATTTGGGTATGAAGATGGTTGGTACAGGTTATGAGTTCGCTCACAACGACGATTACAAACGTACCACCCACTACATCGAAAACGGCACCATCGTTTACGATGACGTAACAGCTTACGAATTCGAGGAATTTGTGAAAGCACTCAAGCCAGACTTAATTGCTTCTGGTGTGAAAGAGAAGTACGTCTTCCAAAAGATGGGTCTACCCTTCCGTCAAATGCACTCCTGGGATTACTCCGAACCTAGCGATGCCTTCTCTTTCAGAGACGCTACCGCGAACGGCGGGCTTCGCCAACGCACTTACAAGTCAATTAAATCAATGTTTTTTAGCAGTCGTAGAAAAAAGAGCCTATTTCTAGCCTAAATGCAAGTTACAGGATTATTCACTAACAATCTGTTTTAGTGCTTCAGACAGTATAACTCTTATAGAATCTGGTTTTTAGATTTGAAACGCATTTTGCTTAAAGAAAAACTGTTAAATAAAAGACTATTTTTAATGACGATTTTTTAGATTAAATGGGGCGAAGCGGCTAAATTGAGCAGCAGTAGATAAAGTTTGTATCCACACCAGGATCTTTTGTCTGTTTGCTCCAGAAAGTGTTAGCCTGCTAGACTGAAGTGATTGGACGCAGAAAAGACGAATGAATAACGTCTGGAGCAGAAATGTTGAATGTCGATACAAAACTTTACATATTTAGTTAAAGTAGCTCTAAAAAAACTAAAATAGTCAACATACCATCATCTCCTCAAACCAATGAACATAACTGATTTTTTGACACATACATGATTGTAAATAAC
>JAVRCH010000126.1:0-107738 GCA_034530795.1 Nostoc sp. DedQUE12a
AGCCTTTCGGAGCTTTAATTTTCAGATTTTAGCTACAAATTTTAGTTACTGTTAGAAAATAAAGGCTTAAAGCGTTATCAAATCAAAGTTTCAGAATTAAGCTTCGATTATTGTTTTCCGAGAGTGACAAAAGAGGGTTAAATACATGAGCAGCAAGTCCTCGTTTAAAAAGCCTTTGACTTTGAGGTGTACCAGCTATGTGCTTGGCGACTTGTCTAATGTCAAGCGTAATTTGACGATTAATTCCACTCATCATTAAAAGTTAAGTTTTTTGTATTTCCAGGATTTACCCTGAAAACAGTTCAATTCTACAATTAGGATAAAAACAAAAATTTATAGAAGTTGGTCTAATCCACAAAACCCAACGCCACCAATGGAATTTGTTAAGTTTCTTTATTGCTCAGCCCAACTATACATTTAAGAAATTAGGATTTTTGGTTAGGTGAACCGTATTGTGCCTATTTTACTGATTCGTATTAGGGAACTACAGATAGCAAAGCACACAAAAAAACGGTAGAGTCATAAAAACTCTACCGTTTTTTAATTTTCTATTTGAGATTAAAATCCCAAATTTTAAATCTTACTCAACGCCTTGGGGTAACAATTCCCGGCGCTCTTGAGCGCTCACCTGAACAGTACCGTTCTCATCAACATCAACGAAGGCTACATCGCCATCCTTGATGCGACCAGAGAGAATTTCCTCTGCGAGGCTATCTTCTAACAAGCGCATAATTGCTCGGCGTAATGGTCTTGCGCCGTAGCTGGGACTGTAACCTTCTTCAATTAAACGATCCTTGAAGCGATCGCTGACTTCTAAGGTGATACCTTTTTCTGTTAGGCGACCAAATACTTCCTTGAGCATGATTTCGGCGATTTGTGTCACCTCTGGCTTGCTCAACTGACGGAAGACGATAATTTCATCGAGTCGGTTGAGGAACTCTGGACGGAAGTACTGTTTCAATTCTTCGTTCACCAAGGAGCGAATCCGGTTGTAAGCTGACTCGGTAACATCTTCGGCAAATTCAAAGCCAATACCGCTGCCGCCTTTTTCAATTACCTTAGAACCAATATTGGAAGTTAAAATCAGCAAGGTGTTCTTAAAGTCCACCGTGCGACCTTTGGCGTCAGTTAACCGACCGTCTTCCAAAATTTGCAGCAACATGTTGAATACATCGGGGTGTGCTTTTTCGATTTCGTCGAACAGCACCACGGTGTAAGGACGCCGCCGCACGGCTTCGGTTAGTTGACCACCTTCGTTATAACCAACATAACCTGGAGGCGAACCGATCAGCTTGCTGACGGTGTGACGCTCCATGTATTCGGACATATCTAAGCGGATCATGGCTTCTTCGGAACCGAAGAAGTAAGCAGCTAAGGATTTTGCTAACTCAGTTTTACCTACGCCAGTAGGCCCGGAGAAGACAAAACTAGCAATGGGTCGATTGGGATTCTTCAAACCGACACGAGCGCGACGAATAGCGCGTGAAACTGCCTTCACAGCTTCGTCTTGACCAATTAAACGCTGGTGCAAGGTATCTTCCATGTGCAGCAGCTTTTCAGATTCAGATTCGGTGAGTTTGTTCACCGGTACCCCAGTCCAAGAAGCGACAATGTGAGCAATGTCTTCTTCTGTAACTACGGGTTCTTCACTTTCAGAGCCAGTTGCATTGGTTTTGCTTTGAGCAATGGCGCGGATTTCGGCTTTGATTTCCATCTCCCGATCGCGCAATTCCCCGGCTTTGTCGAAGTCCTGAGAACGTACTGCATCATCTTTTTCTTTTAAGATTTGACGCAGTTCTTTGTCTAATTCCTTCGCTGCGGGTGGAAGTTGGGAATTAATCAACCGCACTCTAGAACCAGCTTCATCCACCAAATCGATGGCTTTATCTGGGAGGTAGCGATCGCTAATATAACGGTCTGACAATTTCGCTGCGGCCACCAATGCTTCGTCGGAGATTTTCAGCTTGTGGTGTTGCTCGTAGCGATCGCGCAAACCATATAAAATTTCAATTGTTTCATCTACACTGGGTTCGCCCACCATTACTGGTTGGAAACGGCGCTCTAGGGCTGCATCCCGTTCGATGTGTTTGCGATATTCATCTAGGGTTGTCGCACCAATGCACTGCAACTCACCTCTGGCCAAAGCCGGCTTGAGGATATTGGCTGCGTCGATGGCACCTTCGGCTGCACCTGCACCAATTAGGGTGTGAACTTCATCAATTACCAGGATGACGTTACCCGCAGAGCGGATTTCATCCATGATTTTTTTCAAACGTTCTTCAAATTCACCCCGGTACTTGGTACCTGCTACCAGCAAACCGATATCCAGTGTGACTACGCGTTTATCTTCCAGAATGTCAGGGACATCTTTGTTGGCAATGCGTGAAGCTAAACCTTCAGCAATTGCTGTTTTACCAACACCTGGTTCCCCAATCAGCACTGGGTTATTTTTTGTTCGGCGACCCAATATCTGAATCACCCGCTCAATTTCTTTGGCGCGTCCTACTACAGGATCGAGCTTGTTGTCTGTGGCCATTTGGGTCAGGTTCGAGCCAAATTCATCCAGAGTCGGGGTTTTTGTGCGACCTGATGAACCGCCTGGTGAAACTTCAGCAGTTTCTCCCAACATGCGGATGACTTGGGTTCTCACCTTAGATAGATCCACACCGAGGTTTTCTAGCACCCTGGCTGCTACACCTTCCCCTTCGCGGATTAGGCCCAACAGCAGATGCTCGGTGCCAATGTAGTTATGCCCCAGTTGGCGTGCTTCTTCCAAGGAGAGTTCTAGAACTCGCTTTGCCCGTGGCGTAAACGGAATTTCCACGGCCACAAAGCCCGATCCCCGGCCTATAATTTTTTCAACTTCAATCCGAGCATCTTTGAGATTGACGCCCATTGATTTCAGCACCTTCGCGGCCACACCGGTGCCTTCACCAATCAGACCCAGGAGGATCTGCTCGGTACCGACAAAATTGTGGCCTAAACGGCGGGCCTCTTCTTGGGCCAGCATGATTACCTTAATGGCTTTTTCTGTGAAGCGCTCAAACATGGCTTTATCCTATCACCTGCGTCGTGCCGGTACGCTGATTTTAGCACAGGCTAAGCTTTTGGACGCCTGTATAACAGATTATAGACATCCAAAGCTTCTGATTTAGGATTATGCGGAAATTACTACCTTTCTACTGCTTTCACTTGGCTAGTGTACTGAGGAGCTTTAGTCCACCAGCCTTTTTGGGATTTATGACGAATAGCTAAGTGTTAATTTTAAGAGTTTATTAGTTTATCCCAAACATTTATTATTAACACATTTATTTATATTAATCAAGACATAAATATTAACATAGATTTTGCTTATTAAAAAAGCATTTTTCATGAAATATTTAAATATAATTAGAGACACCAAAGTTACACTTTTTTGCTGAAGCTTTTGTCATTGGTCATTTGTTTTTCTTTGCGTCACATCCGCTTGTCCCCGCGTCTTCCCATGCCCCATTCCCTTTAAAAACCAACTTCCAAGAAGATTTGCTCAAGCGATCGCTAATAATAGAATGCCAGTGGTCTAAAGTTGTTTGAAATTTCGGGTGTTGGAGGTCGTTCAGCCAGAGAACGAGTGCATCTTCGCCGTTATCTTGGTAGTAACGCCGACGGCGGCCTGCTGTTTTGAAGCCAAATTTTTGATATAAAGATATAGCCCCTAAGTTGGAAGTTCGCACTTCGAGGGTGGCTCGCTCTAAACCGCGATCGCAGGCTGTCTTGATGAGTGAATATAGTAAAGCCTGTCCTAAACCTTGGCGCTGATGTTGGGGATGAACCGCCAAAATTGTAATGTGAGCTTCCTCTAAAATTGACCAAAAGCAACCCATTCCTAGCAGTGTGGAACTAGAGACAGGGGAAAACAAACCCAAGCATTCGCTGTTGGGACTGTCCAACTCTCGTTGGTAACCCTCCATTGTCCACAGACCACCAAAACAAGCTCGATCTAGTTGCAGCAATGCATTTAGATGCTCTTTGTTGAGTAATTGAATTTCTAAATTTAATAAGCTCACATTTATTAAAAGGGAACAGAGAACAGGCAAGAGGCAACAGGGGTGCATATGATGGGGGATTTAAACTCCATCATTAAGGTTTGTTGGGTGTAAGCGGACGGCTCAAGACCCTGCATCAGGAGGGAACGAACGAGCAACAAAACTCTTCTGGTGTCAAATTTTCTTGCTGTTGCCCGTTCCCTTTTCCCTCTTTTGAAGGAGTTGAATAAGATTACAAACCCTTTGTAAACTGAGAAACGGGAGACTCACTCAACCCGATATTTTGAACAAGGACAATTAATTATAGTTATGGTATCGACTCACCCCACTGGGGTTCAACATTCTGGAAGTCAATATTTACCTCAAAGGCACAGCAGCCAAGCAAATTCCTCGCCTAATCAGGAACTTTTACCCTTAACAACCAGAGTTCATAATCATGACTTCTTGGAAATTGGTGGGTGTGATGTCACAACCCTAGTTAAGCAGTTTGGTTCACCTTTGTATATTTTAGATGAAGAAACCCTGCGTTTGGGTTGTCAGCAATACCGAGATACTTTTAAGCAATACTACAAAGGCGAATCTCAAGTATTGTATGCCTCAAAAGCTTGGAATTGTCTAGCTATTTGTGCGATCGCTGCTTCTGAAGGTTTAGGAATCGATGTCGCATCAGGCGGTGAACTTTACACTGCCCTGCAAGCAGGCGTCAATCCTGAGAAAATCTATCTTCATAGCAACAATAAATCTCGTGAAGAATTGATTTTTGCCACAGAAGTCGGCTGCACTATTGTGGTGGATAACTGGCACGAGTTACGTACTTTGGTGGAAATTGTTGAGACAGCAAATTCCCCTGACCTACAGCCTAGATTTTTGTTGCGTCTAACGCCCGGTATTGAATGTCACACACATGAGTATATTCGCACGGGGCAACTAGATAGTAAATTTGGTTTTGATCCCAATGAGCTAGATGAATTATTTACTTTTGTCAGTAAACAATCTGTCCTTAACTGCATAGGGTTACATGCTCATATTGGCTCTCAAATTTTTGAGCGCCAACCGCATCGAGATTTAGCTGCTTTAATGGTGCAGTGGTTCCGTGATGCAGCGAAGTATGGGTTAAATTTGACAGAGTTAAATGTCGGTGGTGGTTTAGGGATTAAGTATGTAGAATCAGACGATCCCCCTAGCATTGAAGAGTGGGTGAAACCGATTTGCGAGGTAATTCAAGAAGCTTGTGCAGCCGAAAATTTACCCTTGCCAAAATTACTTTGTGAACCGGGGCGATCGCTAATTGCCACGGCTTGCGTTACAGCCTACACTATTGGTTCATCCAAAGTTATCCCGGAAATTCGCACCTACGTAGCAATTGATGGAGGCATGTCTGACAACCCGCGTCCGATTACTTATCAATCAGTTTATCGGGCGGTAGTTGCCAATAAAATGTCCTCTCCCCTAACGGAAACCGTCACAATTGCTGGTAAACATTGTGAATCAGGAGATATTCTAATTAAAAATGCTCTACTCCCAAAGACAGAACCGGGAGATATTCTCGTAGTTATGGGAACTGGTGCGTACAATTACAGTATGGCATCTAACTACAACCGCTTGCCGCGATCGGCAGCAGTGGTAGTGGCGAATGGAGAAGCAAATTTAATTTTGCAACGTGAAACTTATCAAGACTTAATTCGGCAAGATCGCCTACCCGAAAGACTAAAAATTTAGTCATTTGTCTTTGGTCATTGGTCATTAGCCAAGAACTAAACTCTGTTTATTTTGAAACCTAACAAAAAACTAAGGTTTTCAAAGTAGACGCTGTTTAATCACAAATGACTAATGACTAATGACTAACTGTAATTAGCGGCAAAAGTGTAATCCAGATGTCATGAGAGATTGGTGGAAGCAATGGCTGATAAACCTGGGATGGTCACAGTCCTTGCTGCTTGGGACTCTGGATATTTTATTAGTGCTGGCGCTGACGTACATGATACTAGTTATTATTAGCGAGCGTCGGACACTATGGATGGTGCGGGGATTCATTGTTTTGATGCTAGCCTCAGCACTAAGTAACAGATTCGGCCTACCTCTGCTAAATTTTGTCCTGGAAAAATTGGTGATTGGTTGTGCTGTGGCGATGGCAGTTGCTCTACAGTCGGAGTTTCGGCGGTTTTTAGAGCAATTGGGGCGGGGTGAATTCCGTTTGCTGTTCCAACCCGATCGCTTGGCAATCCCCAAATCTGATAGTGTAATTGATGAAATTGTTGAAGCTGTTAAAGAATTGTCAAAAAACCGCATTGGCGCTTTACTAATTTTGGAAACCACAGGCCCAATTGATGAGCGGGATTTTTCTGTGCCAGGAGTAAAGCTAAACGCAGAAGTTTCTAAAGAACTGATCCAGACAATTTTTCAGCCGAAAACTTTGTTACACGATGGAGCGACATTAATCCGTGGTTCGCGGATTGTGGCATCGGGTATAATTTTACCACTTTCGGGACGCACAGCCTCGCGCCAGCTGGGAACACGCCACCGGGCGGCAATGGGAATTACTGAGCGGGTCGAAAACTGCATTTGTGTCGTTGTATCAGAAGAAACGGGTTCTATTTCCTTAGCGGAGCGGGGAACCCTAAATAGACCACTGACAATTCGGAAGCTCAAAGAGTCGTTAGAGGCTGTGTTGTCCCCAACGGTAGATCGGGAAGCTGTTGCCCCTGGTCTTTTGAGCTTGGGTCGTCAGATAGGTGGAAAGGCACTAGCATTGGTTTCACGTTTACTCGGATTACCATCGACCGCTTCTCGAGATAAAAAATGACATTACAACAAACTAAACTCCAAGATTTGCCCACAGACTTGAAACCAGAGCTATTGCCCCAGCACGTTGCAGTGATTATGGATGGCAATGGTCGGTGGGCTAAACGTCAAGGTCTACCACGCATTATGGGTCATAAGCGAGGAGTCGATGCTCTCAAAGATTTGCTTCGTTGCTGCAAAGATTGGGGAATCCAGGCACTAACAGCTTATGCTTTTTCCACCGAGAACTGGAAAAGACCCCAGGAAGAAGTAGATTTTTTGATGACTCTTTTCCAAAAAGTTTTACGTCAAGAACTGCGGGAAATGGTTGAAGAGAACGTGCAAATCACGTTTGTGGGAAATTTACAGGCTTTGCCGCGATCGCTCCAACAAGAAATTTCCCGTTCGATGGAAGAAACCAAAAATAACCGCGCCATCCGGTTTTCTGTGGCAACTAATTATGGCGGACGCCAAGAAATTTTACAAGCTTGTCGGGCGATCGCCAAACAAGTCCAACAAGGTTTACTACAACCTGATGAAATTGATGAACAAATATTTGAAAGCCACTTATACACAGCGGGAATTACTGACCCAGATTTGTTAATTCGCACAAGTGGAGAAATGCGTCTTTCTAATTTCCTGCTCTGGCAAATGGCTTACGGGGAAATTTACATCACCGATACTCTCTGGCCGGATTTTGACCGCGCTGAGTTTCACCGCGCCTTGTGTGCCTACCAGCAACGGGAAAGACGGTTTGGGAAAGTTTAAGTCAGTAGGGTGGGCATTACTTTTAAGCATTTTGAGGCGATTGGACATTGTTGGGAATACTCACTCCATAAGATCGGCGATCGCGCTATTTTGTCAATGGCTGTGACCAACCCTGTGCCCAAGTTAGGAGATTAGATTCCCACTTTCCTTCAGGCTGATGCTCCATGAATATCCAAGATTCAGTGTCAAATCTGACATTGGCCAAACTCTCAACCCCCAAATCCTTGAGCCGTTTTGCCAAAGGACCACCGAGCTGTAGACCCTTCACCCCCGGTACTATCTGTGTCTTGATCCAGGCTGCCCACAAATATAACTCTATCTTCGCTGCCAGTGTCTGAGCACCGTCTAGCTTGGTAATGTCACCTAACGCCACAGTGTCGAGTTCCTTAAGCAGATTGCTGTACTCAGCCTCTTGCGTCTCCTTGCTCCACTTTTCCCACTGTTCCGGTGTCATACTCTCATACTGTGTTGCGCGATTACTAAAAGCTGCCTCAAGCTTCTGGTTATGTGTCTCGATTGCTTCCATGTTGGATGCAAGGAAGGAGAGCGGGTCGCCTCCTCCTGTTCCTCCTCCCCCGCCTGCTGGCAGTGGTGCTGGCTGAGGGGCATTTGTAGCCCGATCTCCGGCGGCACTGGTGGTTGCTACATTTCCAGTTCCCGACGCTGCGGCGTTAAGCGGGTTTTCCAGTTTCTCCACAGCTTTGCCAATGTTAACTTTGGCGATAGTCTGACTCGCTTTGCCGAGTAGTTGTTGGAGTTTGCCAAGACCACTGCTAAGAAAAGGTTCGAGGACTGCTGCTCCTCCAACCACCACAAGAGTTGCAGCTATTTGATCGATAACAGCGTCTCGAGCTGCCTGTTTGCCATGAGCGCTCTGATATCCGCTCATAGCACTTTGGAATGCTCCTGTGAGTCGATACACGATTTGTTTGTAAGTTGAGGTTTTTTCACCAAACAAAGCTCGATACTTCAGGTCAAGTTGAGTTGCAGCTGTTTTATTCTCCAATACCTTGGTTCGTGTTTCAAGATCCTTGAGTTGGTCTGATGTTTTGTCACGCTGGACGAGGTTAGTTGCCGCCCGATTTGCTTCCTCCTCATACTGGTCGTTTGGTTCTCTTACCGTCAGTTTTGCCTGGGGACGACGCAATGATATCCGACTAATGTCGTGACCAAAAGACGGTTGTTCAATGGCTTCTGATAACAATAATTCCTCGTCAGCAGACTGCACTTCTTCTTGGTTGGTTGATTCCTCTGTTGCTGTTTGAATTAGATTATTTGTTGGTAAACCAAAGCCGCGTGTTGGGTTTGCTAGCGTTGGAGTATGTGGTGAGACAAGCGAAGGATTGGAAAAAGTTGATGCGCCTGCTTTCTTCCGTCCAAAACTGTAACTATTGCTCATCTCACCCTTCCTTCATTGGTGGATAAAGCCCTAATTTTTACTTTCGGGCATTTGTTAATACCAAATTTTACAATTTGCGGAAATGCGATCGCTATGGACTTTAGTCTAAAATTTACAATCAGACCTACATACCAATTTTTGCCTCAGATTTGCATGGAATTTTGTGTAAGTCAGAGTAACTTTAATTGTAAGCGATCGCTTTTGGTGGGTGCTTTTTACAGTGAGTTAGTTAAATTCAGGCAAGCGCTAGCTATTTCCTTGAAAGCGTCGTTTATCCTCAATTAGTTCCTGTAGTTTTCCTACTTCTTCAAGTGTATAAAATATCTGATTGGGTTCAGATGCAATTTTATCCATCAAGGCATGAAAAGCTTCAGCATCATTGCGATGTTCTAACAGATAAGCTTTCAACTCGGACTTGCTCATTGCCCCAAAATTGGGTTTTATCATTCTTCGTATCTCCATCTGCCATCACGTGTAATTAAGATACCCGTCTCCTCTCCAGCCAAAATGTAAATATTCCCAGTTCGTTCATCGATTCGGACTATAAAAATCGCCAAAAACAGACTTGTAACATTTTGGCAAAGGATAAAACACGTTTTGTTCTGCTCTGGAGTCGGATAAATTGGGGTAATCATTAATAATTCTAAAACTCGCTTCTAATAAGCGATCGCTTTTCATTGGGGCTTTTTACGGTGAGCTAGCTGTACTCAGCACTTAGCTTACGGCCCGGCAAACACTGCTTGTTCTATATCTTCCCGACTCAGAGAATACTTAAATGAGCGTTGGATATCTTGCCCATTTTCCCCAGATTGGGTATATCTGACTATGATTTGTTCAACATCAAGCCACAGTTCAGCTTGCCAACTCGGCCGCTGCACACGCCAGCAATGTCTGTGTGTTTCATCTTGTTGACAACCTTGGTCTTTTAGCCACTGCTCAATTTGTGGCAGGGGATGATTGTATAAGGGGGTATCTGCGGGAAGAAGAGACATAGGAATTTTGGATTTTGGATTAGGAAATTTTTTAATTTTTAATATTTAATTACCATCAAGGTAATTACAAGAGCTTTCAAGAAGCGTAAAGTACACAAACTAAGTTTGCTGCCAAACATTAAGACTGTTTTACTTCTGACTCCTGAATTCTGTTAGCGCAACCCATTCTGAATTGTGCTGTACAGATACGTTTGGTGGCTCTAAATGCGTTTGCAAAGCAGTGTCACCACGAGTTAAGCCAATGGCAATTGCTAGTAACAGACAACCTACAAATGTTAACACCAGCATAAATAAAGCGAAGATTTCGCCAGATGAGAGTGGGCGATCGCTTGCATCAAGATAAGCTGATTTTGAGAAGTCATAAGAGGACGAGACTGGATGATTTAAATCAGCAGGTGATTGAATCACGCCAAAACGGGAATAGCCAATTTTTAAATCGTAGCTTAACCGACGTTCTGGATGGCTCAGGGTGGCGTAGGCTTCGTTGAGTTGCTGAAACTTGGCAGTAGCTACAGCAGCAGGCAATTCTGTAGTATCAGGATGATAGCGTTTGCTCAGTTGCCGATAAGCCCGACGAATATCGATTACGGATGCCGAGGGATGCAGTCCTAGCAGGGAGTAATAAGTTGGTTCACTGCTTTGTGCCATTTTCCCTTTTTGATTCACGGCTGTTTGAGTCACTTTGCTCAAAGATATTTTTTTTATTTTAAATCCTTTGTCAATTGCTGAAGACAGTGTGAAGACACAACAAATCTAGCATCTGATAAAATATTTAATAAAGCATTTAATTAGATGCCATGCACGTCAAAATTAATCTCGAAAATATTCAAACTCTCACTGACTTCAAGCGCAATGCCAAGGACTACGTAGAGAGGATCAAGTCCACAAAATCTCCGCTTGTACTAACTGTAAATGGTAAAGCTGAGGTTGTAGTACATGAAGCCCAAGCGTTTCAGCAAATGATGAATCGACTCCAGCACCTTGAAGAAGAACTGCAAAAACTCAAGCTAGAAGCTTTACGCAGTCAGATTGACATTGGAGTTAAGCAACTTGAGACTGGACAATATAGTGAATATGATGAAGAGTCGCTTTCAGCTTTTTTTGCAGACATTAAAGCACGAGGACAGCAAAATTTAGCTGACAGCGATTCTCTATGAGTCGATTTCGGATTTCTACTCAAGCAGCACAAGATATTGAGAATATCTGGAAATATCTAGCCCAGAATAATTTAAAAGCTGCCAATCAAATTTTTGATACTCTGCGAGAAAGTTTTCCAAAACTGGCAAAATTTCCGCAAATGGGCAAACAAAGGTCTGAATTGACTACTTTGTTGCGGAGTTTTCCGGTGAAAAATTATTTAATTTTTTATCGTCCAATAGACGAAGGCATAGAAATTGTACGCATCTTACATGGTTCACAAGATATAGAAACTCTTTTTCAAGATGAAGACTAACCTATTAAGTCAGCGCGGGGTTTAAAGGTTTCAATTTGACGCAATTTTTCGTAAAGTTCCCGTTCTTCTTGACTAATATTTTTCGGTGTAACTATTTGAATTTCCACTAATTGATCGCCACGTTTACCATCATCATTAGGGTAGCCTTTGTTGCCTAGTCGAAATTTTTGACCAGATCTAACTCCGGGGGGGATGGTCATTTTTACAGGGCCATCGAGGGTGGGTGCTTCTACCTGTCCACCTAAAACTGCTTCGCTGGGAGTCACAGGTACTTGGCAGAGGATGTTGAAACCATCTAGCTTAAATAATGTATGAGGCTCAACGGTAATTTTTAAGTATAAGTCGCCACCACCAACACCTTGATTTCGCAAACGAATAGTTTGACCTGTAACCATCGCTGGAGGCATAGTAACTTCTAAGGATCGCCCATCTTCTAAGCGAATGCGTTCGTTACCACCTTGATAAGCTTTTTCTAATGGTATAGTCAATCGAGCTTCTATATCTCTACGGGCAGTGCGGGGTGGGTTGTTAACTGTGTAGGCAACTTTTGTTCTCGGCGAACGAAACGGATCGCCACTAGCACCATTATTAGAATTCTTTGCGCCATTGTTATTTTTGACGCCGATAACTTGATTGATAAAGCTTTCAAAGTCAGAAAATTGACTTGGGTCTACATCTTGATTATCATTGCGACCGTTAGCGCCAGTTTGCCAGCTTTTAGCTTTTGGCGTCTGTTTATTGCCTGCAAAGCCTTTTTGCTTCCAGTAGCGGCTAAACTGGTCGTATTGCGATCGCTTGGCTGGATCTGAAAGCACTTCATAAGCCTCGCCGATATCCTTAAATTTATCCTCGGCTGCTTTATTTCCAGGATTGAGATCGGGGTGATACTGTCTTGCTAACCGCCGATAAACCTTTTTAATTTCCTCATTCGAGGCTTCTTTAGATACTCCTAAAATTTCGTAGTAATCGCGGAAATTCTGCAAATTTTGCATAGCTAAGTTATTTAAATTTTAGATGAATTAAAAGTGAGGAATGAGAAGTTAGGAGTCAGGAGTGAGGAATGAGAAGTTAGGAGTGAGGAGTTAGGAGTGAGGAGTTGAAAGTTTTCAGTTTTCAGTTTTCAGTTTTAACTCCTAACTCTTAACTCTTAACTCCTAACTCCTAACCCTTCACTCCTAACTTTTATCAGAAACTACAACCAATCATTGTCTTCTTCATCATCCCAGTTATCTTGGTAACTGGGACGGGATTTGCGGGGAGGACGATTGTCATAGGAGGAAGAACGATTATCTCGGCTATTATCTCGGTTATAGTCTCTGCCATAGTCTCGGTCTCTGTTATAGTCTCTACTATAAGAGTCGCGATCGCGATATGTATCTCTAAAAGAATCGCGTTCCCGTTCTTTCTCGCCACCAGTAAAGATGTCGCGGATAGTACCAAACAAATCGTCGTCTTCGTCTTCAGCGTAATACTGGCGGACTTCTCGATTTAGCTCATATAAAGCATCTTGCAGGTCGGCGTAGGCTTGGTCAATACCGCGATCGTCGTTTTCCTTGAGACTTTCTCGTAATTCTTGGCAAATATTATCAATTCTTTGGCGGCGGTTGCGGGCAAACTGCATACCAAATTCCAAGGCTACTTCTCTAAGTTGGCGTTCTGCTTGGAAAATCAACGCCTCGGAACGAGTCCGTTTTTCTACTCGTTCTTTACGTTCCCGGTCAACATCGGCGTATTTTTGAGCATCCTGAATCATCCGATTTACTTCTGATTCGCTTAAGGTAGAAGCACCTTGAATGGTGATA
The DNA here is from genome assembly GCA_034530795.1 of Nostoc sp. DedQUE12a. Classification (GTDB taxonomy): domain Bacteria; phylum Cyanobacteriota; class Cyanobacteriia; order Cyanobacteriales; family Nostocaceae; genus Nostoc. Next base: position 13,221 of record JAVRCH010000126.1, read on the forward strand.
CTTTGTTCTCTACCAGTGGTTCTATCTAAAGCTGTTACCTGTAAAATTCCATTGGCATCGATATCAAAGGATACTTGAATTTGAGGAATACCCCGTGGCGCTGGTGGGATGCCATACAGCTTAAACCGTCCTAAAGACTTGTTGTTTGCTGCCATGTCTCGTTCGCCCTGGACTACGTGAATTTCCACAGTATTTTGATTATTCTCGGATGTGGAAAATATATCAGAGCGCCGTACTGGGATGGTGGTATTGCGGGGAATCAGTTTTTTCATCACGCCGCCGATGGTTTCCAGTCCCAAAGATAGCGGTGTGACATCCAAAAGCAGCACATCTTTGAGTTCGCCTGCAAGAATACCTGCTTGAATGGCTGCACCCACTCCCACCACTTCATCCGGGTTGACATTTTCGTTGGGTTCGATGCCAATCAAGTCGCGTACTAGCTGCTTCACCATTGGCATTCTTGTGGAACCGCCAACTAACACAACTTCTTCAATGTCTCTAGGTGTGAGTCCGGCGTCTTTGAGGGCGCGTTTAACTGGTATCCGCAATCGCCCAATCAAATCACCGCATAAGCCTTCAAACTGGGAACGAGTGAGACGAGTTTCCAGATGTTTGGGGCCTTCTTGGTCAGCAGCAATAAAAGGTAAGTTAATATCAGTAACGCTGACAGCAGAAAGTTCAATTTTGGCTTTTTCCGCAGCTTCCATCAGACGTTGCAAAGCTTGGCGATCGCGTCTTAAGTCTACCCCTTCTGTTTCCAGAAATTGCTCTGCTAACCAATCTACTATTACTTTATCAAAATCATTGCCACCAAGTTGTGTGTCTCCGCTGGTGGCTTTCACTTCAAATATCCCATCACCCACTTCTAAAATCGACACGTCAAAGGTGCCACCACCCAAGTCAAATACTAAGATCGTTTCCGTCTCACCTCGATCTAATCCATAAGCCAAAGATGCAGCAGTTGGTTCATTGAGAATCCGCAGTACCTCTAAACCAGCAATTCTGCCAGCATCACGGGTTGCTTGCCGCTGAGAATCGTTAAAATAAGCGGGTACTGTAATCACTGCCCCTGTCACAGGTTCGCCCAAATAGCGACTAGCATCGTCGGCTAATTTTTTCAGCACCATTGCTGAGATTTCTTCTGGGGCGAAATCTTTATTCAGCCGGGGGCAAGCTATTTTAATATTACCTACTTCGTCTTTGCGAATCGTGTAGGGTACGCGCTTTGATTCTGGGCTAAGTTCGCCATACTTGCGCCCGATAAAGCGCTTGACTGCAAAAAATGTATTTTGAGGATTGAGGACGGTTTGTCGCCGTGCCATTTGCCCAACCACCCTTTCGCCATCTTTGCTAAAGCCAACCACGGAGGGGGTTGTTCGCATTCCTTCAGCATTGGCAATCACCACCGGCTTGCCACCCTCCATCACGGCGACTACTGAGTTGGTTGTACCCAAGTCGATGCCGACTACCTTGCCCATGCGTTACTCTTCTCCTAAAGTGTCTTATATATTTATTATGATTGGGTGGAACTACCTCTAGCTTTGTGCTACAGGGTGAAAACACCTCAATGGTATAATAGTCGTCATTAAGGTAGTAAGTTAAAAAGTTCAGCTAGACGAGATAGTTGCAAGACTAGGATAGCATTGACGATGCTTGGTGTGTCCAAGCAGCCTCAATTGTTGTTATCCGGTTAATTGTGTTTACTGTATCTATAAAATTGCTAAATAGTTCACAAATTTGAATTTAACAGAGCGATTACAAACTTCCCTCAACGAGATAGCGCGAGAACGCGATCCTTACATAGCAACAGCTGGCCATTTTTTTGTCCAAGAATATATTCGCCAGCAATTTTCCCAATGGGGAAGTGTGGAAATCCACACCTTCCAAGTTAGGGGTAAAACTTGTAAGAACTTGATTTTAAATTTACCTTCCCAAGGTGGACAGCAAAAAAAAGATTTGCCGCCTATTTTAATTGGTGCCCACTATGATGCTGTTCCAGGAACACCAGGCGCAGATGATAACGCTACAGGTGTGGCAGTATTGCTGGAATTGGCGAGAAAGTTTGCTGCCGAACCAGTCAGATATCCCTTGAGGCTAGTTGCTTTCGATATGGAAGAATATGGCTTACTGGGTAGCGCTGACTATGCAGCTTTGTTGCGCCAACAAAACCAACAGTTACGTTTAATGATTTCACTAGAGATGCTGGGCTATAAAGATTCTAGAGCCGGTTCTCAAAGCTACCCGCCTTTTTTAGACCGCTTCTACCCTAATAGCGGCGATTTTATTGCTTTAATTGGCAATTGGCGGACAATTGGCGACTTAATTGGGATGAGTCGTAGTATTCGTAAAGTTGGCGTACCTAGTCAATGGCTACCCGTACCAAATAGAGGTTTAATAGTTCCCCAAACAAGACTTAGCGATCATGCACCTTTTTGGGATTTGGGTTATCCAGCGATGATGGTCACAGATACAGCATTTTTACGGAATCCACATTATCACAAACCTAGTGACACAGTTGCTAGTTTGGATTTAGATTTTCTTAGCGGTGTATGTGAAGGTTTAGAGATGGGGATTAGGCGATTTTGACACTTTATAGAACCCCGACTTTGCTAAAAAGTCGGGGTTCTTGTTTCAAGTTATGAAATTAAAATGTAACGGATTAAAATACTCATCACTTCATCAGGGTTAGCGGTTGGTAGTAGCTGACTCCAATCTCCAACATTTGCATAGCCAACTAGGTGCAAACGGTTAATTGTACTGGTGACGCCTTTGGGAGAACCAATCAACAAATGTTTAATCGGTTCTCTCTTTGGCAATGGCTTTTGAGCAGATTGGTTGAGGGTGGGTGCATCAAAGTCTTGACTAGCCAAAAACTGCTGCAACTCTACTTGAGCTAACTCTTGATTTTCTCCGAACTTTTGTACTTGTGCCATGATGATAGTTGACTCCTGAGTAGGGGTTAAAGAAAGGCGATCGCAGACTCTTGCCGGAGGGCGATCGCCTTTCTCATGCTTAAATAATATAGTATAAAATTATACTTGTCAACTATTAATTCCAAAAATATTGACGACAGATCGCTATTTTTAAGTTGGACTTTTAAGAGGTTTTCAAAAAATTCAGCACTAGATAAAAATTAAAGTGTTGACGACAAAAAAATCCCCGACTTTTTCAAAAAGTCGGGGATCTGATTTCTTGTTTAAGTACTGCCTCCCCTGCTCTTTCAAGCTAGATGGATTATTGCAGCAAATGAGTTGTGCCGTTACCGTTAGTTGACCCATTCGCAATTGCAGCTTGAGCAGGTTGGGTGACAAGAACCGCTGTAACTGGAGTAACTTTTGAACTAGATTTCTTAGTTCGTTTTCGAGTAGAACCGCCAGCCTTGGAATACTCCATACTTTTTTTGCCGTAGACAGTTGCAACTCCAGTTAGCATTCGTTCAGACATTTCAGACAGAGCTTCTTCCATCTGGATAACTGTTTTACGCGATTCTTCAAGATTGGACAAAAGGGTGTTATGAGCTTCTACGGTCGCACGGGTACTATTGATTAGTTGGTTGTAGGCTTCAATACTTAACCCATGTCCTAAATTGAGATTTTCATCAATGGATTTAAGCGAGGCGAGACGACGTTGAGCTTTGTCAACAGTAACAGAACCACGAGTTCTTAAAGACATGAGATATCCTTTTTTGATAATCCTTTTTCAAAATAGTGGAGTATCCTTTTGTCTGAGATGGGTAGTTTTGGGGATTTATTTGATTAAAAGTTCAAGGAAATAATTACTAGCTTGCCTGTGTTTTTACTCATGTTTCATATCAATTTATTGTTTGAGAATAAGTGTAATCAGCAAAAGTAATCGCCAAAATCAAAATTGCAGTCACAAAATCTTAAATGCGACTGCTGAAATCATAAATGCGGTCGCAAAATTATAAATGCGAGTGTTGAAATCATAAATGCAGTCGCAAAATTATAAATGCGAGTGTTGAAATCATAAATGCAGTCGCAAAATTATAAATGCGAGTGTTGAAATCATAAATGCAGTCGCAAAAGCTATAAATGCGATTGAGTTTTGTAATCAATTTATCTCCTAGTTTTTCAGAAATTAAGGACAATACTGTTAAAGCTTCATCAAGATGCGTCTAACTAACACCTGCTTATGATAGAACAGCGTCTACAAGATTATCATCAGCTCATCGAAAGCCTGCTCAGTTGCTCTAACGGTGAAGAACCGGAGATATTAGCAGCGAATACAGAATTGCTTGATGCTGGTTTTTTGCAAGTGTTGGCAGCAGTAGCAGATGATTTTGCCCAGCAGGGAGAAGAAAATACTGCAAACTGGTTGAGAAACCTAGCAACATATCTCACCCCAGAAACTACTCCCATTACCGAAGAAGATATAGAAACTTACACGCAATTTGTACTAGAAATACTGCAAGCAACAGCAGACAGCAACGGCGATGCTCAAGTAATTTACCCATTGCTGGCAGCAAATACCGATAAACTCAATGACATTTTTGCTGATTTATTCCATTGGGCAACAAATACCTTAATAGAAGCGGAACCAGATGCAGCAGCATACATTACCGCAGTGATTGTTACTTTTAGTAATCTGATTCAGCAGTTCCCCTTGGGTAGCAAAGCCAACAACATCGAAATTGCTATTACTGGCTACGAAATCGCCCTTACTGTTTACACCAAGAGCGCCTTTCCTGAAGATTGGGCAGTTATGCAAAATAAACTGGGGGCTGCTTACAGTAACAGAATATTAGGAGAACGAGCCGAGAATATTGAAAGTGCGATCGCTGCTTTTAGAGCGGCACTGGAAGTATATACCAAGAGCGCCTTTCCTGAAGATTGGGCAAGGATGCAATGTAATCTGGGGGCTGCTTACGGTAACAGAATATCAGGAAAACGAGCCGATAATTTTGAAAAAGCGATCGCTGCTTGCTCTGCGGCACTGGAAGTATTAACCAAGAGCGCCTTTCCTGAAGATTGGGCAAGGACGCAATGTAATCTGGGGGCTGCTTACGTTTACAGAATATTAGGAGAACGAGCCGAGAATATTGAAAAAGGGATCAAGGCTTGCTCTGCGGCACTGGAAGTATTAACCAAGAGCGCCTTTCCTGCAAATTGGGCAATGACGCAAAATAATCTGGGGCTTGCTTACGTTTACAGAATATTAGGAGAACGAGCCGAGAATATTGAAAAAGGGATCAAGGCTTTCTCTGCGGCACTGGAAGTATTAACCAAGAGCGTCTTTCCCCAACAATGGGCAATGACGCAATATAATCTGGGGCTTGCTTACGGTGACAGAATATTAGGAGAATCAGCTGAGAATATTGAAAGTGCGATCGCTGCTTTTAGAGCGGCACTGGAAGTATATACCAAGAGTGACTTTCCTCAAAACCATGCAGAAACTTTGTTAAGTCTCGGCAGATTATACCAAGACGAAAAACAATTTAACTTAGCTTACAAAACCTTTGTTAAAGCAATAAAAACAGTGGAAGCTTTGCGGCTTGAAATTATTTCTGGCGAAGAAGCCAAGCGCAAACAAGCAGAAGAATGGAATCAGCTTTATAAATGTATGGTGGAAGTTTGCCTTGCTTTGGCAAGAGACACTGAGGCAATAGAATATATTGAACGTAGCAAAACCCGCAATTTAGTGGAACTGTTAGCCAAAGCAACATCAACAAGTCTAGAAAATTCGCCTTCAGTTGGTAACAGTATCCAATTTCGAGACATTCAAAACCTCTTAGACGAAGAAACTGCAATCATCGAATGGTACATTTTTAATAATTGTTTTCACGCTTTTATTATCACCCGCGACAACGATAAACCAGCAATCTGGCATTCTAATCAACAAGACTTCTATGCCTTACTCAAGTGGATGAATGAATATCTCAAAGACTACAACACAGATAAAAACAAATGGCACAATCAGCTAGAAGAACGCCTAAAAAGACTAGCAGAAATTCTGCATTGTGAGGAAACCTTAGACCAAGTACCCAAACGATGCAATAGATTGATTCTCATTCCTTATGGCTTTTTACACCTGTTTCCTCTCCATGCTTTACCTGTCAAGGAATCATACCTCATTGACTTATTCCCCAACGGTGTAGGCTATGCACCCAGCTGTCAACTTCTGCAACAAATCCAACTGCGTCAACGCCCTGATTTTCAATCTTTATTTGCTATCCAAAACCCCACAGAAGATTTATATCAAAGCTACGAAAAAGATTTAGGAGCAGTTGCAGCCATTAAGAAACAGTTTACTGAATGTCATATTTTGAAGCAAGACCAAGCCAAAAAATCAGCAATTTTCTGTAATCATGAAAATCCTCACAATATCACATTACATGAAAAATTGCTGAAAGCTAACTGTGCTTTTTTCTTCTGTCACGGATACTTTAACTCTGCTTCTCCCCAAGATTCTGGTTTACAGTTAGCTGATGGAAACCTGACTTTAGCAGAGATCGTTACTTACTTCAAACTAGAAAACTGTCGCCTAGTCACTCTCTCTGCTTGCGAAACTGGTTTTACCGACTTCACAAGTATCAGTGATGAATACATTGGTTTACCCAGTGGATTTTTGTTAGCTGGAAGCACCAATGTAGTCAGTAGCCTTTGGACTGTCGATGCTACAGCTACAGCTTTATTGATGATTAAATTTTACGAACAACTACAGCAGCAAAATGATATTGTATTAGCTTTAAATACAGCACAACGTTGGTTAAGGAATACAACAGTGCAAGAATTTAGGGCTTGGCTAAGAAAATCAAACCTAGATGAAGATTGGCAAGATGAACTAGATGAAAAGTTCTTGGAAATAGAAAAAGAGCAAGGAAGTACAACTAAAATCTTTGAATCGCCTTCCTACTGGTCAGCTTTTTGTGCAATTGGCAAAGGATTCTAGAAAATGTCAGTTTATGAAAGAACAATCAAAGCTTTTATTCAAATCATTGAAACTCAATCTCTTTTGTTTTCTAATAAAGACTGGGCAGATTTACATGAACTAGCCAGTAATTTACCAGAAAATACAGAAGAAATATCTACAATAATCCGAAGTTGGTTAAAACTAGAACAACGCAATCAAATTCAAGAAGCTTTTGAAATTCAAAGGAAAAATATACCTTCTTCATTTTCCTTTTCAAATCAGCAATTGGGGCCTGGTGGTAGTAAATCACCCACGCCACCGGATCAACCTAGTGAATCATCAAAGGAACTTATAGAGAATGCGATAAAAAGGAACTCTCCTTTATCTGACAATACAAAATCTAACCAAAAATCGTGAAGAATTTCACCCTCAGCCTCTATGCTTTTCATCTCCACGACACCCTAACTGAACTTCCCGGTGAAGTTGTGGCAGATGCTAATCTCTTGTGGGAAAATCTGGTGAAAGTGGGTGAAACTTCGCTGACTTTTGTTGGCTTGAAAGATTTACGCTCAAAATTAATTTGTTATCAAAATGGAAAATACGAACCCAAGCGCGAAATAGGAAGAAAAACAGAACGGTTAATTGATGCTCAATATTTAGATTTAGGTAGTCTCCCCACAACAGAAGGTTTTAAAATTAATGCTAATCTTCAGCCTTTCTTGCTTAACGATACCTACGCAGTTGATTTGACTATGGTTGCAGAACCATCAAACACCTCCATAGACACACCACAACTGCAACATTTTAAACCAAGTTCGCTACTACCATCTCATATTCAAGCATCTTTAGGACAAACATTATGGATTTATGGAGAAGTAGATCCAAGTGAAAACTATAATGCACTAGCTGAAAAATTTGTCATAGCGTTAGTAGGCGGCACAAATTTAAATCCTGTACGACGAGAAAAAGGAGAACTGTTTGGTAGTGTTTTATTTGAATACCAAGCACTCGACCCGAATGAACCAGATAACCCTGCCAAACAATGTCATATTTTAATAGTCATTAATAATAGTCAAGCTGGAACAGGAACACTTGCAAAAGCTTATGAATGGTTGCTAAAATTACTATGTAGCTACCACAAAATTCTTTACATTTATCAACTAGCGCGTCAACGCTACCGAGAAGCAAGAACAATTTATAGCGGACTAGAAAAGAACATTCAAGAATTTAACAGTCTGATATCTGAAAATCAAACTCAATTATCTGGCTTAAAAAGCTTAATGGGAGAAATACCCCAAAAAAACTTTAATTACATCAGATGCTTGCAAGATTTACAAACCCACTACACAGCAATTACTACTAATATTAATAATTACAAAATTTGTTTAAAAAATATTCACAATATTGGTAGTAAAAATAGTCCTCAATCTTGGCAAGATTTTATTAATAAAGACTGTAAGAAATGGCAACAACAAATCCAAACAGATATTAATTATCTGACTCCAGGTCAAGAATTGTTTGGACAATTCGTTGATACAATTCGCGGTATAGTAGAAATAAAACAAGCCGAGAGCGATCGCAATATAAACAATACTATCCAAGCAGTAGGCTTCAGCATTGGTACGGCTGGAATTATCTCCGGTGTTATCGTCCAACACATCGACAAAATCAACCAACCCTTAACAATATCTCCTAAAGATCCACCCCATCCCTTTTACGCATCTTTAATTTTAAGTCTTGTGGCTACATTATTTTCTATCGCCTTGGCTTGGTGGATAAGTAAACGGAGATAGAGATGTTTTATAAATTAATATGTTTCCAAGATTTAGCTTCAGTAAAGCGTTTCAAGTGCTTAACGTTTGTTGTTGCAATGACAATGTATCGCCCTGGAAATTCTTCTGTTAAAAGCTGCCATTGAGCTGCAATAATTATATCAGCATCAATATTTTTTTCGTCAGCAGTTGATATTCCTTGACTGCGAGCTTCAGCCCAAAGTAAAGCGGCTTTTTTCATGACATCTTTTGTTAAAGGTAAAAAATCAATTACTTGTTGAAGTTCATCAATATTTTCTATACCTTGAACTGTTGTGTTGATGAACGAAGCCAAAATTAAACTTCTCCTTACTTCATATTCACAAATGTCAGACGTAATTACATAAATACCTCTAGCCAGTAATCGATAAAGCCATTCCTTACATTCTCTTGCATCTCCTTTATTACTAGGAGATGATACTAAACCCAGCACGCCTGTATCCAGAAAAACAATCATTCTTGAGAGTAAATTTTATGCCCTGATAATCTTTCATTATCAACTATTTCTTTGAATGATTCAAAATATATTTCTCTTTGGATTGATTCTGCCTCAGATACTTCTTCTTCTATCCATTTTTGCAAAAGTTTCATTGCAGCTTGATTTCTTCGCAATTGTTCTTCAGGCGTTTTCCCCATATTATGCAAAAATGGCGTTAGATTATGTTTACCTATTACTGTCATATTCGATCCTAACAATACTTTTGTATCTAATTTTAATGTAAATCCAAACGCGATCGCGCCATCGAAGCACTGACATGAGTTAGTTTCGCAAATCACCTCAACAACAAACCAACTCAACTATCTGGGGGACAATACTAAAGATTAGCGATCGCCCCTACCATTGTCAACTTTATCGCGCTAATCTTTGGCGATAAATTCATAAGTTTCCAGAATATATACTTGATTATCGTAGCTATGATTGCCAGCTTCAGTGTCAATCCATAAGCCACCATAGATAATCATTTGATGATTGAACTGTATAGTTGAATGGCCAAATCTTGGAGGAGGAAATTTCCCTTCTACCTCTGGAATAATCGCTGTATAAGTTCCAAAATTAGCTTCTTCAACAGTAGGCATATTCAATAAAACTAAATCTCCAATCGTCATATGGCTAACACCATTACCCGGAGCCATACCAGCAAACAAAGCTAGGTTATTTCCAAATTTTCCATAGCCATGAATTGTTCGATAGGGAATTCCATCTTTTTCATCTACATCATCATAATCTTCATAATCTTCATAATCTTCTTCATCACTGTTAGGCAAGGGTATTCGATAACTATAGTTTTCTATGCTTTTAAATTCAGCTTTTTGCCACTGAACCTTTGTTAGATTTTGGGAATCAAAATCTAACAATTCTAAAGTTAAAATATTTGGGCAAAATCCACCGTAAGCAGCATCACCCAAAAATTTAACTAATGTATTACCTCTAATTATTAATCCAGCTAAGGCAGAATAATAACAGTTCTTAACTTGGATATTTATCCAGCACATCTTTGTGACATCGAGCAGATATAAATCAGCTAGTGCTGTGTACATATCATAAGAACCGCCATCAATTAATAGTTTATCTTTAAACAACACTGCACTATGATGAGAGCGAGGTGTCGGTGGTGTTCCAGTAGGGCTAATTTGTGACCACTGCCAAGTTTTTAGATTTAGTATATGAACATCAACATCACTAAAAATATATCCTCCATCTTTTGACTCTTGGTAGCCGCCCCAAACGAGCATTTTATCTTCAGCTAAAACAGCTGTATGAAAACTTCTATTGCTAGGAATTTCGCCAGAAACTTGAGGTTGTATCCAAGTCCAAGATTCCAAATCCAGCACATAAATATCGTTTAGAGTTTCAAATGTATCATTGGTTTCTCCACCAAAAATAATCATGGAGTTTTGATATAAAATAGCAGAATGTCCGTATCTTGGCTGAGGAAGTTTGCCTTGAATTCTCGGATTTTTCCAGATAAAGCGTGGATGTTGGGTTTGCATTGGTGTTTTCTGGTAAAAACTTCTTAATTCATGACATAAAAGCAGAGAATTTCTGTTATTTTGCCTTTTTGAAAGGTAAAAATTAAACCTCCGGGGCTTGGTTCTTCAACTATGTAATTTAAATAAGTGAGTTTTCCCTCTTGGGCTATTTCAGTTTTCCCATAGGTTTTAATTACTGTTGATTGTCTGTCGCCTACTTTTACTTTATCTATGGTCGAATATTTAGAACTAGTGGTTTTGATTTGGTAAACACTAAATTTACCTGGTTGAGCATCTTCAGCTAAATCAACTATAAGACCTGAATATTGAAGAGTACGAACTTTACCAATAGCAGGCATGAAGTCATTTTTTATTTTTACAGGTTTACCTAAAATTTTTCTGACTTGTGTTTCAGGCATAGAAAGTTTTATGCCACCTATTCCTAGACTTTCAATAGTTATTCCTGTTGATTGATTCTGAGGAATCTGAGAAATTTGATAATTAGCAGTGGTGGCAATTACTTGACTATGGTTATAGCTAGTTAAGGGAATAACAAAACTAGCGATGGCTAGGGCGGGCTGCGCCAACGCCAAGAAAATTTTTCTTAACATAATTACATATTCGACTCTAATTTCAGCTTGTGTATCAGTTTTATCATAGTCATTTCTGATTGTCTTCCTAACCAGATATCAAGTGCTTTTAGAATAGGAAAATATAGAAAGTTATTAGGAGGAATCAATCGTCATGAGTTTGATTGTTGCGAAGTGGACGATCGCAGAATATCACCGGATGATTGAGGCTGGCATTTTGAGCGATCGCCAAGTTGAACTACTCAAAGGAGAAATAGTCGAAATGTCGCCGGAAGGAGAACCACACGCTTATTCCAGTAGTGAAGCTGGTGAATATTTAGCAAAATTATTGGGCGAACGTGCTAAAGTTCGTCAAGCTAAACCAATTACCTTACCTCACGATTCAGAACCAGAACCAGATATTGCCGTTGTTCAGCCTTTAGGACGCGAGTATCGAGAACATCATCCCTATCCAGAAAATATTTTCTGGTTGATTGAATATGCTAATTCCAGCTTAGAAAAAGATTTAGATATCAAAACCAAAATCTATGCCCAAGCAGGTATTTTAGAATATTGGGTTGTCAATCTCAAAAAGCTAAATTTAGTAGTATTCAGAGAAATTTTAGACGGAGATTACGCAACAAAACTGACATTAACTGAGGGAATAATTCAACCTTTTGCATTTCCAGATGTTTCTGTTGCCGTGGAACAAATTATTAATAGTTAAGAATCGCTATAGTAATTCGATTTGATTCCTGAAATTATTTGTGTAGGAAGGGTACAGATTTAAAATCAAAAATTCGGGGAAATGGAAAAAATTTAGGTTGGATTAAGCATCAGGCTACAATTCTTCATCCGTAACTTTCACAACAGATTGACTAGATTGGGCTAGATAAATACCTACTAAAACTATGGCAAAAGCCACCCAGTCAAACAAGCCCACCTGTTCTGAAAAAATGAACCAAGCAAAAATCGAAGCTAAAACTGGTTCGGCTAGAAGAGTGACGGCGACGACTCCTGAAGAGATTCTGCTGAGGCTGTAAGCTAAAAGTCCTTGACCCAAGACTTGGCAGAAAAGGGCTTGAAAAATAATGAAAAACCAACCCATCCATGAATAGGGGAGTAGTCTATCTTCTAAAAATGGAAGGACGGGTAGGAGAAACATTGTTGTGATTCCACAGCGCCACAGCATGATGGTTGCGGTGCTAAATCGAGACCGGAGTCTTTCTATCAGCAGCATACACGTTGCCATGAAAATCGCAGTCAAAAATGCCAAGGCATCACCAATTATTTGGTCAGTGGCAAATTGCACCTTATTAATTTCAAATGCGATCGCTCCCAGCAAGGCGATGGCCAAACCAACAATGAATCTATAATCGAAGCGCCGACCGAATAACAAATACCCAGCCAAAGCAACGAACAAGGAATTCAAATTAGACAGCAAAGCCACGTTGGCAACGTTAGTTTGACTCAGCGACCAAGCCCACAAAAGTAAGTAGGTTGCAGCAGCGGTTCCCATTGCTAACAACAGCCAGATTTCTTGTTTGGTTAAAGGCTTGTGTTCGATCGCTTGATTGTCAGACTGTTGGTAGCGGAAAGCTTCAAGTCCATTCCATAGAGCAAAGACGATTGTAGCAATCCAACTGCGATGAAATACTACAGCATTTGCGCCAATTTCTAGTTGACATAATTTGGTCAGAGATGGCGCCAAAGATATGGGAATAAGGGCAAAAAATAATGACAAAGTTCCTACTAAAGCTGGTGTTAAGGACAACTTTGGTTGTAGGAATGCCTGTTTTATCGTCATATTTTTAGCAAAGTTTTAACAAAAATAGTATTGACTGATTCCTGGAATCGTGGTTTAGCTGCAACTTGGCTAGATATGGCTAAGTATAGACCGATTAAAACCACAGCGAAACCCATCAAATTAAAAAAACTTAATTCTTCCGAAAATATGAAGAAAGCAAAAATCGCACTAAATACTGGCTCTAACAGATGTACTAAAGAGACAACCACAGAGGAAAACTTAGCTAGGCTATAGGTCAAAAGCCCGTGACCTACAACTTGGCAGATGGCGGCTTGAAAAATAACCCAAAGCCACCCATTGGCTGAAGAGGGGAAAATTCGATCTTGAGTGAACAAAAGTATGGGTAAGATGACTACGGCAGCGATCGCGCAGATCCACAATTGAATGATCTGTGGAGCAAACTTGGTTCGTAATTTTTCTACAATTAGCAGGTATGCACCCAAGAAAATCGCTGAAGCGATGGCAGCAAAGCTTCCTCTAACTTCATCTGTGGCGATTTGCAGTTCCTCAAATTCAATGGTAATCGTTCCCCCAAGGGCGATCGCCATCCCCAACAAAAATTCATTTTTAAAACCGTGACGAAATAACAGCCACGCCCCCAAGCTAGTAAATATGGGGGCAAGATTATGTAAAACACTAGAGATAGCCACACTAGTTTGAGTCAGCGACCAAGCCAATAAGACTAAAGTCGCAGCCCAACAAGAACCAGCGCCTAGCAATAGCGAGAAATCCTGACTGGTGTAAGATTGCTGTTCTACAGATTTATCTGGAGAAAATTGCCCAGATATTGCCTTGTATCCATTCCACAAGCCGAAAATAAGACTAGCAAGCCACAAGCGATTAAATACAGTGGCATTGGGGCTGATTTCAGCTTCGCTCAATCTCACAAAAATAGAGCCAAAAGACAGGGCGCCCACACCCAAAAGTAATGCCGCAAGCGCCATCTTCGTCTGATTGGATATATTCATTAGGAAAATTAAATTCAATTGATGACAAATTTTTCCGCTCTTAACCAATTTTCAGTCCCTAGCGCCCAATCGCTTTTACCCAACCCAATGTTCTTGGGCAAAGCCTACAGCTATTTTGGCTAATAATGTCACAAATAAGCATAGTATAAAATATCCCTGACGAGGATGGCGAGATAGCAGCACACCAATGGCGACACTCAAAGGTACAATTCCGTATGCTAAACGGCTTAAGGAAATGGTACCTCCAGAAGCTAGCAGTAAACCAATACCGCAAAAGCCATAGATAACGGTAACTGGGGTGAGTTGTCGATGTAAGCGCCACAACACAAAGCCACCACCTAAGACCATGAACAAGTTCAGCAAGTTATTCATCCATTGCTCACTTGCCAAAACAAACAAAAATACAACTAAAGCATAAAAGCCATAAACTAATTTCCCAGCAATCGAATGTTTCTGAAAGCGCCATAAAAGATAGCCACTGCCAACAATTAGAGCCACCAATAAGGGATACCAAGGGTCTTGAATGCCGCCAGATGGGTTTTGTACCCAACCAAATTCCCAATTCTTGCTGCCTACTAAAATTTGCATCAGCATGTTTAACCAACCTTGCCAATCAAATCCCAGGGAAGGCCGCCATCCCCGTTGTGCTTGGATAAAAGCTAAAGGGTTACCAAAATAAATTGCACAATACAAACTGAATAGAAGTACGCCAATAGCGGTGGCAAAGGCGGCAATATAAGCAATGGGTGGTCTGCGTTCTTTCCATGCTGCCATCGCTAATGCTGGAATTAGTGCCATACCTGTGGGACGTGTTGCTGTGGCCATTGCGCCCCACAATGCAGTCCAGCGATATTCTTTGCGATCGAAAGCCCGCAAGGCCGCCGTACTCAAAAACAAATACAGTCCCTCTGTGTAAATCACCGTCGCAAACATAGACGATGGATAGCAACAAAACACAGCACTCACCCACTGGGCGGCAGTGTTGCCATAATGCTCCTTAATCCAAAAATATAAACAGTAAAGGGCTGCGAAAAATGTTAGGTTGTTGATCGAGATGCCCGCTAATTCAAACGGCAAACCCAGCCTCATCAAAACCCAGATACTTAAGGGAAACAGGGGAAAAAAGGCTAGATTATGTTGCTTACCGTCATCGACAAATTCATAACCAGAAGTTGCGATCGCTCGGTAATGGATACTATCCCATCCATCAAAAACCTCCCAGCCAAAACGCGGCACAAACGCATCTGCTGGTAACGGTAGCCTTGGTGCAACCAGCAACATCGCTATCCAAATGAATATTCGACTGGCAAGCCATATTGCTGCGGGATATAGGAAATCAGTTTTCCATAAAATTTTTCTTATAGCTATCTGAACTTTGGCCATAGACTTGAGTATTTTAAAATACTACTTTATCCATCCTTTTATCTACGAATACAGCACAGGTAGCTTAAAGTTTTTAGTAAGATTTTGCATATTCAATCCTCCACCACACACACTCACAAATCGAACAGATTGCCAATTACTAGAAAATATTTTCTATTTTGCTTATTTTTGCAAATTTCTCAGCAATCATATCTAAAGATGTCGTATTTATCAATACAAATTTTGTCATTGGGCATAGGGCATTGGAAAGAGGAAGGGGAGACAAGGGGAATTGGGGACAAGGGAAAAGACTTATTGCAAGTTTTCTCCCTATTTCTTTGTCCCCTTGTCTCCTTGTCTCCCTTGTCCCCCATGTCCCTCTTTGCCAATGTATCGATTATGGCGATCGCTGTTATCAAAGAGTCCTCAGCAATTTATATTGAGAGTTATCTGTAAATCCTTAAATAATTGTGAAAGCGATTACTCTTGTTGGTTCTACTGGTTCTATCGGGACTCAGACTTTAGATATTGTGAGTCAGTACCCAGATCAATTTCGGATTGTGGGATTGGCAGCTGGACGCAATGTGGAAATGTTGGCTACTCAAATTCGGCAATTTCGGCCGCAAATAGCAGCAATTTGCTTAGAAGATGGATTACCAGCACTCAAAGAAGCCGTTAAAGACCTCGACCCGCAACCGATTCTACTGGCTGGCGAAGCTGGAGTGATAGAAGTCGCCCGCTACGGCGAAGCCCAAACGGTTGTCACGGGAATCGTGGGTTGTGCTGGGTTGCTACCGACGATCGCAGCTATAGAAGCCGGTAAAGATATTGCCTTGGCAAACAAGGAAACTCTGATTGCTGGCGGCCCCGTAGTTTTACCCCTAATTCAAAAGCATGGAGTAAAATTATTACCTGCTGATTCCGAACATTCCGCGATATTTCAATGCTTACAAGGTGTGCCAAAAAACGGTTTGCGGCGGATTTTACTGACTGCATCGGGTGGAGCTTTTCGGGATTGGGATGTAGAAAAATTAGCAGAAGTGACTGTTGCTGATGCTTTGAAACATCCAAATTGGTCGATGGGACGTAAAATCACGGTAGACTCTGCTACTTTGATGAATAAAGGACTGGAAGTAATTGAGGCTCACTTCCTGTTTGGCTTGGATTATGACGATATTGAAATTGTCATTCATCCCCAAAGCATTATTCACTCACTCATTGAATTGCAAGACACCTCAGTTTTAGCCCAACTCGGCTGGCCTGATATGCGCTTACCGTTACTGTATGCTTTATCTTGGCCCGATCGCATTTACACCAACTGGGAACGCTTAGATTTGGTGAAAGCTGGAAATTTAACCTTCCGCGAACCAGATCACCAGAAATATCCTTGTATGCAGTTGGCTTATGCTGTGGGTAAAGCTGGCGGTTCCATGCCTGCTGTATTAAATGCCGCAAATGAACAAGCTGTAGCTTTATTTTTAGAAGAAAAAATTCGCTTTTTAGATATTCCTCGTTGTATCGAATGGGTGTGCGATCGCCATCAAAATGATAACCGTCCAAATCCCTCTTTAGATGACATTTTGGCAGCAGATAAATGGGCAAGACAAGAAGTTTTAACAGCAAGTGAAACGTTAGAAACTCAGTCGCGGATAATTTCTCTGCGATAAAAGCCTTTATTCAAATATTCAAAAGACAGATTTTCTGGCTTTCGATTGATTCTTGTTTAGCCTTCAGCATTAGACTGAAGGCTAACATACCACAAACCCCAATCAACGCGTAGACGCACAGTCACTTGCCGTCAGACATCGCACTCACGATCGATAATTATTTCTAGTATTAACACCCACTTAACTCACGCAACTAGCAATGGTTTCGTAGGAATCATCCTTGGTTCTGGTAGTGGTTTGTTTTCGTCTTTCAACATTTCAACAAAAGTCTCAATTACTTCCTGACCATTTTTGGCTGCTTCTTCATAAGTCCTACCATGCGTATGAAATTGTTGCCACGGGAACTCAGGCAAGTGTACTAAAAAAAGTCTATCTTCCTCCGACCATTGAATTACCATACTGTAGTGATAGTTCATTCTTCTTGCTCCTGTTTTTCTTCGGTTTGCATGTTTTCCATTTCTTGCAGTTTTTTCAGCACCCGTTGGATGTTTTTTTCTAAATATAACGGAGCATCATCACCGTCTTTACCCGGTATGGTTAGAGGTTCTTCAGGTAACAATGGATGCTTCCAATATGTATGACTTCCTTTACCTCTTCCTGGTTGAAGGATATAGCCGACTTTTGACACTATCGCTTTTAACTCTCTTACTTTTTTCGGCATTGCCTTTTACAGCCAACTCCTGATTTATTTTCTCTGCTCAAGAGCTAAAAATCAAAGTCTGTCAGTATTATTTAGATATGATAATCCTGTATGAGTGGCTGAGAGAACAGGCAAAACTACCCAGGCGATCGCTTTTGGATATACTGCAAATAGAAAGAAGTAGCCAAGAACAATTGAATGCATGACAAATCGTGAAGAATTAATCCAGGAACTCGAACAAGCTCCTGATGATATAGTCCAGTCAGTGCTGGATTTTTTTCGTAGGGTAAAAGCAACACGCAAAACTCATCCCCTCGCCAAATTTGCAGGTATTTTAAGTGATGTCGAAGCCGAAGAATTAAAACGGGTGATAATCGCAGAATGTCGGCAGGTAGATATGATTTGTTATAGATCATTTATAAAGTAAATCTTAAGTAGGGTGTTTTACGGCTTTAGGCTAACGCACCGCTATATAAGACGGTGCGTTAGGCGCTGATATCATATTTTTCGTGACAAGTAATCTCAAAATACGCGCCTAACACACCCTACAATAATTTTATTTTTACTTTATAAATAGCCTCTTAAAGAAAGAATAAAATCATATTTTACTTATATAGAATTAATATATATTTTCTTTGATTAATCAAGAATAGTAGATTTCTGTTTAAATGCCCCAAACGCCTATTGCCTTATATCGTCAAGGTAATGCAAATTCTCCTAGAATGGATAATGTTAGACCAAATAAAGATATTGCAACATTTGAGGAAAAAAATGTCATTTTTGTTACTACTACCTTACAAGATGGCACATCGCCTGGAGGTATTTCTACATTCGCTACACCAGGAAGAGGAAAAAATTGGTGGAAATTAGATCCAGCTACAGATATTCCTGCTCAACTAAAATTAGTTAATGACCGTGAGAATCACTGGTTATGGCAACCTGATGAGATTATGCTCCTTGAGGATTATAAAACAGCACTCAGGCAGGTTGGAGAAAGATTCTATAGAATTAGTTAAAACTTAAATATATACTTTTTTGGTCATGAAAATGAAATTATCCTATAAAGATATCCAATTTATTATTGAGGCAATTGATAACTTAATCAAGGTATATGAAGAACGCCTTGATAGCGAAAATATAGATGAAGATGAGATATCTGATATAGGCAATGATTCTATGTTTTTACAGACGCTACGTGCAGATTTGACCAATAATTTAAAGCAAGTTTTATCACAGAATCAAGAGAATTTACAACCAGAATTACTAAATTTATCTGCACAGGATTTAATGCAACCTGTTCTGCAATTACCAATTAGTCAGCGTTTGGTTTTAGTCGATGCTATTACCGAATCAATTAGGCAAGAATTATCATTGAGTCAAAGGTAAAATTGGGGCGATCGCACTTTCTCAAAATCACAAATGCGTAGCCGTAAGGCTTGTCTTCAGACATCGCACTTCATCTCATCAACCCAGTAAATGCGTAGCCGTAAGGCTTGTCGTCAGACATCGCACTTTCCCACAAACCTAACAAATGCCTAGCCGTAAGGCTTGTCGTCAGACATCGCACTTTCTCTTCAATCTCAATAAATGCGTAGCATGACTATTTATTATCAGGGCAAATTTCTTTTCGCTTCTCAGGACGACTAGCAAGGTAATCATCCAACCAATTACAACCTCGCTCTAACATTTCTTCTAGGTCATCAACTACAAATAAACGTATCATTCCATCATTACACGCAGCTGCAAGCAGCTTGCCATCAGGACTAAAACTCATCCAGTTAACATAATTTCGAGGTCTGTTTTCTTCAAAAATATTAAAACTATTAAAGTAGTTCCTTCCTTTTAATTTGCTATTATTTTGACCTAATTTAAATTCACCAACTTGCCTTCCGTTGAGGTTCCACAATTTGATTGTGCTATCAATTCCTGATGTCGCAAATATCTTTCCATTGGGACTAAAACGTACAGTTTTAACTAAACCTTGATATGGTTTAAATTCGGCGAGTTTCTCACCAGATAGTTTCCATAACCAAACTGTACCATAGTCTGTGTCTTCTTCATCAAAGATGGTAGTAGCAATTACTGTACCATCAGAATTGACACTAACATCTATAGCAGATTGTTTTTCAGATACTTTGAATTCAGCTACTTTTTCCCCTGATAAGTTCCATAACTGTACACTATTATCAATAACAACAACTATTTGTTTGCCATCATCAGTAAAATTAATTTTACTAATTATATATTTGTCAATCTCAAACTCGTTAACGAGGTTTCGTGATAAATCTCTTAACTGTACTGTAGGATGTAGATATTTACTTCTTCCTGGTGTCACAAGTAACCTGCCATCAGGACTAAAACTTATATAATTGGTATACGCATTATACTGAAATTCTTTAATTTTTTTTAATGGCTGTTTTGCCAAATCCCATAAACCCAATTTTTTTATGCTAGTGAAATCTTCTTCCACTATTGCAATAAACCTACCATCTGGACTAAAAATTGCACTATCAATCTTACTTTTAGGTGGCTTAATTTCGTCGATTTTCTTTCCAGATAAGTTCCATATCCTCATCATTCCATCTTCAGTTGTTGCAATGAGCTTACCATCAGGACTAAAGCTTACACTCTCAACAATTTGGTCATCATATCGGTTAAATTGTATAATTCTATCTTTAAGTAAGTCAAATTCGCTTGTTGCCTTTGTTCCTGATAAGTCAAACAACCTTACCATATTATCATTTCCGGCTGTTGCAAGTTGCTTACCATTTGGACTAAAAGTTGCATTGAAAAGAATATTTGGACTAACCTTTAATTCACTTATTTGTTGTTCAGATAAATCCCATAAACGAACCTTACCATCACCACCTCCAGTTACAATTTGTTGACCATCAGGGCTAAAATTAACACTAAATATACTGTGAACTCCTCCTGTTAATTTTCTAATTTCCTGTCCAGATAAATTCCATAATCGTACTGTGTTATCACTACTGGCAGTTACAACTAAATCACTATTTGGACTAAAAGTAACATCATTCACTCTACTTTCATGCCCTTTTAATTCGGCAATCATTTCTCCATTAACCTTCCACAAACGTGCTGTGTTATCAGCACTGGCAGTTGCAATAAATTGACCATCTGGACTAAAATTGATGCTATTAATAATATCCGTATGACCTTTAAATTCAGCTATTTTTTCTCCTGACAAGTTCCATAAAAATGCTTGACTTTTTGAAGGTATAAAAAATGCTTCATTTCGAGATGCAGTAACAAGTAGCTTACCATCAGGACTAAAACTTACGCTATCTGCAATATCCAAATCTGTTTGAAACTCTTGAAATTTCACAAGCTTTTGCCTAGATATTTCCAATAAAACTATTGAACCGTCACTTTGTGCTACTGCAATTTGATTGCCGTTATGGTTAAAACTCACACTATTAAAAATACAACTACCATCACACTTCGACGTACCACTTAATTTTTTTCCATTAAATTCATCAATTTTTTTTCCTTTGCTGTCCCATAAAACTACTGTTTCTCCTGCTGTTGCCAAATACTGACCATTAGGACTAAATGTTACTTGCCGAGATGCAAAAGGAGGTGCTAAATATTGAAAATGGTTACGTTCTTTAATATTAACTAAGATATTTTGTAAAGCTAGCATTGGATTTAAAGCAGGATATTTTTCTAAAGGACGACCATCTTTGACTTTCTGTTGTAGTTTTCGAGCAATTTCCATAGCTCTTACTAATGCTCCCAACGGGTCATTTTCAAATTGCTTTTGTACAAGCGCACCGTTTAATTCCAAATCTGCTGCTATTTCTGTCTCTAGCGCCTTGTTGAACCATATACCTGCTATGATTATCGTGATAATTAATCCGAATAATCCAATCAGCAATACCCGTTTTGTTATTTTTTGTAATTTGGTTAGCCGTTTATTTACTACCTTTTCTTCAATAAGTGTATTTTCAAGATTTTGTTGTGTCTGTACCAAAAGCTTATTGGATTCTCTTTCTTGTTCTAAAGTTATTTCGATATTCTTTTGTGCTTCCAGCAAACGCTGATTAGTTTTTCTTTCTTCTGCTAAAATAATTTCTGTATTTTTTTGTGCTTCTAATAAACGCTGATTAGCTTTTTCTTCTTCCTGTCGCGCTTTCAACAAACGCTGACTAGCTTGTTTCTGTTCCTCTAAAGCTACTTCCGCTTGCTGTCTAGCTTGGAGTAAAAATTCATTAACTTCCTCCTGCGCTTTCAATTTACGCTGATTTGCTTTCCTTTCTTCTTCTAAAAGAACTTCGGTATTTTTTTGTACTTCTAATAAACGCTGATTAGTTTTTCTCTCTTCCTCTAAAATAATTTCTGTATTTTTTTGTGCTTCTAATAAACGCTGATTAACTTTTTCCTCTTCTTGTCGCGCTTCCAACAAACGCTGACTAGCTTGTTTCTGTTCCTCTAAAGCTATTTCGGCTTGCTGTCTAGCTTGGAGTAAAAATTCATTAGCTTCTGCCTGCGCTTTCAATTGACGCTGTATTGACCTTTTCTCCAATTCTCGACTAGCATCTAAAAACTTATAATCATCATTACTTAATCTTTTATCTTCAGCCCAAATAAGTGCTTTTTCTAAAGCTTGCCCTCGCAATAAACGCGACTCATCTTGATAATTAGTTTCTATCCATGCTTTGAAAGTTTCAGCATAGGGGCGGAGTTTTTCTAATTCTTTACGTACCCACTCTAAATTAAAAACAGACTGATAAATCAAATTATAAACTTTTAATTGACTATTCTGCTCTACCACCAATCCAGTTAAACGTAATTGAATTTGCTCCGGACTACCATCAATTTCCATAACGCTGGATTCTAAAATTTGCTGATACAAACCCAATAAACTACTAGCAAATCTATCATCAGTAACAACCCTTTTTCGGATAGTTCTTAAATGTTCTGGTTCATCTAGCGATTCCCAGTTATTAATTATTTGCTTTCTAACAACTCTCCCTACCCAATCTAATGCATTAGATTTTGGAATATAAGATTTTGAGTATGTAGATAATTCTTGTAAAATTAACTTACAAACTTTCTGTGTCAAAAAAGGTTGTCCACCCGTCCAAGCTAAAACCGCTTTCATCACTTCTTGAATGTTGCTTACCTTACCCATCAATCCTTTCGCTAAGGGTTTGATTTCCTCTTCTTTAAAACCGTTCAGTTGAATTGGATGACCAATATTAAAAGGTGTTCGTCTTTTGTCATCAATTAAATCGCTAGGAGTAGCTACACCGAGCAAAGCAAATGTCAAGCGTTTATATTCTACATTTAAAGTTCGCTTTTCATAGCAGCTTCTAATCAACGCAAAAAAATCATTCGAGCGAAATTTTAAACTGAGAATACTATCGATTTCATCAATAAAAATAATGATATTACTATTAAGTCTTTGCAGCATTAACTCTTCTAGAAATAAGCCAAATCGCTGCACAGGAGATAAATTAATGCGTTCATTCCACCAAGCCAATAATTGTTGTGGTGCTTCCAAAATTTTCAGTTGTGTCACCAATATATAAGCGATACCGGCATACCATTGTTCGAGGTTGCTTTCATCGGTACCTATTTCAGTCAAATCAATCTTGGCACAAGCAAACCCCTCGTCTTGCAAACGTTTCATTGTCTGGTTTAGCAAGCTGGTTTTACCCATTTGTCGGCAGTTAAAAACAAAACAAAAATCCCCGGCTTTTAGTCGCTGATAGAATTGTAAGTCAGCTTTTCTAAATACGTAACTAGGGGCATTTATTGGTAAACCGCCACCAACTTTATACTGATAATCTTCCGTCATAATTTATTCACTCTAATTTTTTAACCCAGCATTTTAAGGCTGACGCGCTAGTAGGTTGGGTTGAGCAACGCGAAACCCAACACTCTGATCGATGTTGGGTTTCGTTCCTCAACCCAACCTACAATTTTTTTGTAACTCCAGTACCTATTTTTGTTCAAAAATTAAATAAAAATCCTATAGTGAGTTTTTATTAAATAGCTATATCATCTGATTTAGGGCAAGAGAATATCGAGTATTGATTGACTTTTCATCGACTTGTTATGAACTTGACTACAAAAATACTTATCCTTCTGATTTAGGGCAAGAGAATATCGAGTATTGATTGACTTTTCATCGACTTGTTTTTGACTTTACTACAGAAACACTTATCCTTTAAGCTAAATTTTGTAGCTATTTTCTAATTTAGCCATGCCTCGTTCAACACGCTCAGCAGTAGTACGCGATGAGAAATGCCAACAAAAAGTTATAGACCGCTTGCATGGACAATACCTTAGTCAGACAGATTTAGCTCAGCATTTAGGAATAGCCCAAAGTACTGTAAACAAGTTTTTGAATAGACAACCCGTTGACCGTCCCATGTTTATAGAAATTTGTAGAGCTTTGGGTATAGAAGACTGGCGAAGTATTGCTGCTCCCCCCAACCAGAAGCAAGCAGATCAAAAGGTAAATGGCGGTTCTCAAGAATTAACCACCTCTCCAACTCCACCACCATCACCAAACAGCTATCTAGAATATCCAGAGGGACTGGTAGCACTTACTTCGAGATTTTATGTTGAACGTCCGCCCGTGGAAAACTACTGTTTTGAAGAAATTCGCAAACCCGGTTCGCTAATTTGTATTAAAGCTCCCCAAAAAATGGGTAAATCATCGCTCTTAATGCGGATTATTCAACAAGCGAAAAAGCAAGGTGATGCAACGGTAGTTATCAACTTTGAGCTAGGGGAGAAGCAATTTTTCAGCAACTTAAGTACATTTTTACGCTGGTTTTGCGATCGCATCATTTTAGAATTGACCAAAGATAATCAAGTTTTAGGGACAGAACTACTAAATAACCTAGATGCAGATTATTGGAAACTTGCTCAAACCTTTGGTGCTAAGGTTGCGGTAAAAGATTATTTCGAGCGACATCTACTTCCCCAATTAAACCAACCCTTGACTTTGGCACTGGAAGAGGTGGAGATATTATTTGAATACCCAGAAATTTATAAGGACTTTTTCGGACTTCTGCGTATTATGCATCAAGAAGGAAGTCAGCAAGAAATTTGGCAAAAACTACGATTAGTCATAGTACATTCCACTGAAGCTTATATACCCATGAACATCAACCAATCCCCGTTTAACGTGGGTTTACCAGTGGAATTATTAGAATTTACTCCCGAACAAATGCTAAATTTAGCAAAGCGTCATCAACTGGAATGGAGCGATACAGAAGTCCAACAATTACGAGCAACGATCGAAGGACATCCTTTTTTAGTACGTCTAGCTTTGTATAAAATTGCTCATCATGAGATAACCTTAGATCGTCTGCTGGAAACTGCACCCACCGCAGCAGGAATTTTCAGCAATCATTTGCGTCATCTTGGGTTGATTTTGACAGAGCAACATGAATTAGGCGAAGCCATGAAAGAAGTTGTCAATGGTACCAGTTCAGCAAAATTCAGCGATCCAGTCAAGTATAAATTGAAAGCCCTTGGTTTGGTAAATCTGTTAAATGATGAGGTACAACCACGTAACGAGCTTTATCGCCAATATTTTCAAAATTTTCTCTAAGTTAATAGATAACACAATAAAAGTCGTTAATTGCACGAATTTCTCAAGGTATAAATCAGATATCCCTAGTGTTTTATTGGATTGTCGAGTTCAACAGACAATCCCATGTTACAAACAATCACCAAGTCCAATACATTACTTTTAGCAGCTTTGGTTTTCGTATCAGCAGTAACATTCAATAGTCCCAAAGTTGAGGCAATAAACAGCCAAAATTTAAATCTAACCCAACTACCGACATCAAGTGAGATCTGCGATGCGTGCAGCACCGAAGGTATCGCCGCAGCATCAGAATGGAAAAGATTCTCTCCAGATGAAGGTCAATTTTCTATTCTTATGCCTGGTGAAGAAATTTCAGACATCACACCAGATAAAAGTGAAATGGATGATGGTGTTGAGTCTACAAAAATGTATTTGATTACTCATGAAACAAATGTGTTTATGGTTAGCTATGCTGACTTTAACAATGATGTG
This sequence comes from Nostoc sp. DedQUE12a, assembly GCA_034530795.1. Lineage (GTDB taxonomy): Bacteria > Cyanobacteriota > Cyanobacteriia > Cyanobacteriales > Nostocaceae > Nostoc. Next base: position 38,951 of record JAVRCH010000126.1, read on the forward strand.
ACTCAGATTCCGTCAAGTGAATTATTGGATTCTGCTGTACAAGGAATGTTAGAGGATGGGACAAAATTACTAAGTCAGGAAAATATTAATCTAGGTGCATATCCCGGCATAGAAATGAAGCTGTGGGATGAAAAAGAAAGAATTTTTTTGACGGCTAGAGTTTTTATTGTTAATCAAAGGTTGTATATGCTCTTAGTTGGAAGCCCAAAAAATCCTCAAGTCAGTGATGTTAGAAAGTTTTTTGACTCCTTCGAGTTGATAAGTAGCTCAACCTAAAAAAACGCAAGACGTATATGTAAATATACAGCGTTTTTCAGGTAAATGAAGTACATAGTTACATGGGTAGGGGCGCACAGCTGTGCGCCCCTACGACGATCTGTACCTCACCAAGTTGCAATCTGCTGTAATAAAAATTTATTTTAATAATTCTGCCAAATTGCCAAATAAGTAGCCTCTTATCTGAACTTTTGTCGTATTTTCATGTAATATGACATTGGTACAGTTACATAAATCTTAGCTTTAGTATCTACTCACAATTAGGCCTAACAGCTTTAACATTAGTAATTGTTACTGGAATAAAAGTTTACCTTTTCTGATTCAACACGTTTTCAAATAAAGGGTATTATTAAGGAATTTATTTATTATGATTGCTACGTTGATTGTAGCTTGGATTGTCTTTATAATATTGTGGAAGCTGTTGAAAGCAACTGTAAGTAGTGCGTTAACTATTGCGGCAATCCTAGTTTTATTAAACATCGGTTTTGGCATTACTCCACAAGATATTTGGCATCATATAAACCAGTTTGCTCAAACTATCTCGCAGCTCCAAAGCGGCAAGTAAAAAATTAATTCTGAATTGTGCATTCAGAATTAATTTATCGCTCAAGTATTATTCAATGCTGAAACCTTAGCCAATGCATCTTTAACGCTTGGTGGTAACTGACGCATAATCTTGCCTCTTTCGCGATCTAAAGCTACTAAGGTTACCTTGGCAGTGACGTATAATTCTTGCCCATCAGGTGAGACGATGGCATAATCCCAATTGATGCGGACGCCAGTGACTTCAGCCATGCGGGTTTTAACTATTGCCGCCATACCTAATTGAATTGAACGATGATAGCGCACCGACAATTCTACAACTGGTAAATCGCAACCTAAAGCTACTAAATCAGCAAATTCAATTCCAATAGACCGCAAGCATTCAACCCGTGCTTCTTCCATCCAAGTTAGATAGGAACCATGCCAGACAATACCTGCATAGTCAGTGTGGTGTGGTTGCACTCTTACAAGATATTCAAACCAGTTCTCAGATGCCTGATTTGACGGAATGTCAAGGGCACTGGTTGGTGATAGTTTTGGTTGGTTGGGTTTTTCTTCTGACATTTTTAAATTTCTGGGCATCTATTTTGAGAAGCTATAAATTATCGAAATATAGAATAGTTTAAAAATTAATTGCTTTCCCCGACTTGTTGATTTAAGATTTACACTTCTGAGTATAGGGAGTCTTTTGTTATGCAGCCTAATCTCCGATATGTTAGAGTTGTGACTTTGACTCTACTTAGTTTACTAGGTTTTGGGATGGCATACCCAGAAAATAACCAAGTAAGTACAAATACAAAGTTGCGATTGCATTTGGGAGAAAAAGCTCAAGCTTTACCCCAGAAGAATCAAGTCTCAGAAATTGAAAGGCTCAATGAAGAAGCTATCAAACAATCTCAGCAAGGTCAATCGCAACAAGCATTGCAAACATTAGAAAAAGCATTAGCCATCAGTAGAGAATACGGCGATCGCTCTTGGGAAGCTGTAACATTTAATAACATCGGTAGAGTATATCAAAGTCAAAGAAAGTATCCCCAAGCACTTCAATCTTATCAGCAAGCGATCGCGATCTATAAAGAACTCGGAGATCTAGTTCAACTTGGCAAAACCTATAGTAATGTAGGTTACTTGTTTGATATCCAAAACAAACCAGAGTTAGCAATTCTTTTCTACAAAGGTTGCGTAATCAACCGGGAAAAAGCTCGTTTGAATCCATTAACACTAGCCGCACCGCAACCAAATGCTTACAGCATTACTGTTAGTCAGACATATCGGATTTTGGGCGAGCGATTACTCAAGCAAAAACGTATTCCTGAAGCTCAACGAACAATAGATTTACTCAAAGTTGAAGAACTAGAGGAGTATCTCCAAAATGTGCCAGGTAATCAACGTACTGCTAAAGGCATTGATATAGTGGCACAAGAAAAACCAATTAAACAAAAGTTAGATAAAACCCTAGATAATGCTGTTGTACTGGGTAAAGAACTAACAAAACTCCGAAAAATTCCTCCCCAAGAGCGATCGCCACAACAAAAACAACGCATCGAACAGTTAGTATTAAACCAGCAGCAACTCTTGGATGAATTTAATAAATTTCTCGATAGTCCTCAAGTAAAAGCGCAAATAGAACAAATTAGCCGTACAGCTAGGCGGCAAAATTTGGATTTGGAAAGTCTCAATCAAATTCGGGATAATCTAGCACGATTGCCCCAAAAATCTGTACTAATCTACCCACTGATTTTAAAAGATAGCTTGGAATTGGTGTTAGTAACTCCCGATTCTCCACCAATTCATCGCACTGTTGCAGTGAAAAGCGAAAATCTCCATCAGACAATTGAGAACTTCCGCGAAGCTTTAATCAATCCTAGTGAAAATGTCAAAGCACCTGCACGCCAATTATATAACTGGCTAATTAAACCAATAGAAAAAGACTTGCAACTCTCAGGTACACAAACTCTGATTTACGCTCCAGATGACCAGTTACGCTACATTCCTTTAAGTGCTTTATATGATGGCAAACAATGGCTAGTGCAGCGCTTTAGCGTCAATCACATTACATCTGCGAGTCTGACTAACTTAAACACTGCAAAACAATCTAATTTGCGGGCTTTAGCAGGTGCTTTTACTAAAGGTAATTATGAAATCAAAGTTGGTAATCGGCAGGTTGCTTTCGCTGGTTTGCCGTTTGCAACGCGGGAAGTGGAAAGTTTAGCTGCGGCGGTTCCTGAAACTAAGAAGCTTTTAGATGATGACTTTAGCCCCACAGTTGCCGTACCCCAAATGGATGATTATACAATTGTCCATTTAGCGACTCATGCAGCCTTTGTGGTGGGTAAACCAGAAGATTCGTTTATTTTATTCGGGAATGGCGATCGCGTTAACTTTAGAAATGTCTCTACTTGGTCACTCCCGAATGTAGATTTGGTAGTATTGAGTGCCTGCGAAACCGGCTTGGGAGGCAAGTTAGGTAACGGTGAGGAAATTTTGGGCTTTGGCTATCAAATACAGCAAACCGGCGCTAGAGCCGCCATCGCCTCGTTATGGTCTGTGGATGATGGTGGTACACAAGCACTAATGAGCGCTTTTTATAATATTCTCTCTTCCAAGAAACTGACTAAAACCGAAGCCTTACGACAAGCTCAAATCTCATTAATTACTGGATACTCGATAAAAAAAGGCAATGCACCAGCAAGGCGAGTTAGTAACTTTAGTCATCCCTATTACTGGGCACCATTTATTTTGATTGGCAACGGACTTTAATTTTGGATTTTGGATTAAAAGCCTTCGGTGCAAAGCTGTTTCCAGAATTTTAAATTTTAAACTAACCACCAAGGCTTGTGCTATAGCAGGCAATACAGTTCAGTTAAGCATTACTCTTTCTTCTCTCTGTGTTCTCTGCGCCTCTGCAGTTCGTAAAACAAGAGTTTTGGCCTTAAGTGAACCGTATTGCTATAGCAGGAAATTCTCTAGAATTGGGCAACAGATTCAAGCCTTGAAACCTAGATACAATGTGAATTTCACAAATTGTCTTCCTAGCCAGGCCCAGCGAATTGCGTAGCTTGCTTCCCGATGCAGCGAGTATTGCGGGTATTGCGTAGCTTGCTTGCTTCCCGCACCTTGGCGAGTATTGCCTTAGCGTTAGCGACGTTCACCTAGCCTCTGGGTCAGGAGGAGGAGCGTCGATACAAGCGTCATTACAAATTGTGAAGTTTTGGTAGATACAAAAAAATATGCGGCAGGCAATCACCAGCCAACCACTGAAGGGTAACGGAGAATGAGTAATGAGCGATCGCTAAGCAAGCCGCTATTACCAATCACCAGTTACCGAGAATCAATTTGTCATTCGCCATTGACTTTTGGAACCTTAACACTTCTTGGCCAAAGTTTTAGAGTCTGTATCGATTTGCATAGATTGTTTGACAAGATTAGCCAACTCTTGTAGCTGGTTAATTGCCTCTGCACCTTCTAGCTTCATTAATTCGCGGTCATCCCGCATTTCCGTCCAAGTAATCCCGTAGTCGGACACTAAAAACCGAATCAGGTGGTTATCACCCAAGCTAACCATAAATGATGCACTATTCATCTGGTCGCCACATGTATAACAGGACGCAGGATACCCACGTCGCTCCAGTACAACCGCCAAGGCTTGTAGGTTCATTACCAAGTCTTGGACGAATTGTCTATGTTGATGTGCTAGTCTCAGAAACACTTTTGTCCTCCAGACACCACAGTCGTTTGAGTTACTTTTATATTTTCTTTAGATTTTCCCATCCACTGGTATTGTAAACTATTCATTACAATTACAAGATAGATGATATTGAGTCTTTAATTGACTACCTTGTTTAGGGTAGAGCATCGGAGTTTTGAGCGCCGTATCAAACTATTCAGTTTGGAAGTTCAAAATCTGGGACAGAATTGTTAAATATAACTTATGTCTTTATACACTCCTGTCAGGGTAGATTCCTACACGAAGCGATCGCTCCAAGAATAACTTAAATCTACCACTAGTCAACTACGGAAAAGCTACAAATTGCGTTTTTATTAACGACGTGCAGCTAAATTAACTACTATCAGACGCTCTGTCGTAGTTTTGCGTTGTTATACTACCTCTTGCTTACATGTTTAATCTCTTCTCTGTCTAACGTAGATTTTGGTATGCACAGATTATTAGATATACCAAATTTGTTCCTCCCAGTTATATATATTTGAGCAGATGAGAGTGCAATTGGTAAATTCAGTACTAAATTGCAACTTAAATATAAACTTAGATACAAAAACTACGTAGTTAGGCGATCGCTCTACATGTCGAGTCCACAATGGATAAACTCAACACTGACAATAGCTAAACTCAGGGAAGCAATGTTGCCATTTAGGCATTACTTTCACCTATCCCTTGATATTCAAGCTCTGTAAGCATGAAGTGACTTAAAACTACTACTAATAGTTGCTTTCATAAGTTTCATAAATGTATTTCGTACTGCCACGCTTAAAGGATGATGCAATTCACCCATTTTCCCTGCTCGTAAGGATTGCTTAACGATCGCCTTTGTGCGAGGAAACCGCTCTAATTCATACTGTTGGAAAGCTAGTGTCGGATTGAAAAGTTGTTTGAGACACTTCCCTACCACAAAAGCATCTTCTAATGCTGTACACGCTCCCTGCCCCATAGTTGGCAGCATTGGATGTGCAGCATCACCCAGCAGTGTAATATTTTGCTTGCTCCAAGGTTTAGTTGGGGGGCGATCGTACAAATCTGTTGTCAAAATATTGGCTTCATCCGTCGCTGCAATCAACTCAGGAACCGATGGAAACCAATCTTGAAACATGCTTTCTAGCTCTTTTTTCCGACCAATTGGGGCATCTGGCTGTCCCTCAGTGGCGGTGGCGGCCGCATACCAATACATCCGCCCTTTGCCCAGCATCATGAAGCCGAAGCCTTGACCGCCTCCTAAAAACTCCTGAATGTAGCCGGGACGGTATCCTCTGGGAACGTAATCTGTTAGACCGCGCCAAGTCTTAAAGTTGCGATAGATGAGCGGCGCATCGCACTTGAGGGCATTCCGTACCCGCGATCGCAAACCATCAGCTCCAATTAAAGCATTTCCCTCGACAATTAAACCAGAACTGAAACGAGCGCAAACCTTATTTTCTGCGATTTCCAATTCCTCAAAAGTTTGCCCTAAAACAAAATTTTCATTCGGTACATGACGCCACAACAGCTGATGTAATTCCGCCCTATGGATGGCAATAACAGGCAACTCAAAACCATCAACAGGTATATTAACCAACTCCTTACCATTTTGCGAGTTGAATTGGTAATTTGTCGTTACATAACCAACCCCAAGGGCTTCTTCTAACAAACCAAAATTTTTCAGGATGTGTGTGGCATTTGCCCAAAGTGCAATTCCAGCGCCTACCTCCCGCAGTTGCTTTGTTTGCTCATAGACAACTGCTTCTAAACCAATTCTGTGCAAAGCAAGTGCAGTTGCAGCGCCGCCAATTCCGCCGCCGATAATGATAATTTTTTGATTTGTAGGCATTTTTGTTAATCGACTGACTTGTCAGTTTGTTAATAATTAACAAATTTTCGGCTGTGTTGTCAACTGACTTTTTAGTCGATTGCGGTGTCTATGATTCTTTAGCCAGAGTGCCACTTCCCAGTGAGTGAACAGGTTGTTCGCCAGAGATATGTCTGACTATACGATAAGTTACTAAAACAACCCCTGTTGCTAACACTAACGTTTTGAATTCTGTTATCGATCTTTGAGTCAGAGGTTCGATGGGTTCATTCTTCAATTTTAACTAACCCTCATCTAACCCAAGGCTAAGAATGCCTAATATCTTACCAACTTGGTTCAAAAAGTATTCATTCAAATCAACTTCTATTGTTGTTCCTTGTAACTGCATAAACTTCCAATTACTACCGGTGGTTACAGCACCAAGTATTTGAGTAACCTGCTTTCCTTTTTGTTGGTTAAAAATCTGAGATGCGATCATTTCTGCCATACACTGTCCTAAACCAGCTTCTATATTCTCGTTTTTTGCCTCTACTACCGCAATAACTGGTGAGGTGATGAATAACTGTTCTGGAGAACAACTAATGAGAAAATCGCAAAAACCATTTAAACCTTTTTCTATATCAACAGTAAAATCTTTACCAGAAAATAAACTGACTTTTTCAGGATATAACCGCTTTAATTCCAATAATATTGGTGAAATAATCATCTCAGAACGTGATTTTTCTGAGTTAATTGCTAAGGCAATTGGTGTATTGAAACGAAGTGTTTCTGCCAAGTAATCGCTATAGTTGATTTCTGGTATTTCTGCAAATTTACCAACTTTTTCAATGAGATTAATATTAAAATTGACTCGAATCGATTCAAGATCAAACTGACTGTAAGACATTGCTTAATTCCGTCACTAGCGAGAGCAGTATCTAAATTTTAGGGTAATCAGACTGACCCATTGACAGAACTGTAGTAAGATAATCTGTTGTGAAATATGTGAATAAAAGTACACCAGAGTAATTATATACTACGGTTAAGTGCCATTGCTGAGGGGAAGGTACTTTGAAGATAAAATGGCGATCGCATCTCAAACCAAAACCAAAGAAACGCCATCTTTCAGAAGAAGACATACTTCACCTCAGACGAACTGGACGTTATATCCCACCACCGCGTAAAAGTTGGCGGGATAAATTTATTGTTGTAGCTAAATCACCATTTTGGTGGATAGAAAAACGCCTGATAGAACCTTTAGCAAACCTAGTTGATGGGGCTGATGTATTTCGGATATTAGAAAAGGTTGGCTTTTTAATAGCTGTGTTGGTTTTTCTCTTGGAAATTGGAGAACGTAGGGAAAAATCAATCTTTGAGGCGTGGCAAGTAGTGAAAGATGGGCAAGGCGAAAAGTCAGGTGTAGTTGTGTTGGCACTAGAAAGATTAAAAAAGGAAAACTTTAGCTTATCTGGAATCAACGTTGAGAAAACTAACCTTATGGGTGTCAATCTCAACGGTGCTTTCCTCATGGGTGCCAACCTCAGGAGTGCCGACCTCGGCTTTGCCAAGCTTAGTGGTGCCGGCCTTATCAATGCCAACCTCAGCGGTGCCAACCTTAAGTATGCCAACCTCAGCGGTGCAGACCTCAGCAATGCCAATCTTAGCGGTGCTAACCTTCACAATGCTAACCTCAACGGTGTTGACCTCGCCTATCAGTATGGTCTTAGCGACCTCGGCAATGAGTTTGGCGTTGCCAACCTCAGCGGTGCAAAAAACTTAACTCCTGAGCAAGTTAAATCTGCTAAAAATTGGGAAAAAGCAATATATGACAAGGAATTTCGCGCCAAGTTTGGTTTACCACCAGAACCAATGAAGTAACTGTGGGAAGCGCCTCAAAATAACGGCATAATAAAACCGAGAGCATACTTTTTTTGACATAACAAAGCTATCCCAACCCTGTCGCACCGACATCCTAATCTGAAGATTGAGATTATGAACACAACTAGTATTGCCAAAGTCACAGCTGATGGAAAGCTAGAAATTCCTCCAGAGATTTTAGAAAAGCTTCAGCCTTGTACAGAATATGAAGTATCTGTTACTGAAAATGAAATTGTGTTTAAAAAAACAAATAACCGATTAACACTAAAAGCATTAAGGCAACGAGTAACAGAGGCTGGTTTAAATCCAAATCAACCAACTCTCGAAGAAATTAGTCAAATAGTCAAGGAAGTTAGGGAAGAACTTTGGACTGAAACATCAGGGTTGTAGTTGATGTAAATGCTCCTCAATTAAGTGACTCAAAAGATACTATAGTTCTTGCTGCGGCTATTGCTGCAAATTCTAAATTATAGCTTATATTTAAAGACCAGGATAAAATTTCAGCTCATCGCTTAATTTTAATAACTCTTTTGTTACACCTGTTTCATCACTTGCTATATTAGTCATTCCTATTCTCATGTATTTACGTTCAAAAATATTAAAATTGGGAATTGTATCTAGAATAACAGGATTGTCCTTAAAAACACTAGCTCTTTTTTCTCCTGAAACATAATATATTTTATATTGATGAGTTCCATAAGTTTCTACATTTTGAATATGGAATTTTTGCCAAAGTATAGTAATTGTTTTATTTGTTTGAGGTAATTGGCTGCAATTAAAAAATCTATTTTCTTGATATGAATTAAGTTTTCCTTTTACCAGACAAAAAGCTAAACCCCAGTTAGCTTGATTATCAATCCATGATTTTGCAGTTGAAAAACCGCAATTATAAATATCTAAAGAATTATCCCATTCATCATTTTCCAAGTTCCAAACCTGGAGAATAATCTTTAAATTACTGTTATTTCTAGTTGGCATATTTAATTATCAGGGTAGATTTATAACCTTTTACAAAGTTAACCTAATCTATTATTTAGATGTTTCAGTATTTATACTACAAGCTATAAATAGTTACTAATAGTCTCCGAGAAGTGCAAAGATCTACATAATAGAAACTGGGGAAGAATTTCCCAATCCCCAGTACCCAGTACCCAATTAATAATGAGTTGCCGATTTGCGATGATGCACGGCTGTGACGCCATCAGTATCTAACAATTTGCCATTATCCACGGTTGCATAAACCAGCCAATGGTCGCCAGATTCCATGCGGTTTTGTACAGAACATTCGAGATATGCTAAAGCATCCGTCAGAATTGGAGAACCGTTTTCAGCTTCTTCGGCCGCGACATCGGCAAATCGGTCTTGTCCGGGGCCAAAGGGTTTGAGGAAATGCTTCATCAATCCCAAGTGATTGCCTTCTTTAAGGATATTCAGGACAAATTTATTTCCTGAATGTGTCAAACTTTCCACAGCGCGGTCTTTAGCGACAGCGATGGTTAAACCAGGGGGACTAAAGCTAGCCTGGGATACCCAAGAAGCTAACATGGCGCTGGATATGTCGTCTTGCTTGGCTGTGAGGACGCACAGCGAACCGACAATTCGCCCAACTGCCTGTTCAACGTTGGTGGCAGGAACACTTTGCGATCGCACTTTTTTTGCTTTCTTCAATGTTTGGGCAAAGTCAGTACCCGCTTGTTCGCACAGTTGCAAGGTAGGTTCGTCTGGTTTAAATTTGACGCGGATGGTATCAAAACCAAACCGATAACCAGCATCTTTCAATTTGCCTTCAATTAAATCAACGGCTTCACCACTCCAACCAAAGGAACCAAACACGCCAGCCAGTTTATTATTCGTTGCTGTGGCTAAAACAATTCCTAAAGCTGTTTGCACGGGTGTGGGTGCATGACCACCAAGGGTAGGAGAACCGATGACAAAGCCAGCGGATTTTTCCACAGCTGCACGGATATCTTCTGGGTCGGTAAATTCGCAATTAATCGATTCTACCGCGACACCAGCTTTGGTAATGCCACGAGCGATCGCCTGGGCTAAGGTGGCTGTATTTCCATAGGCTGATGCATAAATCAACGCTACTGTCAAGTCAGCAGAAGTTTGTTGTTGGCTCCATTGTCGGTAAGCTTTGGTAAGTTCGATTAAGCCATAACGCACCAAAGCTCCATGTCCGGTAGCGTACATTCGCACGGGTAAATCTGCAAGCTTCTCCAGCGCTGTTTCAACTTGACGGGCGTGGGGAGCCATCAAACAATCAAAATAATAGCGGCGGTCTTCGTTATAGATTTCCCAGCCTTCATCAAATACCTGATCCCCGCAAACATGCGCCCCAAATAACTTATCTGAGTAGAGAATTTCTGTTTGCGGATCGTAGGTGCAAAGGTGGTCTGCATAGCGGGGGTTGGGGGTGGGAATAAATTGTAAATTATGCCCATTTCCCAAATCCAAAGTTTCTTCTCCCCGCATCACTAGAATTGGCAAATCTGGATTTTCCAGCGCCCCGCGTAAATTTATCGCCCCTGGATTAGAGCAAACAAAGGTGATTTGCGGCGCAATTTCCAGCAACGCTTTTAAAGTTGCAGCGCGGTTAGGGTTAACGTGTCCCAAAATTACATAATCTAGTTTTTTAACATCAAACCGCTGCTGCAACGCTTCTAAATAAATTTCTGTAAACGTTTCCCCAGGAGGGTCAATCAGAGCATTTTTATCGCTTTCAATTAAATAAGAATTAGCAGTTGTTCCCTTAGCTAGGGCATATTCTATTTCAAATCTTAGCCTTGACCAACTGCGCGATCGCAATATTTTTGTATCTGTCGCAATGGGGAAAACCTGAACGTCGCGTGGTTTGTTTGTTGACATAGCTTTATTAGGGATTGGTACTGGGAACTGGGTACTGGTGACTGGGTACTGGGGACTGGGAAATTCTTTCTCATACCCAATCCCCAATCCCTAATCCCCAGTCCCTAATAATGGTTTCCAACTTTGCGATGATGCACCGCAGTTAGGGCATCTGGCTTAGAAACTCGTCCGGCGTAGACGGTGCTGTATAATGCCCAGTGGTCGCCGCAGTCCATTCTGCTGACGACTTCGCACTCCATGTAGGCGAGGGCGTCGGTGAGGATGGGGGCACCATTTTCGGCTGGCTGGGTTCTCACTCCTTCAAAGCGATCGGCACCAGGGGCGAACCGCTTCAAAAAGTGCTTCATCAGTGGTTGGAAATTGCCTTCTTCTAAGACGTTGAGAACAAAGCGATCGCCTACTTGCATGAGTGATTCAATTGCCCGGTCTTTGGCGACTGCAATGGAAAATCCTAAGGGTTTGAAGCTGGCTTGAGCAACCCAGGAAGCTAACATGGCGCTGGAAACATCGCCTTTTTTAGCAGTAATGATGTATAGTCCGCCGCTGAGTCTGCCTAGTGCTTTATCTAAGTCTGCACCAAGGGATTTCATGGCTTTGATGTTGCGATCGCGTGTAACCCATTGACCTAAGTCTGTACCCGCTTCTTCACACAGTTTGTAGATGTTTTCTGTGGGTGTTTCTTTAATCCGAATTGCTGGGAAAACCGTTGTCAAACCCAAATTGCGGAATTTACTCAGCAAAGGATCTATCGGTTCATCATCGCCACCGCCACTTTCAAATACGCCGATGGCTTGCTTTTCTTTGGTAGATCCTAAAATTGTGCTGAGTGCAGCTTGGATGTTAGCAGCGCCAGAAGCAGGAGGTAAACCAACAACCAATCCAGCACAGCGGGCGACTAGTTCCCGGAGTTCTTGTAAATCGATTTCCGACCCCAAGTCCACAATTTCTACAGCGACATTGGTTTTAGCGATACCGTTGGCAATTGCTTGGGCGAGGCGATCGCCATAACCGTATTCGGAAACGTAAAATATGCCAATGGCTGTTTCTGGCTTGGCTTGGGTTTGGCTCCAAGTGCGGTAACGTCCAACTAGTTCGTCAACATTGTGAGATAATAATGGGCCGTGACCGGTGGCAATCATGGCGATGGTTTTTAATTCTCCCATCCGCTTGAGGGCAGACAGCACTGACCGGGCGTTTGGCCCCATCAAACATTCGTAGTAATATTTAAAGTCTGCTTCAATAGTTTTTAAGTCTTCATCGAAGGTGGTATCGGAACAATAATGCATCCCGAATGCATCGCAAGTGAAGAGAATTTGGGTTTTGTGGTCGAAGCTGAAGATGGTATCTGGCCAATGTAAATTTGGTGCAATTACGAATTCAAATTCATGACCGTTGCCTAAATCCAAGCGATCGCCATTTTTCACAATCCGCCGCTTAAATGGCTGATGTACTAAATCCTCTAAAAACTGAATTGCTACTTTAGAGGCGACAACGGTGATATCCGGAGCCATTTGCAGCAAATCTTTCACTAAACCGCTGTGGTCTGGCTCGGTGTGGCTGATAATCAAATAATCTATTTCTTTTGGGTTGATTAGTCCCGTAAGCGTATCAAAATATAGTTGACGAAACTTTTCGTGGGAAGTATCGACTAGGGCAGTTTGCTCTCCCCGGATGAGAAACGAGTTATATGTAGTACCGTTTTGCAGACCGAACTCAATATCGAAGCGATCGCGATCCCAATCCAGTGAGCGAATTGCCGTTGTATCTTGAGCGATTTCTACAGTCTGTATGGTGAGCCGTTTTTCAGTTCTTTCGGTGAGTGCTACCATAACCCCCCTCCTTGACAAATTGAGTATTTATTCCTCTTGTCTTATTGTGACACGTGTTATATGTAAATTTTTATTAAAAAATTTATATTGATGTTAAAAAAAATCAAATGATCGAACCGCAGAGGCACAGAGAACACAGAGAGAAGTCTGAGTCAAGGCTTCCTTGGATGGCTTCTCCTGTCGGAGACGCTGCGCGAACGCCAACGTCTTCGACGAACGGAACTTCGGGAGAGAAGATTTGGCTAGCTTTGGAGATTGGCAATACTCGGTTGCACTGGGCATTATTTAGGGGCGAAACTCTCGATAATGCTTGGAATACTGAGTATTTGCCTGAGTCTATCATCTGCCAGCTAGCTCAATCTCAAACATTAGATGATTTACTACTGGCAATTTCCGCAACCCAAAATAAAATTAGGGAACAAGCACAGGAACAAACGGGCGGTTCATCCCCCCCATCTCCCCATTTCCCCACCTCCTCATCCCTTCCTCCCCTCTTCCTAGCCTCGGTAGTTCCCAGCCAAACTGCTATTTGGGAAAGTTATCCCAACGTTCGGGTTATTACTTTAAATGAAGTACCTCTCAAAGAAGTGTATCCCACATTAGGAATTGACCGTGCTTTAGCTTTGTGGGGTGCGGGAAAAACCTGGGGTTTTCCAATGTTGGTGATTGATGCAGGAACAACGCTAACTTTTACGGCTGCGGATGCTAATCAGTGTTTGGTTGGAGGTGCAATTTTGCCGGGATTGGGCTTGCAATTTGCGACTCTCGGTCAAAAAACAGGACAATTACCATTAGTTGAAATCTCAAAAATTGCATCTCTACCACTACGTTTTGCATTGAATACAAAAGAGGCAATTGAAAGTGGGGTAATTTACACTTTTTTAGCTGGAATTAGAGATTTTATTCAGGCGTGGTGGAATTTATTTCCCAATGGAAAGATTGTAATTAAAGGTGGCGATCGCACTTTAATCATCAACTATCTCCAAGTCTTATATCCTGAAATCGCAACACATTTAATTGTGGAACCAAATTTAATTTTTTGGGGAATGCGAGAAATATTCATGGAAAATTAGAAAGATAAATCCGCATTTACAGAGCAAGAGACAGTCCCAAAGTTAGACAAAATAGAATGGAAATATCGGTTTAGCCTTACTTTGCTCGTGCCATATCATTTTCGTAGCTAGTAGATTTTGGTTTTGGTCGATATCGCCACATGACAAATCCTGTGATCAGGAGAATAGTCGGAGTTAGCCCAACCAGAACATAGACAATACGAGATGTTAATCCCCAAAATGTGCCATAGTGTAGAGGTACAAAGCTAGCGATCGCCTTGTCTCCTAACAATAATTTAGTACTATCAATTACACGTAATATCTGACCACTATACCAATCTAAATACACTCCACTTTCTCCATAAATCGTGGTTTCGTGATTTTGACGTTTGCTGATATAAACTGCATCTTCAGGTTTACTAGGAACAGTTACTGAAAATGTTGTTGCATTGGGAAAGATTGTGTTGGAATTTTGGAGCAATTGTGATAGTTGTAAAGGAGTAGAATTAAAAATTGGTCTAGAAGCAACTTCTGGCGGTTGGGAAGTGAAAGTAGCTGCATAAATCAATGGATATGTCCAATCAGAAAAATTCCAGCAAAAGCCTGTAAAAGCAGTGAAGAAAAGGAAAACTGTTGCTACAATTCCGATAACTTTATGAATATCAAAATTTACTCGTTTAACATGGCCGTTCCACTTAATTTTGAAGCCAGCAATTAGCTTGCGCCAACCAGGCCATAATATTAATCCTGTAATACACAAAATCAACAGTAATAGTCCTATGATACCAACTATAATTTGACCATTTCTACCTAACATCAGATTATAGTGGAGGTAGAGAACCACCCGTTCAAAACTCGAATCAGCTTCATTCCAACTCATTATTTCACCAGTATAAGGATGGATAAATGAGCGAATTAGTTTATTATTATGATCGAACAAATCAGCTTGGTATGGTGAAGAAGGAGTTGCAGGTAATCTGATAGAGTAAAATGTGAGGTTGGAACGATTAGCGCTAGCTGGATTGTTTGTATAAATCGCAGACTTAACTGTTTCTAAAACTCTATCAATAGAAACCATTTGTTCTTGAGGAACTATACGTCCAACTCGCTGGCTAATCAGCAATTGCTCTATCTCTGGTTTAAACACCAAAAGGCTCCCCGTCAAACTGATAAAAGCTATTAATACTCCTACAGCTAAACCAATATATCGGTGCAGTATGAAGGCTATGTCACGGAATTTGCGCGATTTCATGGTAGATCCCTCTTGTCGATCAAACAATTTTGGATTTTAGATAAGAATTCAGAAGTCAGAATTCAAAATACAGAATTTTGAAGAGTTTGATATCCAAATTTAAGAAGTTAAAAAATTAAGAAGCCATAGCACGCTTTATTTTTTAATCTTCTGACCGGAGGCGGAGCTTTCCTTGCTCCGCTCGTGAATTCTTATGATTTTATAAGTTGAATGAGACGCTTCCTAAAACCGTGAACGGTGCGCCAGGAGAAAGTAAGAAACCTTGAGAATCGTAATATTTGGTATCAAAGAGATTTTTAAAACTAAGTCCCACTTGATAGTTTGCTTGGCGATAAAAGACTGTAGCATCAGTTCTCACGTATGAAGGAATAGTGATACTATTTGGTAGAGTAGCTTCGCGATCGCCTACAAAAAACAATCCTCCACCAAAACCTAAACCTTTCAAATTACCATTTTGAATTTCGTAAGTTGTCCACAAACTAGCGCTATTTCTTGGAGCATTTACCAATCTATCACCTACTGGTAAGGTATTATCCTCACTCACATAGGCATCATTAAGAGCATAAGAAGCTATGACATTCCAACCCGGTAAAATTTCTCCAGCAATATCGAATTCAATGCCGCGACTTTTCACTTCTCCAGCAGCTATAGAAAAGTCAGTATTATTTAAATCGGTTGTAGAGACATTGGTCTTAGTAATTTCATAAGCTGCTAAAGTTGCCGTTAGCCTACCGTCCAATAACTCACTTTTAACTCCTACTTCGTATTGCGTGCCACGTTCTGGTTCTAATGGCGTTCCATTAACATCTATAGCAGATTCATTCGGTTTAAAAGCACGAGTGTAACTAGCATAAAGAGATAGATTTTTGATTGGTTGATAAACTAGTCCGATTCGAGGTGAAAATGCCTCATAGTAACGCCGTGTAATTTCTGTTTGGGCACCATTTATCAAGTCAGAATTAAATTCATCTTTGAAACGTACAAAATCTAATCTTCCACCCAGCAATAATTTTAAATTTGGTAGCAATGCCATCTGGTCTTGTACATAAATACCTACCCTATTTGTATCTCTTTCTTGTTGGAAACCTTCATTAAAAGTAGTTGGAATCGATGCTCCATACACCGGATTCAAAAAATTAAGTGCAGGTACGTTATTAGAATTGATCAGGAAAGTGTAACCATAAATACTTCTGCTCAATTCAAAACCTAAAAGCAATTCATGAGTAATCGATCCAGTTTTAAATTTTCCCACGAAGTCGTTTTGCCAAGCATAATCTCTGGAATAACCATCTACGTCGTTGTATCTTCTCTCAACAAAAGGATCGTCTGCGCTAAATCTATCTTCAAGATCGATTGGCTGGAAATTGCTGCGAGAGTCATCAACAGTTTGTACAGAAACTCCACTGCGAAATCGCCAATTTTGGCTTAATTGATGAGCCAAGGCAACATTGACACGATTAGCAAAAAGGTCATAGCGATCGCTCGGTTCACCAAAGTTAAAACTAATTGGTAGATTAAACGATTCAGTGATTGGCATTAAACCGCGATCGTAAGATTGATTGAGGTTTAAATATTCATATTGCAAATCTAAATTTGTACTCTCAGTTAACTTCACACTTAAGCTAGGAGCAAAAGTATAAAGCTCTTTAAAAGCGAAATCTCGAAACCCTCCAGAGTTTTCATAAGCACCAATCAAGCGATACAAATAAGTTTTGTCTTGGGTGAGTGGCCCGGAAATATCAATTTCTGGGCGATAGTAACTATAACTACCAATAGTAAATGTTCCAGAATAATAAGGTTCGTTCAGTGGTTGTTTAGTGATGTAGTTGACAACGCCTCCAGGTTCTAATTGCCCATATAGTACGGAAGCCGGGCCTTTGAGAACTTCCACCCTTTCTAAGGTTGCAGTATCAGTAAATGCGCTGAAGTTATCATGTCTAAAGCCATTTCTAAGATTAGTATCAGTATCAAATCCGCGAATAGTGTAGGTATCAGCACTAACTAAATTGATTTTTGGTGTTACACCACTGACATTACGCAAAGCGTCTGCAACTCTTTGCACTCGTTGATCCTCAATTACCTGCCGAGGAATCACCTGAATAGCTTGGGGAATCTCCAAAAGAGGAGTGTCAGTTTTAGTTGCAGTATTAGCATCTGGAACGCTATACCTTGAATCTTGTGAACCTGTCACTACCAATTCAATAGGTTCATCTGCTTCGGCTGCTGGTTGTTCTGGCGGTGTTTCACTTGCAGGTTCATTTGCTTCGACTGCTGGTTGTTCTGGCGGCGTTTCACTTGCAGGTTCCTCCTGTTGCGCTGTGGAGGATGGCAATCCTGTAAAGCTGAAAATTAAACCTTCATCACCATCGAACAACTCAACAGTTGGTAAACCACTCTCACCGATAACTTTCACTCGAATACTATTAACATCTTCATTGGTAACAGTTACTTCTGTAATTCCTGCAACTGGCTTTTCTTGACGAAACATATTGCCATTGGCTAAACGCAATTGAGCATTGGCAATATCAGCAATATAGGTGTTACCTTCATTTTTTGGTCGCACTTGTAATTGTTCTCCTTGAGGAGTTTCTAAAATTACTTCCACACCTTTATCAGTCGTATTTACTTTCACACCAGTCACGAGAATCACAGATTCAGAACTTGATAACTGAGAAATATTCTCTGATTGCTTACTCAGACTAGTTGAATTTGCCCACACAGGTTGAGCAGCGATTAACCATAAAACAGCCATTAATTGCAGTTTTTTCTTCATCATTTCTTCACACACAAATGCCTCTACCCCAAAGTGTAAAAAGCTTTTTGCCCACCTTAGTTAAGAATATCTTTCAATAAGATGGTCAGAAATGACTGTAATTTCTAATACTGATTTGACTGATAGACGGATTTTTTTGCAGGTAATACGGATTTTTCCGTAACCTGATAGCGACTTGCTATATTTCAAACATCTTTAGCAAAGAATAGGCAACAGGCTTAGGGAACTCGAAAAAAATTATTCCAATTTTTGAACTCAACACGACTGTTTCTCTCCCCTGCCCATTGCCCATTGCCTATTGCCTCTTCCTTCTTCCCTGCTAATTTGATGCCGCTTTTAAAGACTGGTTTACCCACCCACTGATTCTGAATTCTGTATTCTGAATTCTGTATTCTTCTTCAACCTTCCTTTGCCCAAGTTAGAAATTGTGGGTGGTAGTATCAGCTTCAAATAAGACTTAGGGTTAACCCCAAATCGCTTGCGGAAAGCAGCAGCAAAACAGCTTTGATTCCCGTAGCCAACAGCACGCGCTACTTCTTTAACATTCATTCGGCCTTCTAACAGCAATTGGCGTGCTTGTTCCATTCTTCGTTGATGCAAGTAACCAAATACCGTAGTCCCAAAAACTTGGCGAAAGCCCAACTTAAGCTTGTGATCGTTTAGTCCAACTTGTCGCGCCAATTCAAGTAATGAAGGTGGGTTCTCTAAATTATTAATTAAAACTTCTCTAGCGTCATGAATTCTGTCAATATCGTTAGGTTTGAGTAGAATTGGCGTAGCTGCTGATTTTTCATTTTGCATCAATTGTTCTAATTTCAGAGCGACCAATTCCAAACACTTTGCTTCTAAATAAATATATTTTGTCAACCCTTGAAATGGACAATTCAAAATCTGCTCAAGTGCCAACTGCATAGCAGCGTTAGTCATACCAATTTGATAACAATATTGGTCAGAATTCTCAATCAAGCTTTTGATTTCTGGAGAAAACAACTCACATCTACTGCTGATGAAACTATTTAGTATATCAGAAGATTCTAAATGAATATCAACTTTCAAATTTCTCTGTTTTCCGGGAATACTTATAGTTTTTTCATCGCAAAATCCACGACTTTGAAAAAAGTTTTTTCCAGCATAAGTATCTCTCCAGCTTCCAGATATTTGAAATCCAAATTCTAATTGTTCAATATAAATTTCCTGGTTTGGAGCTTGGACAATCAAATCCTCATGAAATTCTTCATCAATAATCAACAAACTAATTCCACGTAATTGAATCCATCGTTCATAACCTTTACCAAATTCTTTGGGACACAGGTTGATAATATCTGAACTATCTGATGGCTCTGGATATTGAATGTTTTGGTTGCTTTGTTGCCAAAGCTGTTCATAATCTGATGAGGAAATGATATTTGCCATGCTTTATTCGTGCTGTTATCAAGGGATTTTAGATTTTGGAATCAGAGTATGTAGCTTACTTCTTTACGGGAGTACCGAAATAATTTTTAATCTAAAATTCACACGGTCAACATTAGATAAGCTTACCCTGTCCCGACTCTTTAATAAACTCTCGAATATCCATTGCTATATCCCCAGCACAAGATTGTGGTAAGTCATTTCCGGCATGGGCAATCATTTTCAACTCAACTTTTGGAATTAGTTGGCTATAAACTTGACTTTTGGCTAAAGCATCTGGTGTATCTTGGCCACCTTGTAAAATCAAAGTTGGGACTTCAATCATGTAAAGGCGTTTTTGTAGTGATTCCGCCTCAATTTCTGCTTGCCGCCGTTTGAAAAGTAGCTGACAAGCTATGGGGTAACGCAATAAATCCTGCCGTAATTGCAAATCCTGTATAATTTTTTCATGCCAGCCCAGGATTTTAGTAAAAGTGATTAGCGATCGCAACAATTTAACTACGAAGGGTGAATAATTTAATAATCGCCGCATCTTCCGACAATACTCTTCTTGTCCTGCTATCTGTACGCCCTCAGGTGCTAGCAGTACCATACCATTAACATTCTCTGGATACTTTAGGGCATAACTAGCAGCAATCCAACCCCCAAGAGAATGCCCCACTAAATAAACTTTCTCTAGCTTGACAGCTTGCAAGAACTCAGCTAAACACTCGACTTGTAAATCAATCGAATGATGAATATTAGGATTCTCCGACTCACCAAAGCCCAACAAATCAGGTGCAAAACAATGGAAATTCTCTGCAAGGGACTCCATCACAGATAACCATTCACTGCTATCATTCCAAGCACCATGTAAAAAAACTACAGGAATTTCTGCACCGACTTCACGCCAAAATAATAACCCTTGAGAAAGCTTTCTCCGGGAGTTACGGAAAAGTGTATCCATTTTAATTTAGTAGTGAACCTTTAGCACCATAATAAATAGTCATTGCTCATTGGTCATTAGTTATTTGCAAGGACAAAGCGTAAAGTCTCTAGGAAGACTTCCTGCAATAGTTCATCAGTCCGCCGTGTCCGCAAGCATCTTGATTTACCAAATTACAGGGTACAGAACTTTGTAACACACTAATGACTAATAACTAATGAGCAATGACAAACAACTAATAACAAAATATTATTATGCCAAGGTTGTCAAGCCATTCAAGTAATCTTGCAACTGTTGAGTATGGTCGTGAGACATTTGTCCTGGAGGTAGCAAATTTGGAGGGAAAGCTTGGATTTCCATCACTTCCAAAGCATCTTTAACTTCCATTGTCCCACTTACTTCGGCTTCAACCACAACACAAATTGAATGAATTCTGGGATCGCGCTCTGGTGAGGAATAAACTCCTACTAAACGGTTAATTTTCACCAATTCTAATCCAGTTTCCTCCATTAATTCCCGGCGGACTGTGTTGGGAATATCTTCTCCCCAATCAACCATACCCCCAGGCAATGACCAAAGACCATTGTCGCGTCGCCGGATCAGTACGATCCGACCATCGGGTAAAATTGGGATGATACTAGTGCCAGTAATGGGATGACGAAATATAATACCCAATACTGTTTGTCCAATACGCCATAAGCTACGTGTGGACTCGACAGCTGACGGAAAAAAAGCAATAACGTTCAATCTTCAAAATTTATGTGTTGTATTCTATATTTCTCTACCACTTACATCAGCCTCAACTCATAAAATTTTGTTGAGTTTTGTTTTATACAAAAATGTTTGTGGTTTGAGATTTTATTCTAACGATTTACGTAGAACACTCTCAATTCTAACATCAAGTTTCCTTCAGAAGCACTGTATTTATATACACATAATATTTCCTCTTTATTCTCTGTTAGAAAGTTGTCAACGCCAGAAGCCAGCGCTCAGACATTGCCCTTTGTCCATTGCAAATAATTAATGATCAATCAACAATGAACAATAACTAATATAAGAATCATATTTGATTGTTGAAATTATTTAAGTGGCACGCAAAGCGCGATAGGCAAGGAACTGAGAGTAGCCAATAGGGAATCAGGTTTTTAAATCTTTACAAAGTCTTTTTAAAAATCAAATCATAACCTTATAAAACAAATCATTTAGAACTGCTATATTACTCGGCTAAGCTTAATTAAAGTTTTCCTTGAATAAATAATATTAGTTTTTTTAAATACAACACTACAACAACTAATTAGCTAATTTATACAGAACATGCAAAGTAGTAAGGTACAGATAATCGTAGGTAACACGTTCCGCCGTGTACTTCATTATTTACCTGAAATACGCTGTATGGCTGTATATATTTAAGAGGATATTTCAATCTCAGAAATGATATTTTTATCTAGCTTTGGTCAGATAATTTTAAATTATGATTGACAGAATAAGGTTGAATACGGTAGACTAGAACACTGTTTAAAGCGTATCGATTAGTCACTAGGCTAAAAGTATATCAAGAACATTGGTAGCTGATATTGCCTACGTCATGCCTAGTTGCGATTTTTTTGTTGTTTATTAATGAGGTGAACATGGCTAAGCGCCGTAACCCGAAAAAAGAAAAGGCGCTACGGAACCAGGCATATGCCCGGAAGTTTCGTAAACGGACTACGACAGGAAGAATGCAGAGAAGGTTCCAACAAAGACCACCGAAGAGTGAGGAAGATGAAGGCGCAGCAGCAATTGACGCTGAGTAAGTTGCCTGTTAATATACTTACTTTTTAAGTCTTTTAGAATTTGAGGGCGTACACTTGTACGCCCTCAATTATTTTGGGGCATGGGGCATGGGGCATGGGGCATGGGGCATGGGGCATGGGGAAAGGGAAAAGGGCAAGGGGAAAAGGGGAAAGATTAAATTTATTTCCTTTTCCCTTTAACCTTTAACCTTTTCCCCTGCCCCCCACTCCCTACTTCCTATCTTCGCCAACTTGAGCGCGGGCAGCTATGAGTGCTTCACGTACTTGTGCAAAACCGGTGCCGCCGTAACTGTTGCGGGCAGCCACGACTTGACGGGGGGATATGGCTTCATAAATATCTGGGGCAAATGCTGGATGTAGTTGTTGCCATTCGTCTAGTGTCAAATCTTTCAGGAGTTTACCTGCGGCAATACTGGTTTTTACAACTTTACCTACGAGATTATAAGCTTCTCGGAAAGGGACACCTCGTGCTGCTAGATAATCTGCGACATCGGTGGCATTGGAAAAGTCTTCTGTTACTGCTTCGGCTAAGCGCTGGGTACGAAATTCTAAGCCTTCGGCCAACAAAATTGTCATTGCTTCTAGAGAGGCTTTAACTGTGTTGACGCTATCAAATAAACCTTCTTTATCTTCTTGCAGGTCTTTGTTATATGCCAGGGGTAACCCTTTCATAATCACCAGCATTGCTTGGAGATGACCAAACACCCGTCCTGTTTTTCCCCGTACTAATTCTGGGACATCGGGATTTTTCTTTTGGGGCATGATACTCGAACCCGTTGCACAGCTATCTTTGAGGGTGACAAACCGAAATTCTTCAGATGACCAAAGAATGACTTCTTCTGCAAGCCGACTGAGGTGAACCATAATTAAGCTAGCAGCACATAAGAATTCGATCGCAAAATCGCGATCGCTCACTCCATCCAGGCTATTAGCATAAATGTTGTCAAAATTCAATAGTTTGGCTGTGTAATGGCGGTCAATGGGGAAAGTAGTTCCAGCTAAAGCACCACACCCCAAAGGTGAAATATTCACGCGGCGATAAACATCACTGAGGCGTTCCCAGTCGCGTTGTGCCATTTGAAAGTATGCCAAAAGATGATGAGCTAAACTCAAAGGTTGGGCGCGTTGTAGGTGAGTATAGCCAGGAATTAAAGTTTCAACGTTTTTTTCAGCTATTTTTAGCAGAATATTTTGAAATTCGCGCAATTGGCTTTTAATTTGTTGGATTTGGTCGCGGAGGTAGAGTCTAGTATCAGTTCCAACTTGGTCATTCCGCGATCGCGCTGTATGCAGCTTTTTACCCACATCGCCGACAATTTCCGTCAATCGTCGTTCCACTGCAAAATGCACATCTTCAGCATCGACACCAGGCTGAAATTTTCCCTGGCGGTACTCTTGGCGAACTTGGTCTAAACCTGCAATTAGTTGGTCGCCTTCTTCTTGGGAAATTATGCCGGTGTGAGCCAGCATTTTTGCATGAGCTTGAGAACCAGTCAAGTCATATTCTATTAATTCAATATCAAAATTGATACTGGCATTAAAACGAGCGATCGCTGGATGTAATGCTGATTCAAACCGCTGACTCCAAGTTTGTTCTTTAGTCATAGATTATGAGAGATTGGGCATCAATTTTGGATTTTAAATTTTAGATTTTGGATTAATCTAAAATCTAAAATCCAAAATCTAAAATTAATTTAACCGTAGCTAGTTAGATTCCGAATGATATAGCCAATGACTAAACCAATCAACAATGCCCACACTTGACCTGTTTGTATAAAATGGTTCCAAGATTTTTGGATCTGACCCATCAGGTCTGGATCGGTAATTGTTTGCGCTAGCACCATTAAATTAACAGGCAAATGCCAAAATAACTGAGATATCAAATCGCTGTAATGGCTCATATTTTGTGATTGAGAAGTTACGGGTGGCAAATTTCAGTACCAGCTTTTTTAGATTAATTACTGATAAATACTGAAATCTTGGCTATGACTTTAATGTCTTAACTCAAGATTCAGGCGATGCCAACCGCAATTTCTCGGCTGTCCGCAAAATTTGTCCTGCCAAAACTGCTGCGCCAAAACCGTTATCGATATTCACTACACCTACTCCCGCCGCACAAGAGTTGAGCATTGTCAACAAGGGTGCCAAACCGCTAAAACTGGCACCATAACCGACGCTGGTGGGTACAGCAATCACGGGACAATTTGCTAAACCTGCAACGACGCTGGGTAAAGCGCCTTCCATTCCGGCAACGACAATCAATACCGATGCCGAATCGATGACGTGACGATTATTTAGTAAGCGGTGAATCCCTGCAACGCCGACATCCCAGAGGCGCTTGACTTGAAAACCAGAAAGTTCAGCGGTGACAGCGGCTTCTTCAGCAACGGGTAAATCAGCGGTGCCAGCAGAAAGAATGCCGATTTCGCCCTGAAATTGTGGTTCGATGTTAGGAGGAGCGATCGCACAAATTCGCGCCATTTCGTAATATCGCAAACCTCTAACTTTTGCTTGCAGTGCGCCATAAACTGCACTTTCAATGCGAGTTGCCATTACTACCGGGTTACGGAGGCGCATCACCTCGATAATTTGAGCAATTTGATCGGGTGTTTTCCCAGGGCCCCAAATTACCTCTGGGAAACCAGTTCTTAACTGGCGATGGTGGTCAATTTTGGCAAACTCACCCACATTTTCATAGGTTAGGTCTTTGAGAGAGTCTAAAGCCATATCTGGGGAAACTTTACCATTGGCAACCGCTTCTAAAAGCGATCGCAAATTTTTTTCATTCGTCATTACTTGTTAGTCCTTTGTCATTAGTCATCAGTCATTAGTTGTTTACAAATAACTAATGCCCCATGCCCTATGCCCTATGCCCCATTTAATCAACTACTTTCAGTTCGTAGAGGTTCCAGAAGGGGCCACCAAGAGCAGTATACTGAATACCTTGGAAGCGATCGCGCACTGCTTGTAAATTTAACCCTTCCACTAAATGAATAAATGGCAGCTGTTCTGAAGCGATGCGCTGATATTCGTAATAAATTTCTTTGCGCTTGTTTTCATCTAATACCTGTGCGCCTTTGATATAAAGGCTATCAATTTGTTTTTCCCAATCAGAAACTTCCCAACCAATTAGCGGTGGATCTCCTGGTTGTGCGCCTTGATTAAATGCGTGAGATGCACCGTTAATTCTCCAGATATTACTAGCACCGTGGGGTTCAACACCACCTCCAGCAAATCCCCCAAGATAACAATCCCAATTTTGTGTAACTTTCAGTTTTTCTAAATAAGAATTAAAACTGAGGATTTGCAAATCAACTTGAATGCCAATTCTTGCCAAATCTCGTTGGATTTGAGCAGCCATATCTCCTCTAACTTTTCTTTCAGAATTGGTCAAGAGTGTAAATCTGACTCGGTTGCCATCAGCATCTAGGAGTTGATTTTGAGCATTATATTTAAACCCAGCATCTAACAGAAGCTTTTTCGATTTTTCTCTGTCAAAATTATATACTTTTAATCCTTTTTCTGGAGGGAGAAAGTAGGGACTTTTCACGTAAACAAATGAATTTTGCAGTTCACCTAATCCCCGGTATGCATTGATTTTCATCGTTTCGCGGTCTAGGGCATAGGCTATAGCCTGTCTAAATTCCTTTTGATTAAACCAACGCGATTTGATGGGGTCTACCAAAGGCTTACCCTGAGAATTTTTGGCTTTATTGAGATTAAAAGAAATAAAAGTTGTACTTGTATTTGGCCCGCCGTTATAAATTTTAAACTTCGCTCGTTTTTCTTCTCGTTTGATTAAACTAAAACCTTCTGGAGGAATTTCTAAATCATCTAATTGTCCAGAACGAAAACTAATCAACTGGTTTTCAGTGGATTCAATAATTTGCCAAACAATACGATCAATATAAGGCTGAGGATTACCCTGAGCATCTTTGCGCCAGTAGTAGGGATTGCGTCGAAATATAACTCGCTGACTAGGAACATAACTTTCCATTACATAAGGGCCATTCCCAACAATTTGTTTCGGATCTGTGCCCGTTCCCCACATAGAAATAAACTTAGGATTTCCATTAGATTCACTTGTGCGAATTGCTTCTTGTAGAGCATGGGCTGGCATAATGGGGATGCCGCCTACATATCTTACAAAAGGAGCAAAGGGTTCTTGTATAGTGAATTCAACCCGGCGATCGTCGATTTTTTTTACCTTTGGTAAAGTGCCTTTTTCGCCAACTTTTAAAGCATCTTTTAAAGAAGTTGGAATTTTTGGATTCAGGTAGATTTCGTTATAAGTAAAGACAACATCATCAGCAGTCATTGGCTTACCATCTGACCACTTAAGTCCTTCTCGCAGGGTGATTACAACCCGTTGTGCATCTTCCGAAACTTCCCAAGATTCTGCCAAACCAGGTTCTAGTTTTGTAGTGATGGGATTTTCATTAATCAATGAGTCATATATAAACCCAAAAACGCTATATGCTGACTCATTCAAAGCATAGTTAAAAGTTGAAGGCTCACTTAAAACTGCGCTAACAATTTGTGGAACTTGAGCAGCTGCCGTTTTGAAGTTACTAGGGTTGCAGGCAGTAAGTGTGAGTGCTGTTGCTGAAGTCAGAATTATTGACAACCAAAAATGCTTAATTTTAAAAAAGATGGATGGTGGTTTCATAGAATTAAATCTACTGGAATTCTGTCTAATTGAGGTCAATGCTATAAGGGATAGGCGGAACGTAAGTTATTGTTCTTTGAAATGTTAACAAATATCCGGGTTATGTATAGCCCGATATTGCAGAGGAATTTAGGATAAGTGCAAATATTTATGCAAGAATTCTAAATAATATATGTAAAAATTTATATCAAAATTCTACGTTACTGCATAACTCTGATATTAGTGATGACATACAAAGCTCTTGGAGGCTGATTTTTTGATGAAAAAACTACTTTTAGCAATTGGTATCACTACTGCATTCTCTACTATCGCTTTTTCTGGAATAGTTAATGCTGCCTTGACTGGGAACGCAGGTGGTATTAATGGTTCGGACTTGGCGACTGGTACAAGTATAAACGGTTTGACCTTGCAAGGAACCCAACTACAAAGCCTGAAAGTTGAAGGTGGACAGTTGGTAGCAGTACAACAGGTTGCTGTAAAATAGCTGTTCCTCAATGGAGCCAATTCCTAGTTTCATACCTGAGACATGAAGATTTTACACCAGTCTCACTCATATAATTTCCTATATACCCTTTTATACCTTCATCAACTGAAGGATAAAAGGGTTCATATCTAATTTAGCTTTCTTGGATAAGCCCCAGAATAACTAGGTGAATTTTTTTGGTACAAATCCAAATTTTCTTGACTGGGGTATTAATGCTGTGAAAAAACTACTTTTAGCTACTCTAATTATTATCTTAGTTATATCTCTAATTAGCTGTGGAAGAATTGTCCAACCACAGGCAAAACCATCAAATGCTAGTGAAAAAACTGTAGTTCTCAAAGGTAAAGATTTAAAAGGAACAGAATTAACAGCATTTGATGAACAGGGGAGAAAACATAAATTTCAAATTAAAGATGTAGAACTAGATCCAAAAGATCTAGAGAAAGAGACATATCTTTACACAGTTTTTTATCAAGATCAAACTGATTCTCAATGGAAAAACTTGTGTAAGCCCGATGTCAATAAGGTTACTAAGGCTATTCCACTTTCAGGTTGGTGGGATAAAACAGGAAAACATATTGCATCAAGTGATATTTTCACATTTGGTTGTACAAGTGGGGCGCTGGGTAAATGCGTTCGCTTTGGCTATAAGCCGTGGAAGAATTTTCAAGGTAAATCGCTACGAGACTATCACCAAGCTTGTACTCGCATGGTACGTGCTGATTACTGCGGTAACGGTAAAGGTCACACTCGAGATGGAACTTTAATAGACGTACATGATGTGCTAGATATTCAAAAACCAACTCCGGATAACAAGATGGTTTTTGAAGCAGCTTGGCAACCAGACGGGGCAACTTGTATTAATCATCCGAGATGGTTTGATAAACTATCTGAAATTCGCCAAGAATGCCCCAATAAGCTAACTGGTCGAATTAATGAAAATGGTAGTTGCAACACAGCAAAAAAAGCGCAGCAGGATTGGCCAAGTGCTTTGCTTTTCAATGATTCATTCCTCCGAAAACCCTAAAATATCTTCTGATTTTTTTGAGATAATTCCATTTTTAAAATAATTCGTAATTCGTAATTAAGAGGGTGTTTGAAAAGTCTAAATTGATACCTGCCCCAGCGATTAGAAATCGCGGCTATACAGACAAAACCCACCTCCGTGGGTTTGAAACCCACAATTTCAGGCTTTTTCACTGCTGAATCATTGAATTCTGCGTCCTCTGCGGTAGCCTGCGGCAAGCCGCTCCGCGTCTACGATTTTCCGTTATCTGTGCGAAAGTCCTGGAAAAGTTACTCTGAAGCAACTAGTAAAACTACAGCATAAGCACAAATGCCTTCTTCTCGCCCTACTGGGCCTAATTTTTCGTTAGTAGTAGCTTTGATGCCAATTTGATTTGATTCTAATTCTAAAACCGCCGCTAATTTGTCGCGCATCTTGTGAATATGCGGTTTTAATTTGGGACGTTCTGCCACTACCACCGAATCAATATTTCCTATTTGCCAGCCTTGCTCCCGAATTAGTTGATGTACTTGAGTTAATAGTATTAAACTATCTGCCCCCGCCCATTGGGGATCGCTGGGGGGAAAATAATGGCCAATATCCCCCAAAGATAATGCTCCAAGCATGGCATCCATAATGGCATGGGTGAGTACATCAGCGTCACTGTGACCCAACAAACCGAGTTCATGGGGAATTTGAATTCCTCCTAAAATTAAAGCGCGATCGCTCACCAATCGGTGAATATCGTAGCCGTTACCAATACGAATTTTAGTCATTTGTTATTTAGTCATTAGTCATTAGTCATTAGTCATTAGGCAAACAGGGGTATGGAAGGCGTGGGAGGATGGGGAAGAAATCTTTCCTCCCACACTCCCCACACTCCCCACACTTCCCACACTTCCCACACTTCCTATTCACCATTCCCCTTCCCCTCCTCCCATTTTTCCAGCAGATCGGGGCGGCGATCGCGTGTTTTTTGAATTTGTTGTTCGTAACGCCAGCGGGCGATGGCGGCGTGATTTCCAGACAGCAATACCTCCGGGACTTTTAAGCCCCGAAAATTCGCTGGGCGAGTGTATTGGGGATAGTCCAATAATCCCTCTTCAAAACTTTCTGCTGTCAACGACTGCGTTTTGGCTACGGTTCCTGGTAAAAGGCGCACTACGCCATTAATTAAAGCCATTGCTGGAATTTCACCGCCAGTCAGAATAAAATCTCCTAAAGATACCTCACGAGTCACCAAATGCAGCACCCTCTCATCTACTCCCTCGTAATGCCCACAAATCACTACTAATTGGTCATAATTTGTTGCTAATTCTCGCAATAAAGGCTGATTAATTGTTTGACCCTGGGGACTCATCAAAATAACTTCTCTTCGAGGTAGAATCGGCAGCGACTCCACAGCATTGAAAATTGGTTCTGGCTTCATTAGCATCCCCACGCCGCCACCATATGGTTCATCATCTACCTTACGGTGCTTGTCAGTTGTAAAGTCCCGTGGATTAATCAGATGCACTTGGGCAATCTGTTTAGCTAAGGCTTTACCCAGCAGTCCAGAACTAAGAACAGAGTGAAAACAGTCAGGAAAAAGTGTAACTATATCAAAACGCACAGTAATTCGTATTCAAGGACACTAATCTAAATAATGAATGTCTAGCAAACACAAGAAGCCAATGTTGGGTCAAACTACAGTTAAACTTTATCAATAGTATCTAAAAGTACCAGGACTCTTGGATTTTAGATGGGAGCTAAAGTTTTTCTAATTACTTAATTTATGTTTAAATGTTGTCACAACTACATTTAAATTAATAATCATATCAAGTTAACAACTTTCAGGATGCATCGAGCCAGCCTCAGAAAAAAACGTGGTCTGACCTGTTCATCCCCAATCTCAAAGGGGAAAACTGACACTTTGATGCCAGTTTCTTCTCTTGAGGGAGACACAAGGCAAATAAGTCGGCACAATCGAGGCCACTTGTTAACCTTTGCCAATCCCAAGGGCGAACAAGTTTGCGAAAGTTTAAGGGCGCAATGTCTCTCCAGGCCACTGGCTCCCAAATGGAGGGTAAACCCCACCAAAAAAGTGTCCTCCCTAGCTTACTAAGTAAGGACTATTTTGCCAGTCTGGAGTGGACAGGTGAAAAACAAGGCGCTAGCAGCAGAGGAAGGACAACAAACACGTTTAAACTGAGGTCTCGTGTGCGTTAAACAAGAATTTGGAACTTTGACCCAGGAGAATCCAAACTTCACAAAAGTGTCCTCTCAGAAGTTGCAAAGTGCAAAAACATCGGACTCCCGATCTTGCTAAATTCACATGCCATTCGCCACAAGCCGACGGCACTTCCTTCAAGTCGGCGAAGCCACCCAACGGAGTGCCTTGGAAACCCTTTCGGCAGTCGCTCATTTTGGAAACCAAAAAGACCGCGCTGCCGACGCTCTAGCGTCGCTAAAGCTGCGCTAACACCAAGGCGATGGCTCCTGAAGTTGTTGACAGGAGAAACACAATGCCGGAATTAAAAGCTAAATCGCTGGAAATGAGGACACCCCAAGCAACTAAAACCGCCGTTCTAGTTATCGGAGGCGCAGAAGACAAAGTTCATGGGCGCGATATCCTAAGAACTTTTTTTGGACGTGCCGGTGCTAGTAAAGGCTATATTACAATTATTCCATCTGCCTCTCGCGAACCCGCTATCATCGGTGGTCGGTATATTCGGATTTTTGAAGAAATGGGTGCCCAGAAGGTAGAGATTTTAGACATCCGCGAACGAGAACAGTGTGAAGCCTCCCAAATCAAAGCATCCTTAGAAGCCTGTAGTGGGGTATTTTTGACAGGAGGAGATCAACTGCGTCTCTGTGGCGTATTGGCAGATACGCCAGCGATGGAAATTATCCGGCAGCGGGTGAGGTCAGGGCAACTTACCTTAGCAGGCACCAGTGCCGGAGCAGCAGTGATGGGGCATCATATGATTGCTGGCGGCGGTAGTGGAGAGTCGCCAAATCGTTCTTTAGTGGATATGGCAACGGGTTTGGGATTTATTCCTGAAGTCATTGTTGACCAACACTTTCATAACCGCAATCGGATGGGACGGCTGATTAGCGCGATCGCAGCTCATCCCGATCGCTTGGGTATTGGCATTGACGAAGATACTTGTGCTGTGTTTGAACGTGATGGCTGGCTACAAGTTATGGGTAAAGGCAGTGTCACCATTGTCGATCCCACTGAGCTGACCCACACAAACGAACCTCATGTTGGTGCTAACGAACCCCTAACGGTGCATAATCTACGTCTGCATATCCTCAGCTATGGCGATCGCTTCCACCTGTACCAGCGCACTGTATTGCCTGCTGTACACCGAATCTCCAGCTGACGGGATAAAGTACCTGAGGTTACACTGAGTTGACCAGAAATTTTAGATTTGGGGTTAGGGATTTGAGATTAAAACAGCTTTTTGGTTTATCCTTCGCCACAAAGCCGGCGAAACCAATCTCCAAAATGCTCGTTTTAAAGCGTACCGTTATCCGCACTCGGCTTAGCTACGCTATCGTAAATCTAATGATTCAGAGACCATAAGTACCCTTGTGATCTCTTTCAATCCCTTCAGGTTCAGCAGTCGCTCATGGAGAAACCCCCCTTCGGGTTCGCCACTTTGCCAGACGATCGAGGACTCGCTAACGCTGCGCTAACGACGCAAAGCGCCAAGACGGCAAGTGGACTCACCAAGGCCGTGCTGCTTCACCAAAATCGCCAGTCTAAAATCCAAAATTTGGTTGACCGCTCATTTATTTTTTGTTGTAGAAAAATAATGAGAATAGCATGTAAAAAGAAAAAACTGTTTGCAGTGAACAGTTTAGCGGTCAAATGCAGTAAGAAACTAGAATTTTGGTTCCGAATCTCCATCTACCTATTCCCATGAGAATCCTCAAGATCCAGACCTTACGCGGCCCAAACTACTGGAGCATTCGACGCCACAAGCTGATCGTCATGCGCCTCGATTTAGAAAACCTTGCCGAGACGCCCTCGAATGAAATCCCTGGCTTTTACGAAGGATTAGTTGAGGCGCTGCCAAGTCTGGAGGGTCACTATTGTTCCCCTGGCTGTCGTGGTGGTTTTCTAATGCGAGTCAGAGAAGGCACGATGATGGGCCACATCGTGGAACATGTAGCACTAGAACTCCAAGAATTAGCTGGAATGCATGTCGGCTTTGGTCGCACTCGTGAAACTGCTACACCCGGAATTTACCAAGTAGTGATTGAGTACTTGAATGAGGAAGCAGGGCGTTACGCCGGACGAGCTGCGGTGCGATTGTGCCAGAGTATTGTCGATCGCGGTCGCTATCCCAAAGCAGAACTAGAACAAGATATTCAAGACCTGAAAGATTTTAGCCGTGATGCTTCACTAGGGCCTTCTACAGAAGCGATCATCAAAGAAGCTGAAAAAAGGGGTATTCCCTGGATGGCTCTGGAAGCCCGCTTTTTGATCCAGCTAGGCTACGGGATCAACCAAAAGCGAATGCAGGCAACAATGACCGACAACACCAGCATTTTGGGTGTAGAACTAGCTTGCGACAAAGAAGCCACCAAACGCATCCTCGCAGCCGCTGGTACCCCAGTGCCCAGAGGTACAACCATCAACTTCTTGGACGATTTGGAAGAAGCCATTGAATATGTAGGTGGTTATCCCATTGTGATTAAGCCCCTTGATGGCAATCACGGACGGGGTATCACCATTGATATTAGAACTTGGGAAGAAGCTGAAGCTGCCTATGAAGCTGCTAGACAAGTTTCTCGCTCAATTATTGTCGAAAGATATTATGTTGGGCGCGACCACAGGGTGCTAGTAGTAAATGGCAAAGTAGTCGCAGTAGCCGAACGCGTCCCAGCTCATGTAACTGGTAATGGCAGATCCACCATCGCCGAATTGATTGAAGAAACAAACCAAGACCCAAATCGCGGCGAAGGGCACGATAATGTCCTCACCAAAATTGAACTAGACCGCACCAGTTACCAACTGCTAGAAAGGCAAGGCTACACCTTAAACAGCGTACTACCAAAAGGTACTATTTGTTACTTGCGAGCAACAGCCAACTTAAGTACAGGTGGCATTGCTGTAGACCGTACTGACGAAATCCACCCAGAAAATATCTGGTTGGCACAAAGGGTAGTTAAGATTATCGGTTTGGACATCGCCGGCTTAGATATCGTCACCTCCGACATTAGCCGTCCCCTGCGAGAAGTAGATGGCGTGATTGTCGAAGTTAACGCCGCTCCGGGTTTTAGAATGCACGTCGCCCCCAGTGTTGGCATTCCCCGCAACGTCGCCGGCGCGGTAATGGATATGTTGTTTCCCAACGAACAATCTTGCCAAATTCCGATTCTCAGCGTCACGGGTACCAATGGCAAAACCACCACTACCCGACTCCTAGCACATATTTATAAGCAGACTGGCAAAGTAGTGGGTTATACTACTACAGATGGAACATATATCGGTGATTACTTAGTAGAATCTGGCGATAATACAGGCCCCCAAAGTGCCCACCTGATCCTGCAAGACCCCACAGTGGAGGTAGCAGTACTGGAAACGGCTCGTGGTGGAATTCTTCGCTCTGGCCTGGGCTTTGAAGCAGCCAATGTCGGCGTAATATTGAATGTAGCCGCCGACCACTTAGGAATAGGCGATATAGATACAATTGACCAGTTAGCTAACCTCAAGAGCGTAGTCGCAGAAGCCGTATTCCCCGATGGCTATGCAGTACTCAACGCCGACGATCGCCGCGTCGCTGCCATGTCAGAAAAAACTAAAGCCAACATTGCTTACTTCACCATGAATCCCGACTCGGAATTGGTGCACAAGCACATCCAAAAGGGCGGAGTCGCAGCGGTATATGAAAATGGTTATCTGTCCATTGTCAAAGGCGATTGGACACACCGTATAGAAAGAGCAGAAAATATACCTTTAACAATGGGCGGACGTGCCCCATTTATGATTGCCAACGCCTTAGCAGCAAGTTTGGCAGCCTTCGTGCAAAACGTCACAATTGAGCAGATTCGTGCAGGATTGAAGACCTTCCGGGCTTCGGTGAGTCAAACCCCAGGACGGATGAATTTGTTTAATTTAGGGAATTATAACGCCTTGGTGGATTATGCCCACAACCCAGCTAGTTACGAAGCTGTAGGTGCTTTCGTGCGGAACTGGACGACCGGACAACGCATTGGCGTAATTGGTGGCCCTGGCGATCGCCGTGACGAAGACTTTGTGACCTTGGGCAAACTAGCAGCACAAATTTTTGATTACATCATCGTCAAAGAAGACGATGACACCAGAGGAAGACCGAGGGGATCGGCTGCCCAGTTGATTATTCAAGGCATTACGCAAGTTAAGCCTGATTGTCGCTACGAATCAATTTTGGATGAAACACAAGCGATTAACAAAGGCTTGGACATGGCACCGGATAACAGCCTCGTGGTGATTTTACCAGAAAGCGTTAGTCGGGCGATTAAATTAATTAGAGGGCGTGGTGTGGTTAAAGAAGAGACACACCAACAAAATACTGGTACAGCGATCGTTGATTCCCAAAATGGAGTTGCACCTTCTTCTGTAGTCAATACATTGCTTTAGTCAAAAGTCAAGGGTTAAAAGTCAAGTAGCTAAAAGTTTTTGACCCTTGACCCTTGACTATTGTTTTTCTTGTTCCGGATTGGTTTCCTCACTGGGAGTTTTCATCTCCTGCTTAAAGCCCCGTAGGGTTTTACCCAGTGCAGTTCCCAGTTCGGGAATTTTTTTTGGGCCAAAAATGAGAATAGCTACTATGGCAATTACACTTACTTCTGGCCATCCCAGTCCAAACAACATACACAGTTCCTCTCAATAATTTTTAATTAACTGTTCTCTCTCAAGACTCATCTCTATAAACGTCTCTACGATGTTTCACTTTAATCACACTCACTAATAAAATCGTATCAAATATTTGATAAATTACTCTATAATCACCTATTTTAATTCGATATAAAGATTCTTCATCCGCCAATTTTTTAACACCCACTGGACGTGGTTCTATTGCTAATTGTTCAATTTTTGAGTCGATACGTTCTTTAATAGGGCTTGGTAGTTTCTTCAGTTGTTTATTAGCATTCTTAGTAAATTCAATTTGGTAAGTCACGCGGTTTCTTTCTTGTATTCATCCCAAGATATAGTACCGTTAATTTTTGCGTCTGCTATTTCAGCACGAGCATCTCTAATATCTTCTTCATCCTCTAAAAGTTCTAAAACTTTTTCTAAAGTGCTTTCGGGTGCGATATTTAAATGTTTTTGAATTAATTCCATTAGGAATTGTCTTTTGCTTGTAGTTCCCATTTTTAGACCTCTTTCAGATTATTCGTTTTGTTTATTCTCCCTGAATTGGTATGCCCAACCAATCACTTAATTCATGAGCTAGCCATTGAACCTCTGCTTCCGAGTTCATACTGCTACCTGTACCACACAGCTGGTACTTGCGCGTTCCTGCCCAGATAGTTAGTTGGGGCGGAACCTCGATTTTGGCACCCAGAAAGCCTGTTTGAGAGTGTTTTGGAATGTACACCAATTTAGTAATATGTTCTCTTTGGGCTGGACGAGGACGATGGAATTTCAATCCGAATATTTCCCAGTTTAAAGCAATTTTCTGGCGATCGAGCCGCAGACGGATGCCCAAAAACAAAGCAAACAGGACTGTGTTTGCCATTAAAAAGCTAGCGCCCCAAAAAGGGAGTGATATCAAACTCAAGATGAAGTTTGCCGGAAAAGGCGTCGTCATAACACCTATTGTCCACAAAAGGATAAACGAATTACAAGCGATCGCAAACAAACTTGTCAACCCAAATAACGGATGAAAGCCAACAGGAGGAATGAAAACTTTCAGAGAGTTTTCATCTTTAATCAGTTTGATTTTGCTACTACTTGGTTTTTGAACAGCTACCGGAGCAAAGTTTCTTTGTAATACTTGAATTGCTTCAAAGGCAGAAGTTAAACGCCGCTCTAAACTAGGCTCAATCATCAACCTTAACCAATAGTTAAAAGCCAGACTGGAATTAGTTAAATGTTCAAACTGTATCCGCAAATCTTTTTGGGGAAAATTGGCAGGATGAGTCCCCGTCATCAGATAAATTAAAGTTGCACCCAAGCTATAAAGATCGGAAGCTGGAAGCGTTTTGCCGCTAAATTGTTCTGGTGGCATATAGCCATAGGTTCCCACAATAGTAATTGTCCCACCTTCAGTGGCAGCCACATTCTGTACCGAGCCAAAATCTACTAGATAAACTTGCCCGGCACTATTGCCAGATCTGTCACCCAATAAAATATTGCTAGGCTTAATATCGCGGTGGACAACAGGCGGGTTTTGCTGATGGAGATAAATCAAAATTTCCAAAACAGCTTTACCTATTTCTTTAGTTTCTGCTTCTGTAAAAGTGCGTTCGCTTTTTAAATATTGCTCTAGAGTTTTTGCCGGAATATAAGTTTGTACTAAGGCAAATCCTTTTTCTTGAGGTGAATTGATTTCAAAATAATTTAAATAACGAGGAATAGAGGGATGTGCTAAATTTTTTAAAGTTTCGGCTTCTCGTTCAAACAACTTCAAATCATCCCATTCAAAATCATTGCTAAAAGAGAGTAACTTAATAACAACTAATTCCTGAGTTTCTAAATCACAAGCTAATAGCGTTCTTCGCCCAGCTTTTTTACCTAGTATCTGCTTAATTTGGTAGCGATCGCCTAATATTTCACCACTCATAAAAAGTAAAAATATCAAAGATTATTTATTTTGTTTATTCTCGCGTAATTGGTAGATCTAACCAATTACTCAATTCCTGAGCTAGCCATTCTATTTCCAATTCAGAGTTAATCACACCGCCAGAACCAGCCAGTTGATACTTATGCACTCCAACCCAAAGGATCAACTCTGGCTTCACCTCAACTCTAGTACCGGTGTTCAAATCTATCTCATAGCGTTTCGGACTATAAACCAGCTTACGTACATGTTGCCTTGGCGTTGGATGGGTACGGTTGAATTTAAATCCCAACAGTTCATTTGTAAAAGTAATTTGCTGAGCATCTAAGTGTAGTCGGATGCGCCCCAACAAAGGGAACAAAAATTGGTACATCATGTAAAAGCCAGCACCCCAAAAAGGAAGTGAGAATAACGTAAACAGGAAGGTTGAATAATCGTTCGTAATAGGTGCAGAGATTACGGCAATTATCCAAGACAGAGTAAATGAATTCCAGGCGATCGCAAACAAACCTGTAAATATTATTGATGGATGAAAGCCTGCTGATGGAATAATAATTTCGAGAGTATTCCAATTTTTAATTACTTGAATTTTACTACCTATTGGTTTGCCAACAGCTAAAGCTTTATCAAGTTCAAACTGGGGCTGTTCTAAATTTTTTAAGGCTTGTGAGGCAGAACTCAAACGTTTTTCTAAACTCGGTTCAGTCATTTGTTGCAAAGCGCGAGTAAAATTCTGGCTGAGATTAGCCACTTGCTCAAACTGAATCCGAAAATTCTTTTGGGGTAAATCCGCGGGGTGAGTACCCGTAACCAAGTAAATTAACGTCGCGCCTAAACTATAGATGTCAGAAGCCGGAACGGTGCGCCCGCCAAATTGCTCCTGAGGCATATAACCGTAAGTTCCTACCACAGTCCTAGTCCCGGTTTCTGTGGCGAGGACAGTTTGCACCGAACCAAAATCGATGAGATAAACTTCACCTACACTGTTACCAGAGCGATCGCCCAATAAAATATTGCTAGGCTTAATATCACGATGGATAACAGGCGGATGCAGCCCATGTAAGTAAATCAGAATTTCTAAAAGAGCCTTGGCTATCTGTTTTACCTCAGCTTCCGTAAAAGTCCGTCCAGTTTGTAAGTATTGCTCTAAAGTTTGTGCTGGAATATAAGTTTGTACTAGGGCAAATCCTTTGATAGTTGGTGAATTTACCTCAAAATAGTCTAAATAGCGAGGTATTAAAGGATGTGACAAAGATTTTAGCGTTTGGGCTTCTCGCTCAAACAGCTTGAGATCGTCCCATTCAAAGTCACTACCAAAAGAGAGTAACTTGATGACGACTAATTCCTGAGTTTTCAAATCACGAGCTAACAGCGTCCGTCGCCCTGCTTTTTTTCCTAATAGCTGCTGAACTTCGTAGCGCTCATCCAATATTTCGCCAATCATTATTGTTTGTGATAAAGCTACGTTTGAAAAGTTTTCATAATTAATGGCTTTTCAATGTAGTTTGCCAATATCTTTAGTATAATTGCGTAGTTCTATGCCTTCCCAACTTTGGCCTTATATTACCCCTGGTATTCCCGATGAATTGTTCGAGCATTTGCCAGGAATTCCCCTGAGCCAGCGAGAAGTCCGACTGTTGTTAATTGCTCAACTGCGGCTACAACCAAATTCAGTGTTGTGGGACATTGGTGCTGGGACGGGTACAATTCCAGTAGAAGTGGGATTGCTATGTCCAAAAGGAAAGATTATTGCTGTTGAAAGGGATGAAGAAGTAGCTAATCTGATTAAGCGTAACTGCGATCGCTTTGAAGTCAAGAACGTCGAAGTCATTGAAGGTAGCGCCCCAGAGTGTTTGCAGGATCTCAAGGTGACCCCTCACCGCGTTTGTATCGAGGGAGGACGCCCCATTCAAGAAATTCTGCAAGCAGCTTGGCAATATTTACCGCCATCAGGTCGGGTTGTAGCCACAGCTGCTAATCTAGAGAGTCTATATGCTATTTCCCAGAGTTTTTCCCTATTAAGGGCTAGAAATATCGAAGTCGTCCAGTCTGCGGTCAACCGCTTAGAAACACGCGGCTTTTCTCAAACCTTTACCGCCGTCGATCCCATTTTTATCCTCAGTGGTGAGAAACTGGATTAGGGCATAGGGCATGGGGAATGGCGCATGGGGAGATGGGGAAGTATGAGGAGATTAGAAAAAAGCTTCCCATCCTTCCCACACCTCCCACCCCTCCCACACTCTTAATGCCCAATGCCCAATGCCCAATGCCCTATGCCCAATATTTAATACTTCTATGCCTTGGTCTCGGATTATTAGTGGAATTATTGCGATCGCTCTTGCTCTGAGTGTGACCCTTTTGGGGGGTTGGTACTTTACCATCATGTTTGCGGTTGTTGTCTTTTTAGGTCAACAGGAATATTTTAATTTGGTGCGAGCCAGAGGCATTGCTCCCGCTGCTAAGACCACTATGGCTGCTAGCCAAGTCTTGCTGATAATTTGTACCCTTGATGCCGGTTTAGCCGATGCTGTGATGCCAATAGCTGGCACACTTATTTGTTTTTACCTGCTATTTCAACCCAAATTCGCCACCATCGCGGATATTTCCGCTTCAATTATGGGGCTATTTTACGTAGGCTATTTACCGAGTTATTGGGTGCGGTTGCGAGCAATTGACACTGCTGCTTTTAGCAATCTTCCTTTTGCAGGCTACTGGCCAACAACTTGGGCAGGTTTCTGGGAAAAGGCAAATTCTACTTCTCTACCACAAGGTTTGACAGCAACACTACTGACTTTGCTATGTATTTGGGCAGCTGATATCGGTGCTTACACAATTGGCAAATTCTTTGGTAAAACCCGTTTGTCTGAAATTAGTCCGAAAAAAACCGTAGAAGGTGCCGTGTTTGGTATTACCTCCAGCGTTGCTGTAGCTTTAGCTGGAGCTTATTATTTGCACTTGCCTAAATCTCTGTTTACTGGTTTAGCATTGGGTTTGTTAATTGGCATTGCTAGCCTTTTAGGCGATCTCACCGAGTCTATGCTCAAGCGGGATGCTGGAGTCAAGGATTCTGGACAGTTAATTCCTGGCCACGGTGGTATTTTAGACCGTACTGATAGTTATATTTTTACCGCACCTTTAGTTTATTATTTCGTAACCCTAATTTTGCCGTTGATTGCACAATGAAACGGGCATGGGGCATAAATCTATTTAGATAGAGGAGTAGACCAAAGTGAAGCCTTAGAAAATGCCACCAAACAATGGATTTATACGGATGAAAATAAAAAACTGGTGACTAATAGTTTAAGGTATAAAAATAAAAACTGACCAAGAGCGTGAGTAATTAAACTAGGACGTTAGCAACCATGATGCAAGCACTACAAAAACTATTTACATTCGATGAATTTGTAGAATTTTTACAAACTCAAAATGAAAACATTCGCTACGAATTATACGACGGAAATATTATTCAAATGCCTTTACCAACAGGAGAACATGAGGAAATAGTAGGATTTTTAATAAAGATTTTATTAGGTGAATGTTTAAGACTTAATCTTAATTATTTTGTACCTAACAAAACGCTGGTAAGACCAGAAACGAAACAATCAGGATACTTTCCAGATGTTCTTTTATTAAACCGTTCTAATTTAATAAACGAACCACTCTGGAAAAAAGAGTCTATTGTAACTCAACCTGAGTCAATACCATTGGTGATTGAAGTAGTTAGTACTAATTGGAGAGATGATTATCTCAAAAAACTTGCCGATTATGATGAAATGGGAATACGCGAATACTGGATTGTAGATTATGGTGCTTTTGCTAATAAATCACTGATAGGACAAGATAAACTGCCAACTATTACAATCTATTCTTTCAATGATGAAGGTGAATATCAAGGTAAACAATTTAGAGGAAATGACCGCATACAATCGCCTACATTTGCAGAATTAAATTTAACTGCTCAACAGATTTTTCAAGCAAATATTCAAGCAAATAATGGGTAGAAAATGAAAACTGAGTGAACGAAAAAAGGTGTGGAGGAGAGCTTAGTTAGCGGATTGTATATGCTAACTAAGCTCTGAAGAGGATGCTTTTTACAGGGTCTACAGTTATTTATGAAAATCAAT
The DNA here is from genome assembly GCA_034530795.1 of Nostoc sp. DedQUE12a. Lineage (GTDB taxonomy): Bacteria > Cyanobacteriota > Cyanobacteriia > Cyanobacteriales > Nostocaceae > Nostoc. The sequence goes on from JAVRCH010000126.1 coordinate 80,093, forward strand.
GTCTGTCTATTTAGTGCCTGTCGCATTCGGTAAGCCGTCACCCGTCTTTGATACTCGTGAATGAGTCTTTAAACTCCATTAATGAGTTTTTGAACTCCACTTTTCTGCTCCCATGCCCCATGCCCTTTTATGGGTTAACGTTAATCCGCCCACGACACACTAGCTTACCGGGGATCAGCGTTAGTTCTTGGATATCAACATCTGAGCCAAGATCGAAACTGTACGCATGATTATCTTGAAATAAATTTGTCTGGTCATCCTTGATTTGGATATCTGTTAGTTGTAACTGGCGACCATTGAGTAAATCTAAGCCCAGAGAGATTTCCAGAGGCGTTGTTTGACTATTGGTGACTCTAAACCCGAGCAGTATAATTTGGTTGTTCTTAAGAATAATTTCTTGCCAGTTAATGGGTTGTGTTTTTGGGCAATATGTTGGTAAAACTTTAACCAGTAGCTCGCTCAAAGCAGTTGATAATAAGCCTGATGAGAGGGAAGCATTGAGATCTGTCTCGTCTATGGTCAAATCGCCAACAACTGGTACTGTTTGTAACAGTCGCAAGGGCTTTCCCTTGAGTATTGAACCGATATTTATCTGAATATTTTCTGCGATTAATTGAATTTTTGTAATTAGGAGTCCTTGATAAACAGCATGACTAGCAAAAATAGATACCGAAGGAATGCGTCCAGAGAGAATTTGGCGATCGCTGGCTTTAATCTCCACTTCTAACTCAGATATCTCGCTGACTTGGCCCCTCAACCACAGCTTTAAAGCTGTTGTGAGTACTTGCGTAATTATTCGGATTTTGTTTACATTTGTTGTTTGGGAATTTTGCTCTGACATCTAACCAATGGAGTTTATGAGTATTTGCTCAACAGCTGACGAATTTAAACAAGCCTTAAATGTAACATTTATGCCTAGTCACTACAAAATGCAAATATCATTTAATAGTTAACAGTAAATCAGTAATTTATACATGGAGGCACGGTTACAAAAAGTTCTTGCTCAATTGGGTATTGCCTCACGTCGTGAAGCTGAAGAAATGATTAAGCGATCGCGAGTGCGGATCAATGGGGTATTGGCACATTTAGGTCAAAAAGTCGATCCCGAAAAAGATGCGATCGCTATTGATGGCAAGCTGATATCACCAAAGCAACGCCCAGCCTTAATTTATCTGTTGCTGCACAAACCAGCTGGCGTAGTTTCAACTTGCTACGATCCTCACCAAAGACCAACAGTCTTGGATCTATTACCAAAAGAATTACGCGAGGGTTCAGGTATTCATCCAGTTGGGCGTTTAGATGCAGACTCCACAGGAGCATTAATCCTGACAAATGACGGAGACTTGACATTTGGACTAACCCATCCCCGTCACAGCATTTCCAAGACATATCGTGTTTTGGTGAAAGGACATCCCCCAGAAGCAGTATTGCGGATGTGGCGTCAGGGTGTGGTGTTAGAGGGTAGAAAAACCCGGCCTGCTAAGGTACAGATCGTAGAACGTTGTCCTGAAGGAAGCTTTTTAGAAATAGTTTTACAGGAGGGAAGAAATCGTCAGATTCGCCGAGTAGCACAACAACTAGGATACCCAGTAATCCAGCTGCATCGGAGTGCGATCGGCTCAATTCAATTACAAACGCCAAAAGAACCATTTTTGCCAGAGGGTAAATATCGTTTCCTCAAAGATCGTGAAATTCAGTTTTTGCGAGAACAGATCGACCAGGAGTCAGAATTCAGGAGTCAGAATTCTCAATTCAGAATTTAAGGAACTTCCAAATAAAGAAACATCCAATTTTTCTTGTGGGGTGGACATCTTGTCCGCCCCAAACCAAGGGCGGGCGAGACGCCCACCCCACAAGATTGGATAATTTATTTCTTGCTAATCCTTAACGACCTTCTTACTAGAAGAAAATCTTCTTGCAATGCTGTTCGCCAAATCGTAGATTTGTTTAGGGGTTTTAAGCCCATTTGTTCTTGATAAAAAGAGCTACAAATTCATTCTGAATTCTGAATTCTTGTTCAAGCAACCTATTAAAGATTTAGTTGAGTTAAGGAGTGTCAGAAGGCATGAAATGGCCAAGAAAGAAAAATAATCAGCAGCACCCACTTTCATTAGAGCAACAAAGATCTCAGAAGTTGGCAGAAATTGGCGCTCAACTTTGGGCGTTACGTCAAGAACAGGGTCTATCTCTAGAACAAGTGGTTGTATTGACCATGATTCCACGGCGCTTATTGCAAGCGATCGAAGAAGGTAATTTAAGCGATCTTCCAGAACCAGTTTATATTCAGGGTTTGATCGGGCGATTTGCCGACGCACTGGGCTTAAATGGAGCCGAATTAGCTGACACTTTTCCGATTAATTCTCTACAAGTAAACTTCCAACCTACGGCGAATTCTTCACCCCTGAATCAACTACGTCCTATTCATCTTTACTTTCTTTACATATTGCTAATTTTATGCTCTGTAAATGGCTTATCCTATTTATTAAATAACGCCGTACTACAAGCCAGTAATATCCCAAGCGAACCACAGCCAAAACAAAAGCCCATTGTTAAACCAGAAATAGGTAGACCAGAATTAGCCGAACCAAAACACTCACCAGAAGTTCAACCTGTCAGCGAAACTTCAAGCAACGTCCAACAAAAAGAGGCTGTACAAATTGGCGTTACCTTGAAAGCGTCATCCTGGATTCGCGTAATAGCTGATGGTAAAACTGCGTTTGAAGGTACTCTACCAGAAGGTACTCACCGGGTTTGGAAAGCCCAAGAGCAACTAACAGTTAAAACTGATAATGCTGGTGGTGTTTTGATGAGCGTCAATCAAGAGAAAGCCAAAGAAATGGGAGAACTAGGCAAAGAAGAAGAAGTTATGATTGCGGCTGCTAAACCCAAGTTTTTGAGATGAGCGGCACTGGGAGGTGTGGGAAGAGAGGGGGCATATATAAATTCTCTTTCTCCCCCATCTCCCCACACTCCCCACACTCCCCATTCCTCAATCTGTTTTCGGGGCACGTCCATTGAGTCTAGTAAGAACTTTCAGCCTTGAGCTTAATTCCTCTGTTAAGGCTGCTGCTTGATAGCGCCATCCCCAGTTACCCTCAGCAACACTAGGAAAATTCATCCGGGCTTCGTTTCCTAATCCCAAAATATCTTGCAAAGGAATAATCGCTTGATTGGCTACGGAACTCAATGCTAGTCGAATCAAATCCCACTGGATGCCTTCAGGACTAATACAACCTAAATAAAGCAATAAATTTTGCTTTTCGTAGTCGCTAGCTGTATTAAACCAGCCGACGGTGGTGTCATTGTCGTGGGTTCCGGTATAAACTACAGCATTTCGCGGGTAATTGAACGGTAAAAACGGATTGCCGGGATCGGAACCAAAGGCAAATTGCAAAACTTTCATTCCCGGAAATTCAAACTTGTCTCGCAGTGCTTCGACCTCTGGTGTAATTACTCCCAAATCTTCCGCTAATACGGGTAGCTTGCCGAGTTTTTGTCCAATCACTTCAAAAAAAGCTTCTCCAGGCGCTTCCACCCATTTGCCATTCATGGCTGTTTCTTCGCCTTGGGGTACAGACCAATAAGCCTCAAAGCCTCGGAAGTGGTCAATGCGAATTATATCTACATAATCCAGCATGGCTTCAAAACGCTGCACCCACCATTTAAAGTCTTGTTTTTGCAATTCCTCCCAGTTATAAACCGGGTTTCCCCACAATTGACCGGTGGCGCTAAAGTAATCTGGTGGGACTCCTGCCATTTGGGCTGCTTCTCCCGTCTCTTCATCTAAAGCAAAAATGTCGGGATGTGCCCAGACATCGGCACTATCGTGAGCTACGTAAATGGGGATATCGCCGATAATTTCTATACCGCGCATGTTGGCGTAGCTTTTCAGGTCTGACCACTGGCGGAAAAATTCAAATTGGATGAACTTGTAATAAAAAATTTCTGCATTGAGGCGGCGCTGTACTCGGTCTAATGCTTCTGGTTCGCGCTTAACAAATTCAGGTTCCCATTTATGCCAGCTTGCTCCTTCGTTAGCATCTTTCAATGCCATAAATAAGGCATAATTATCTAGCCAATAAGCTTTGCTGTCGCAAAAACCTGCAAACTCTCTCTGCTGGATAGGCGTAGCATTAGCTCTAAAGTTTTCGCAGGCTTTTTTGAGTAGTTCAATCTTAATTGGCACAACGCGATCGTAATCTAATTTTTCTTCAGGAAATGCTGGTAGATTAGCAAAGTCTTCTCCAACTAGCAAACCCTCTTCCAAGAGTTTTTCTGGGCTAATGAGTAGGGGATTTCCCGCCATTGCTGAGTAGCACATATACGGTGAATTACCGTATGCAGTGGGGCCTAAAGGTAAAACTTGCCAATATTGTTGATAGCTTTCTTTGAGAAAATCAATGAAGCGATAGGCTTCTAAGCCTAAATCCCCAATGCCAAATCGACTGGGAAAAGAAGTAGGATGCAGCAGAATGCCACTAGATCTGGGAAAAGGCATATTTAACCTGAATTATAGGAGCAAGCGATCGCCACAACAAAAAGCTAGCGATCGCATCGAATTTATCATGCTATGTTCAGCTTTGAAAGCTGTCCATAGTAGGGGCTGGGGACTGGGGACTGGGGACTGGGGATTAAGGAGAGTTTTTTGGTATCCAGTACCCAATACTTAATACCTAATACTCAATCCCTAATTAATCCAAAATCCAAAATCTAAAATTCCATGTCTTACCGAAATCCTGCACCAACAGTTGATATCATCATTGAACTAGTAGATCGACCTCATCGACCAATAGTGTTAATTGAAAGACATAATTCACCCTTAGGTTGGGCTATTCCTGGTGGCTTTGTTGATTATGGGGAAGCTGTGGAAGTGGCGGCGCGGCGAGAAGCCCAGGAAGAAACTGGTTTGCAGGTGGAATTAATTGAACAATTACTGGTGTATTCTGACCCCAATCGCGATCCGCGTCAACATACCATTAGTATTGTGTTTTTGGCGACGGCGACGGGAGAACCTGTGGCTGGAGATGATGCTAAGGGTGTAGGAATTTTTGAGTCTTGGCGCGTGCCGAATAATTTATGTTTTGACCACGATCGCATTTTGCAGGATTATTGGCGATATCGGCATTATGGAATACGTCCAAGGTTGGGGTAGAAATCGAGAACTAGGCAAATAAATATTCTTTCTTTTGCCTTTTAACTTTTTACTTTTGCCTTGTTCAGTCAAAGCCAAGATTCTAAACCTAAGGCTTGCACCTGTTGTATCCTTTGAAAATCGCTGTCTCTTGAGACAACGGTGAGATTATAGTACAGAGCAGTTGAGGCTATCCACAAGTCGTTATCGCTAAATCCCAAATCTTGAACTGTAAACTTTCTGCGCTTTGCTTTGTCTTTGGGGCCAAAATGTTCGACAATTTCTCCTTTGAGGCTACCGTAAACATCAGCAACTCCTCCACTTATGGGATAAAGATTGATGGTTTGGAGAAAAGTTCTGACAAAGCGAAGGTTTGCTTCTTGTTGAGAAGACTTTTCCACCATGTAAAGGAGTTCACCTTGTACAATAACGCTAGTTGCAACCCCTAAGCCAATGCGTTCTTGTAAACGACGAATGACGTTTGTTTCTCCAAAAATGATACGGCTACAATGATTGGTATCTAACAGGTACATTACTAAAATTCAGCTGGGGAACGGGTTTCGTAAACAAGCTGTAAGCACTCTTCAAAGTCATCCCCTTGCCAGGTTCCTGCAAATTTTAGCAAGTCTTCTGCTTTAGAGCCTTTAATAATCGGTGTCGCTTCCTGCATTTCCGGTTTTGTTTCATAGTTGGAAGTATCATCATTTTTTTCTGTTGACAGGTTAACAGATATTTTCTCGGTTGTTGGTTTTGTTTTGAGAAAACGCAAAAAATCTAGCGTTTGAGCTAGTAGAACATCAGAGGATGATTCAATTTCTTGGAGTAGTAATTCTTTAATATTCATTTTATTTATTTATAAATAATCATTTTTTGCAGTCTGTCGTAAGAGTATTATACGAGTGCGATCGAGATGCTGACCTGACTGATGCGATAATGTCAGATGGAGAGGTTTAGTGCGATTCGTTGGTTAGTAAATCACGGTAATCAGTCCGTAAATAACTAACCCAGCCCGACAGCAGATTACTGTCACTAAAGGCTGAACTCTCGGTCAGATGCAAGTGCAAGTCTTGCCATTCAGACTCAGAATTGACTCCTTACCTGCCCACACCGAACAAGCTCGGTTCTTGTAGAGTGAAGCTGGGAACAGGGCGCAATCAGACGACCGTTGCGGGTTGACACTGGCGCTAACAGGGAGTTCCTATGATGAAACAGAGCCTAGAAAAGCGATTCACTCCGGAGCAGGGCGCAATACAAAAACCCTGACTCTACTGGAGTTCATTCCCGCCGAACAATAGAACAGTATCGGCTTGAGTCCAGGGAATCCAGTAGTCGAAGTGGCTACATCTAACGGAACAACGCCACATGCTACAACGGGGGGAACCCCCCGAAGTTCTGATCGGAGGAAACCTCCGCTCAGACTTCTCTCCGCAACGCAGTGGCTCATCAATCTTTCCGAGGGAACGAATAAAAACGAGTTGTGGGTCTAGGGGCGGTCGAACCCCAAGTAGCCCAGACGAGCGGAGGAATCCCCACAATTCGGGTAGGACAGACCGTAATTGGTCTGAGGTGTTCAGAATGCACTAACTAGAGAAGAGAAAATGATTAGACACAGTAGACATACTAGTGAATCTTGGAGAGCTTTACCGTGGAAGAAATTCCGCCGAAATCTTTTCCGCCTTCAAAAGCGTGTGTATAAAGCTGTTCAAGTTGGAGACAAGCGGAAAGCTAGGTTACTCCAAAAGCTTATTCTTAAATCCACCTCGGCTCGATTTCTTGCAATGGCTTAAAATTCATCGATGAGGAACAGGTTCACCTGCATCACATCGACTCTAATCACGCCAACTGGAAGAAAAATAATCTAGAAGCAATTCATGAGAGTTGCCACGACTACAAGCACATGAGCAAAAGCGCAAGCTAAGAACATCGGAAGCTGGGTGCGGTGAAAGTCGCAGGCCCAGATTTAACTGAGAGGTGCGGGGAAATAATATCCCCCATCGACTCAACCCAAACCGATCGCCTCTGAAATAGAAATCGGTAAACAGGTAGCATCCTTAGAGAAAGTGATATCTATGACTCGTAAAGTAATTCGTACTGATAACGCACCCGCACCAGTTGGCCCTTATAATCAAGCGATCGCTGCTTCTGGTCAATTGGTATTTGTAGCTGGACAAATTGCCATCGATCCCCGCCTAGGTGATGTCGTCTACACTGATGATGTCAAAAAGCAAACTGAGCAAGTAATGGCTAATTTGGAAGCCATCTTGACAGCAGCCGGGGCGACTTTTGAAGATGTGGTGAAAACTACTGTTTTTCTGGCTGATATGAATGATTTTGCGGCGGTGAATGCCGTTTATGCGAAATATTTCCCCGAAAATACAGCTCCAGCGCGGGCTTGTGTTGAGGTATCGCGCTTACCTAAGAATGTATTGGTAGAAATTGAATGTATTGCGGTGATTAGCAGTTAGAATAACTAGATCGATGAGCAAAATCTTAACGGTCATATTTGATGGTTGTGTTTTGCTATGCAAATTCCATATTCCTACTTTAAAAACTCCATAACTTCTTGTAACACATCGGCTATATGTGGCTTTTCGCAAGGAATTACGTTATCAAAAAGATGTTTATGGTGCGGGAAGGTAGGTAAGTTGGGAAAGTGTGGTGTACTGTCATAACGAAAAACCAAACTATTTTGCTCATCTTGAAAGTGATAGCGGTAATCGATATATTTAATCTGATTATTCACAATAACAAAGGCTTCACTGACTGCTAGTAAATATTTGAGAGCAAAACGTATCCTAATGCGGAGATTAGCTCTATCTGTCGTTAAAATTACTGCACTATATTCCTCAACGTATGTGTTAGAGCAGTTGAGTAAAAGTTGCTCAATTTCATCTAAATAGGCTTGGATAACTTTACGCGACATCTGTGAGTTTGCTCTTTATATCTTGGTGTAGAGCTAGATAATGTTGATAGTTTGCTGCCCATTCGACAAACACTTCATCGTCAGACGTTTCTCCTTGGCTATATTTGGCAAAAAATTCTTCTGAATTCATTTGGTACTTTATTTCATAGGTATTTAACTGTCTGGTAAGGGCAATCAGCGCATCTAGTGAAGAGGTATATTCGATGATTTGTTTACGCATTGATTTCTCCATTCAGTTTCATTAGTTTATACTAAGCTGTCGCGCCCACAAGTTGCACTTTTTGGAAACCGTAACCCTTGGTATATCGAGAATGCTTTGGAAAAGTAAAAACGCGACAGCTTAAACACTCTTATCACTTCATCTTCGAGATAGTTGATTACCTTCATATTGTAAATCTAGATAATACTCTCTCAATTACCTCTCAACAAACGCGATCGCCTCTACAACTTTGGGAATACTGAAATTAAGCCCCACTTAAGGAGTATTAAAAATGGCAGAAAATCGCATCAGTGCCAGATTAAGCCCAGTAGACAAGCAAGCAGTCATGCAAGCGATCGCTACAATTAGAGAAAAGTTACCATTTTTGATTGATTTGACCCCCGAAGACCGACGAACAATGCTGAAGATGGGAGATAAAAGTCGGGCTTTTGTTGGCAAAGCCTTAGAAGTGGCGACACAAAACCCTAACTTTTTGCCTCGTTCTTTTGATTTAGAAGAAATGCGCCGGGACTTGGAAATATATGAGGACTTGTATCCGGTGCTGTTATCTTTGACGCAATTGCAAGAACTCGTAGATGATACCTGTATAACAGCTGCTAGCGAAGCTTATGCCGCAGCATTAGCAATTTATAGCTATGCCAAAGCTAGCGGTGATGTTACAGGTTTAGATGCAGTCATTGATGAGATGGGACGCAGGTTTAACCGCCGTTCTAAGAAAAAGCAACCCGAACTCCCAGTTAGCTAAAGCCTAAAATAGGCAATTACAGCAGTTGTCAATTTCGGTAGAATACACGTTATTTGTAGGGGCGCACAGCTGTGCGCCCCTACCGCGTTTTGTATCCCAAGATTTTTGAAACCCGCGCAGGCGGGTTTTGTTTGTGTAGCCGCGACTTCTAGTCGCCAGGGCATTTTTGAACCTCAGAAGGTCAACATCGAGCCTCAGAAGGTCAACGTCGAGCCTCAGAAGGTCAACATCGAGCCTCAGAAGGTCAACGTCGAGCCTCAGAAGGTCAACGTCGAGCCTCAGAAGGTCAACGTTGAGCCTCAGAAGGTCAAAGTTGAGCCTCAGAAGGTCAACGTCGAGCCTCGGAAGGTCAACGTCGAGCCTCAGAAGGTCAACGTCGAGCCTCGGAAGGTCAACGCATAAAAATTACCTAAAAAAAATTTCATAAATTCCGAAATCCGGCGTGGATATTTAGTAGTTATCCCGTAAATATTAGTGCCTCAAAATTAAATCTGTTAATGAATCCGCAAAACAAGCCCAAGAGTCTACAAGATATTCTTAAGCAACGTCAGCAATCAAGTTTTGTGGGTCGTGAAGACCAGATAAACCAATTTCGACAAAATTTGGCTTTATCGTTAGAGGATGACCGCCGTCGTTTTGTGTATAACATTTGGGGTCAAGGCGGAATCGGTAAAAGTACACTGCTGCGACAGTATCGCAAAATTGCTGATGAAGCAAAAATTATTTCGGCTTACATCGATGAAGCTGAGAAAACTGTACCAGAGGTCATGGGTCGTTTGGCTGAAGAATTAGAACGGCAAGGTCACAAACTACCGCAGTTTACAGAACGCTACAAAGTTTACTGCCAAAAGCGCCACGAATTAGAAACCGATCCAGATGCTCCTCAAGGATTTTCGGCTTTTGTCGGGAAAACTATGGTAAAAACAGGTGTCCGTCTGGCGCGTCGAGTCCCCGTTGGTGGTGCTGTATTTGACTGTGTAGATGAGGATGCTTTGGCTTCATATATTGCCAAGAAAATAACCAATAAAGACGAAGTGGTATTAGTTCAAGAACCTGTAGAAGTGCTGACCCCACTATTTTTGCAAGATATTTTAAAAATTGCTAAAGAAACTGCTGTTGTTTTGTTTTTTGATACTTATGAACGCACCGGGGAATTCCTAGATAACTGGCTACGGGAAATTTTGGATGGTCGCTACGGTGAAGTATCTCTCAATATATTGATTACTATTGCCGGTCGGCAGGAATTAGATAAAAATCATTGGACACCTTACGAGGGGTTAATAGTTCGTTTCCCTCTAGAACCCTTTACAGAAGAAGAAGCCCAACAATATCTAACTCGCAAAGGCATTACTAACAGTGGCGTTGTAGAAACGATTTTGCGCCTTTCTGGCAATTTGCCCCTGTTGGTAGGAATGCTAGCAGATGCTCATCCTAATGACCCTAACCAAATAGTTGAGCCTAGCAGTAATGCTGTAGAACGCTTTTTAAAATGGATTGACGACCCCAAACGCCGACAAATTGCTCTTGATGCTGCCATTCCTCGGTGTTTAAATCGAGATGTTATAGCCAAGTTAAGAGGTGAACAAGAAGCTGATGAGCTATTTTCTTGGCTTAAAGAAACATCTTTTGTCAACGAACGTACTGATGGCTGGGCTTATCATGATGTGGTTAAAACCCAAATGTTACGCCACAAGCGCCTTTCATCGCCGCAAGGTTGGGCTGAGATACATGGTAAGTTAGCAGACTATTATCACACGCTAGGTAACGAACTGCAATTGCAGGAAGTAAAAGCTTGGCGGGATAAAACTTGGCAAAGCGATAAACTCAATGTTTTGTATCACCGCTTATGCCAATCACCACAAAAGTATTTACCTGTAGCTCTCAATGAATTTTTTGCTGCTCTCAAAAATCAGCGAACTTTTGCCCAATTTTGGGCAGCAACAATCCTTCAGGCTGGTAAAGATGTCGATTCTGCTGAAGTTCAGCGTTGGGGTGAGCAACTAGCCAATTGGTTAAAAGCCTATGAAGACAAACGTTATGAAGCTGCCGCCCAAATGCTTACAACACTGTTGAGTAATGCTAGTCTTGAGGACAAATGGCGTGCAGTAGCCCTAGATTGGCGTAGTTATATTTACTCTCAATCTAATCAATACTCAAAAGCTTTGGAAGATTTAACCCAGGCGATAAAGTTAGTGCCTGAAGAAGTTGAGTATTTAACAGTTCGAGGTGTGACTTACTGCCAAATGCTGCGCTATCAAGAAGCACTACTAGACTTTAAGCGTGTTATTGAGCTTAACCCAAATTATCAATCGGCGATTCTCAATCGGGGTATTCTTTACCGCCTCATGCACCGTTACGATCAAGCACTACTAGACTTTAATCGTGCTATTGAACTTGACCCTAACGATCAATGGGCGATGGCACATAGAGGTATAAATTACCGCTATATGCAGCGCTACCCAGAATCACTGGAAGATTTAAACTGCGCCATTCAACTTGACCCCAATAACCAATGGGCGATCGCCAGTCGAGGTGATACTTACCGCTGTATGCAACGCTATAATGAGGCACTGCAAGACTTTAACCGTGTTATTGAACTTGACGGTAGTTTCCAATGGACATCAGGTAGGGGATTTAGAGCTTTTATTTACCAACGAATGCACCGCTACCATGAAGCACAACAAGATTTAGACCGCGCCATTCTACTCAATCGAAATTACCAAGACGATTGGTACTTGTACGGGCGTGCTTTAACTTATCTAGCCCTTAACCAACCAGACAAAGCACGGGATGATTTGGTGCTTGCTATAAAGCTTGCTAAAGAGCATTATGAAAAAGATCCTCAAAACTGGCGCAATGCTTTTAACTTAGCTCTTTACTATTTGGCTGCTCAATATAATCAACCAGCAGAGTATTTATATCGCCATACCTTATCTCAAGGTGCTTCCTTCGATATCCGTATAGCAATCCAAATAGCAATCCAAGACCTGAATAGCTTTTTAACTGTATTCCCTAACCATGTGCAGGCTACATCTATGCGAGAGTTGTTGCAGTCTTCTCTACAGCAAGGGACTGGGGACTGGTGACACTTCTCTTCGAGACGCTCCGCGAACGGCAAGCTCAGTGCATCGCTGGGGACTGGGTGAAAAGTCTTTTTGTGTCTACGAATTAATAATTAGTTAACTAACTGCCATTTGTCGCCAATTTCCCCAGACACTTCAATACACGCAAAACCGTATACAACTCATTCCCTGGATTGAAGATATAGAATAAGCGAGACAAGGCATACTTTGGCGTATCTTGTTTAACCAACTTCAGAAAAATAAAACTACCACCATTGGTAATTAGTCCATATATTGGTTTATCCGTGTTAGATAATGCCAACATATAAGCTAGCAACTGTGCTTTACCAACTTCTACAGAAAAAGCTGCTTGTTTGGACTCTATAACTATTACTACTAGCTGTTCAAATAAAATTAAGACATCAATCTGCCCTTTGACCGTTAAGCCTTCATCCTCAGCAGTAACTTCTACAGACTTTTCAGATTTCACATGAAACGGCGATAGATAAAAGTCCGCTAAATCTAACAAAGGAGACAGCACCACCATCTTGACGGTGTTTTCTAGCAAGGGAGGATACTTGAGTAAATTGGCGTAACTTGCCTTAACTCGGTCGAGTTGTTTTTTTTCCGTATCGGTTATTTCTGGTAAATTCTCTTGCCACTCTCTAAAAAATTGCTCGTCCTCAACCAATTGCAGTCCAAAGCTGTTCTCTAAATCAAGCAGCGTAATTTCTTTAGCCTGTATTGTTTGAACCATAATCCCAAAATATTTTAGCTTGCATAGTCTTGGGCGTTTTGTTATGCAAGCGTTTTAGTGTACCAAACTTTTCTAAGCGCTCAACTCAATTGCATAGAAATATTAAGCGATGCCTACGGTGTTTGCTAGCCTACGCCTTTAGATTATGCCCGTTTCATGACTTTGTGTAGGCGTAGGCGCAGCCCGCCGTAGGCATCGCTATATCCATAACTCTTGCAAAAATCTTGCAAAGATTACTGCCGAGTATCCAGGGAACACACTAAAAACTTACTATTAAATTTTCTCATTAACTAGTTAAGGCCTTACTATCGATCTCAGCAAAACTTGGGATTAAGTATTGATACTTCTTTAAAACTCTCTGGTTGTGGTTCTAAACCTTTGTCAGCAAAATGCTTATTCATCAGCGCCGGGACTTGTGGCGCTTGAATTTGGCTGTAGCGGGTTTTGTCAGGCATAACTAGGTTTGGCCCGGCTTTGCAGTTTTTCATACAGCCAGTGCCCTTGATTGTAACTTGGTCTTCTAAACCGCGATCGCTCAAAGCCGCCTCCAACGCCTGACAAACTGCTTTACCACCGCGTTTCATGCAATCAGACTTTTGACACACCAAAATTGTCGCTTTCGTCTTCGCTGGTTTTACCTTGGCATTATCAATTGATGGAGGTTCTTGTGGTGCAGTGATAGTTTGAACTCTGGCCACTTCAGAACGTGCCGCCATCACACGTTCAGCTTTGAATGTAACTTTGTCTTTTTTTATATCGTATTTTTTGTAACCAACAACTTGTAGCCAAGTGCCTCGTGGTAGCCGCAAATCAAAAGCAGCCCGTAAATGCTTAGCGAGTTTAACGTAGCATTCACCTTCATGAGTACCTAGCAACAAACCTTTTAGTTTATACCCATCTTTAATAACAAAATCTATAAATCTGCCCTCAAGGCAAAATTCCGATACTTCCAAACTCTGACATGCACCCATTTTTTAACCTCCTTTTAACTAACACAAGCTAACTACAACGATCTTTTCAACACCAGGGGAAAAATTAGCAATGTAGCTTAGGACTTTTGGTAACGGCTTTTCCAGCAGCATTCAAGAGTCCAAATTTGGTCTTGGCGAGAAGTAGTGAATCGCCGTATCACACTCCAAAGTTGAACAGCCGCAGTAGCAGAACTAATTTCAACTTGTAATGGCTCATTAGTCATACAACTACAGGGAATGTCTAACTCCTTTAGGCGTTGATAGACTTGCCAACGGTCTGCCCAATTCACTTCTACAACGTGCTTGTTTTCTACTTCTGAACTAAACGATTTCAAGAGAATTGCCCTCAAAGTGCAACAAACTTGCAGTAAATACCGCGATATAACTTCTGACTTTTTGAAAGTCATGGGAGTTTGACTCTTAAAACCAGCATACCTTAAGTGCAAACAATTCTCATTAACTTTGGAAAAAAATAATTACTGGTATTGGGCATGGGGAAGAAGCAGGGGAGGCAGGGGGAGCAGGGGAATGGGGAAAGGGAAAAGGGAAAAGGTTAAAGGGAAAAGGAATAAATTTAATCTTTCCCTTTTTCCCCTTACCCCTTTCCCTTTCCCCATTCCCTGTTTGCCCCATGCCCCGCCCCTTAAACATCATTCAACAAACAAATAAACTCGACAATTTTTGTAGCTAAGAATTAAAAATTTAGTCATAGCGAAAAGGCCTTGCCATTAGTGTGAAAATGTTAGTATATAAAGACTAAGCAGTTAAAAACTGTAACTGCTAAAGAGCGAGGAGAACAATGTCTGAAACACAAACTTTGTTACGAAATTTTGGTCATGTATATGACAATCCAGTACTGTTAGATCACAGCGTAACTGCCCCAGTTACAGAAGGATTCAACGTTGTATTAGCTAGTTTCCAAGCACTTTACTTGCAGTACCAAAAGCATCATTTTGTAGTTGAAGGTGCAGAATTTTACTCTCTGCATGAGTTTTTTAACGAAAGCTACAATGAAGTGCAAGACCACATCCATGAAATTGGAGAGCGCTTGGATGGACTGGGCGGTGTGCCAGTTGCAAGCTTCAGCAAACTAGCAGAATTAACCTGTTTTCAACAAGAACCCGATGGCGTATATTCTGCCCGCCAAATGGTAGAAAATGACCTAGCCGCTGAACAAGCTATCATTGGTGTGATTCGCCGTCAAGCTGCTCAGGCAGAGAGTTTAGGGGATCGCGCTACACGCTATCTCTACGAAAAGATTTTGTTAAAAACTGAGGAACGTGCTTATCATTTGTCCCACTTCCTCGCTAAAGACAGCTTAACCTTAGGCTTTGTCCAAGCTGCTCAAAGCTAAAACTCTCATAATCTAGATTTTTCTACCTAGAGTGAAAGAAAAAGTCAGCAGGATTAACTCTTAAAATATTATAAAAAATGGCAGAGAGTAGTATTCCTATCTCTCTGCCATTTTTTATATAAGTCAACATATTTACATCATATTTAACCTTGAAAATATTTAGCAATTAGTTAACCAATATATATTTTGATGTCAGTAACCTATTTGTTATAAATAAACACTCAGGTATCTGCCACAATAAATCAGCATTTGTTGAAAATTTTCATCAAATTAAATAAAAAATCTTCGCAAGAGCTAGAAAAAATTTCATACCACAATTTAATAAAATTAGAAATAGAAAATAATGATTGGGCATTGGACATTGGGCAAACAGGGAATGGGGAAAGGGAAAGGGGTAAGGGGAAAAAGGGAAAGATTAAATTTATTCCTTTTCCCTTTAACCTTTAACCTTTTCCCCTGCTCCCCCTGCTCCCCCTGCCTCCCCTGCCTCCCCTGCTTCTTCCCCATGCCCCATGCCCTATCAAGTTAGAAAACTTAATAATAAAAAGCACGATCGCGGGTAAACACCCTTAAAATAATCAGGATTTGTATTCTCGTACTCCAAGGCAACTACTATGCCCCGCCGTGATGACCTCCGGAAGATTCTACTGTTAGGCTCTGGCCCAATTGTGATTGGACAAGCCTGTGAGTTTGACTACTCTGGCACTCAAGCTTGCAAAGCGCTGCGAGAAGAAGGCTATGAAGTCGTGTTGGTCAACTCTAACCCTGCAACGATTATGACCGACCCGGAAACGGCCGATCGCACTTACATTGAGCCGCTGACTCCGGAATTAGTCGAAAAAGTGATCGCTAAAGAACGCCCTGATGCTCTACTCCCAACGATGGGAGGGCAAACTGCCCTGAATCTCGCTGTTACCTTAGCCAAAAATGGCGCACTGGAAAAATACGGCGTTGAGTTAATCGGCGCTAAACTGCCAGCCATTGAAAAAGCCGAAGATAGGAAACTTTTTGGTGAGGCAATGGCAAAAATCGGGGTAGCTGTGTGTCCCAGCGGTACAGCCGAATCTTTAGACGAAGCAAAAGCCATCGCTCGCCAAATTGGCACCTATCCCCTAATTATTCGTCCTGCCTTCACAATGGGTGGAAGTGGCGGCGGTATTGCCTACAACCAAGAAGAATTTGAAGAAATGGCACAGGTCGGTATAGATGCTAGCCCTGTTTCCCAAATTCTCATTGACCAGTCTTTACTCGGCTGGAAAGAATACGAACTCGAAGTGATGCGTGACCTTGCAGATAACGTGGTGATTATCTGCTCCATCGAAAACCTTGACCCTATGGGCATCCACACCGGCGATTCGATTACCGTCGCTCCCGCGCAAACCCTCACTGATAAAGAATATCAAAGGCTGCGGGATATGGCAATTAAAATCATCCGCGAGATAGGTGTAGAAACTGGCGGTTCTAACATTCAATTTGCCATTAATCCCGTTACTGGGGATGTGGTGGTGATTGAAATGAACCCCCGGGTTTCCCGCAGTTCGGCTTTAGCTTCTAAAGCTACAGGTTTCCCCATCGCTAAAATGGCAGCCAAGTTAGCCGTAGGCTACACCTTGGATGAAATTAAAAATGACATCACTAAGAAAACTCCGGCATCCTTTGAACCAACAATTGACTACGTAGTGACAAAAATCCCCCGCTTCGCCTTTGAAAAATTCCCTGGTTCCGAACCAGTGCTGACAACCCAAATGAAATCAGTGGGGGAAGCAATGGCAATTGGACGGACTTTCAACGAATCCTTCCAAAAGGCACTGCGTTCTCTGGAAACCGGACGTGCTGGCTGGGGTTGCGACAAAGCCGAAAAATTACCCAGTGGCGAACAAATTCGCGCCTTGCTGCGGACACCAAACCCCGATCGCATTTTTGCCGTGCGTCATGCCTTACAGTTAGGCATCACAGCTGAGGAAATCTACGAACTCACCGGTATTGACCCGTGGTTCTTGGATAAGATGCAGCAAATTCTGGATATCGAGAAATTCCTCAAGCGCACATCCTTAAAAGAATTGACAAAAGAGCAATTCTATGAAGTGAAGCGGAATGGATTTAGCGATCGCCAGATTGCCTATGCTACCAAAACTACCGAAGATGAAGTCCGCACCTATCGCAAACAACTAGAAGTCACCCCAGTTTACAAAACTGTGGACACCTGTGCCGCGGAGTTTGAAGCGTTTACTCCTTACTACTATTCTACCTACGAAGAAGAAACAGAAGTTTTGCCAACAACCAAGCCCAAAGTAATGATTTTGGGTGGTGGCCCTAACCGCATCGGACAGGGAATTGAGTTTGACTATTGTTGTTGTCACGCTGCCTATGCATTGAAAGGAGCAGGGTACGAGACGATTATGGTCAACTCCAACCCAGAGACAGTTTCCACAGATTATGATACCAGCGATCGCCTTTACTTCGAGCCGTTAACAAAAGAAGATGTCCTGAATATCATCGAAGCTGAAAATCCTGTAGGCATAATAGTCCAGTTTGGCGGGCAAACACCCCTGAAGTTGGCTGTTCCCCTCCAAGAGTATTTGCAGGGGCTGGGGACTGGCGAGATTCCCAAAATTTGGGGTACATCGCCAGATTCCATCGACATGGCAGAAAACCGAGAACGATTTGAGAAGATTCTCAAAGAGTTAAATATTGCTCAACCACCTAATGGTATTGCTCGGAGTTACGAAGATGCGCTGATTGTCGCCAAACGCATTGGCTATCCGGTGGTGGTGCGTCCTAGCTATGTGTTGGGGGGACGGGCGATGGAAATCGTTTACTCCGATGGAGAGTTGGAACGCTACATGACCTTTGCGGTGCAGGTAGAACCAGACCATCCAATTTTAATTGATAAGTTTTTAGAAAATGCCATTGAAGTCGATGTTGATGCGATCGCCGACCATACAGGACGGGTGGTAATTGGTGGAATTATGGAACATATCGAACAAGCCGGAATTCACTCAGGAGACTCCGCTTGTTCCTTACCTTCCATTTCCTTACCGCCCGCAGTTCTCAACCAAATTCGTACTTGGACAGTGCAACTAGCGCAGGCTTTGTCAGTGGTAGGGTTAATGAATATTCAGTTTGCCGTCGTTGGTGCAAGCGGCTATTCTCCCCAAGTTTACATTTTGGAAGCCAACCCCCGTGCCTCCCGCACAGTGCCATTTGTTTCTAAAGCAACGGGTGTCCAGTTAGCCAAACTAGCATCCTTAATCATGTCAGGGAAAACCTTAGAGGAGTTAAACTTCACCGAAGAAATCATCCCGACTCACATTGCTGTTAAGGAAGCTGTATTACCCTTTAATAAATTCCCCGGAACTGATACAATATTAGGCCCAGAAATGCGCTCCACTGGTGAGGTGATGGGGATTGACAGCGACTTTGGACGAGCCTTTGCCAAAGCTGAATTGGGTGCTGGGGAGCGTTTACCGTTAAGCGGAACCGTCTTTGTATCAATGAGCGATCGCGATAAAGCAGCCGCCGGGGTTGTGGTGAAAGAATTTATCGATTTGGGCTTTAAGGTGATGGCCACACTTGGTACGCGCCGGGTTCTTCTCGAACAGGGTTTAAATATTGAATTAGTACTTAAACTCCATGAAGGGCGACCCCACGTCCTAGATGCAATCAAAAATCAGAAAATCCAACTGATTATCAACACACCCTCAGGGGAAGAAGCCCATACCGATGCGAGGTTAATCCGCCGCACAGCCTTGGCTTACAAAATCCCTATTATAACCACCATCGCAGGTGCAAGAGCTACTGTTGCCGCCATTCGTTCGTTACAAAACACAACCTTGGATGTAAAAGTCATCCAAGACTACTGCAAGGTTGCGAGGGAGTAGGGAGTGTGGTAGATGGGGATCTCTTGAGGCAGGGGAAAAGATTAAAGGGAAAAGGGAAAAGGAATAAATTTAATCTTTCCCCTTTTCCCCTTACCCCTTTCCCTTTCTCCATGCCCCATTCCCCAGTCCCCCAAAAATTAAACAATCCTTATAAGAGAATGACTATAGTTCTCATTGAGATATTTTAACAAATATGAGGAAGTTTCTTTGAGCCAGATAAGTAGTAAAATCGCCTTTTAGCCCTTCTTAAAAGGAAAAAGACTACTGCATAAACTGGAACAGCCAGGAAATTTATCCAGGTATATAGCCAAAACCTTATCAGAAAGGTTACAATTGTTAATAATAATCTAATAGAAGAATGTTTAAGAAATTACCTTTTATCTAACTGTAGATACTTGTGGAAAGTAGGAAATAACTGTAACTTTTAGCAGTTAAGAAGCTCAATTTTGATTATTTATGAGCAGCCGAATTTATCGGGCGCGTAAGTTGCAAAGCATAAGTATGGGTTCCCAGTCAAACTGGCTAGTACCCATAAAGAGCATCTATCCCTGAATGACCCTACCATCAAACCCATCATCACCAAAGAGTAGCGCCATGAAGACCGCTCAGACAGCCACAGACCTCGTGCGGACTTACCTGCGTGAGATTGGCCGTGTGCCACTCTTAACCCACGAGGAAGAGATTTTCTATGGTAAGCAGGTGCAACGTTCAACGGCTTTGCACGAATCGCGGGAAAGTCTTGCCAACCAGTTAGGTCGCGAACCAACTCTAGAAGAGTGGGCAAAAGCGACACAATTAGAACCAGAAGAGTTGAATGAAGCGATCGCTGATGGTGAAATTGCCAAGCGCAAGATGGTAGAAGCCAATTTGCGGCTGGTGGTCTCCGTTGCCAAAAAGTACATTAAGCGCAACGTCGATTTACTGGACTTGATCCAAGAAGGTAGTATTGGAATGCAACGTGGTGTGGAAAAGTTTGACCCCACCAAAGGTTATAGATTTTCTACCTATGCCTATTGGTGGATTCGCCAAGCTATCACCCGTGCTATAGCAGAAAAAGCTCGCACCATTCGGCTGCCTATCCACATAACCGAAAAATTAAATAAAATTAAAAAAGCACAGCGACAATTATCTCAAAAATTGGGACGCGCTCCTACAGCTGGTGAGCTAGCCCAAGAATTAGAATTGACGCCAAAGCAAGTGCGAGAATATCTAGAAAAGGCGCGTTTGCCTCTTTCCTTGGATTTGCGGTTAGGTGACAACTACGACACCGAACTCGGAGAAATGCTGGAAGATCCAGGAGCTTCTCCAGAAGAATTTGTTATGCAATCTTCCCTATCTTATGACTTAGAGCGCCTCATGGGTGACCTGACACCACAACAAAGGGAAGTAATCACACTACGCTTTGGCTTAACTGACGGCCAAGCACTTACTCTGGCAAGAATCGGTGAAATCCTCAACATTAGCCGGGAACGAGTCCGGCAAATTGAACGGGAAGCCTTGACCAAACTTCGCAAATCTAAAGCCAGCATGGATGAATATTTGGCAAGTTAGTCATTTGTCATTTACACTCTCTTACAAAGTCTGGGCAAAGGAAACCTCTGCTCAGACTTTGTGCTTTGCCATTTGTGAAAACCAAAGCTCAATGACTAACTGCTAGTGACCCAATACGGTTCGGATAAGCATTTTTCATCTCTGATATGAGTTGGGAAAAGGGTAAGGGGCAAAGGGAAAAGGTTTGAAATTACCCTTTTCCCTTTTCCCTTTTCCCTTTCCCCTTTAACCGAACCGTATTGGCTACTGACCAATTGGTGAGAAAATACCCTGCTGTTGGTACGGTTACACCCACTTTCAGCAGCAAAAGAGCCTGTTACATTATTTAACAGGAAGACTAAATAGTCAGTTAAGACAAATCGCCAAAAGGCATTTAGTCTCCAAATACAAATACCTTAGCTAAAAATCGTAGTCAAGGAGATAGAAAATGAATAATCCATCCAATCGCGTTTCAGAATTTTTCAATGGTGAATCAGAAGCTAGCGATTTGCTATGGCAATACGTTAAGTCCTTAAGTCCTGAGACAGTTACTCAGTTATCTAAACCCAGTTCTCCCGAAGTTTTTCAGGTGATGGAACGTAACATTACAGGATTGTTGGGAAACTTACCCTCAGAACACTTTGGAGTTACCGTCACCACCAGTCGTGAAAGCCTCGGTCGCCTTTTGGCCTCTGCGATGATTAGCGGTTATTTCTTGCGTAACGCTGAGCAGAGAATGAATTTTGAAATCGCCCTACAAGGAACTGAAACCAATAATAGCGAAATTGACTAAAAATATTACAGCAGAATTGGTGAATTCAAAATTCAGGATTCAGAATTGGCTAGTAAAACAGGTTTCTCACTTGGGTTTTAGACGAATGCTTGTGTACTTTACCTTAGTTGCAATTCGCTGTAAAATTTAGGAAGTTTAATATCATTGGGCTAAAATCACTCCCAGTCATGGCTAGCATCACTAAGAAAATAGCCATCTGCGAAATCCTTGTGTAGAGTTTGCAATCATGCATTGCATAAGTGTTTAACAAGAAGCAAAAAACAAGCGAACTTGGATTAAAATTGATGCCCAAAGGCTACAGAGTAATGCAGAATTTTTTAATTCGTTTTTCTCGAAATTTACCTAATTTGGGAATTAGTCAAATCAGAGGCGCATTTTTAAATGAATAACAAAAACGTGTGGATAAACAAACAGCGATAAACAAGATTTGCAATCAATACAAACTCGGCAAGATTAAAACTAGTCTGCCGAGTTTTGTTATGGGATATTGGGAGTGTTGACTGAGAAATTATCTCCCCATCTCCTCATCTCCCCCACTCCCAATACTGCTCGGTTAAGCATTTTTAAGTCGGAATTGGATTTGGGGAAAAGGTTAAAGGGTAAAGGTTAAAGGTTTTTTCTTTCCCTTTTCCCATTCCCCTTTTCCCCTTAACCGACAAGTATTGCCCCCACTCCTACTTCCATAAACCATGAGTCAAAGCAGTTCTTTCCCACCTCATAAAATCATTGGTGTTGCCGTAATTTGGAATGACCAAAAACAAATCTTAATTGACCGTCGTCGTCCACAAGGAGCGATGGGTGGTTTGTGGGAATTTCCTGGTGGCAAGATTGAGCTTGGTGAAACTATCCAAGAGTGTATTCAACGAGAAATTTATGAAGAACTGGGAATAGCGATCGAAGTGGGAGAGCATCTAATCACTATTGACCATACATATACAGATTTGCGTGTTACCCTCACAGTACATCACTGCCGCCACGTTGCAGGTGTTCCCCAGCCTTTGGAATGCGACGAAATTCGCTGGGTAAGCTTGGAAGAACTCGAACTGTTTACTTTTCCGAAAGCAAATATTCAAATTATTGATGCTCTCAAAGGGAGCCGGGAGATCAGGGAGTGAGGAGTGAGGGATAAGAATTAATAACCAATGCCCAATGCCCAATGCCCAATGCCCTATTCCCAATCCCGTAACAATCTATTAATTGCATCAGGTTGAGTCCCGCAATTTTCTACAATAATCGGAGGGACTTTGATAAATGGTGTCAGTAAACAAATGCCTAAAACCGTTGCCGACGTTATGAGCCGGGATCCGATTGTGGTTCGGGCAGAAACTCCACTTAAGGAAGCTATCCAAATTCTCGCAGAACGCCACATTAGTGGACTACCTGTTGTGGATGATGGCGGTAAATTGGTGGGCATTATCTCAGAAACCGATTTGATGTGGCAAGAAACTGGTGTCACTCCACCTGCATACATCATGTTTCTTGATAGTGTCATCTATTTGAAAAACCCTGCTACATACGAACGTGATTTGCATAAAGCTTTAGGGCAAACCGTTGGGGAAGTGATGAGTAAAAACCCCATCGCTATTTCCCCTGAGAAAACTTTAAAGGAAGCTGCTACAGTCATGCACGATCGCAGCGTTCACCGCTTGCCAGTACTTGACAGCACAGGTCAAGTAATTGGTATCCTCACTCGTGGTGATATTATTCGGGCAATGGCAGCAAGTCAAGATTAGTCATTGGGCAAACAGGGCATTGGGCATGGGGCATGGGGCATTGGTAATTGGTAATTGGTGGTTATCCATTACCCATTACTATGTCCCTCATCTACCGTTGTCTGTTTGTCACCTTGTCCTTTTCATTGACCCTTGACTCTTTTTTATACGTTTGAAAATCAAGGATAATAAAATGAGTATTAATCCAGAGTCTGTTAAAGAACTGCTTAGTTCTGAGGATGTGGGCGATCGCTTGCGTGCAGTAAATCAAATCCGTCAATTAGAACAATCCATCGGTTTTGAATTGATTCAAACTGCGATTGCCGATCGCAACGCCCGTGTCCGGTACTCGGCAGTGAGTCAAATGGATACACTGGGAAAACAGGATTTACAGTTATCTTTGGAAATTTTACGCGATCGCTTGCTCAATGACCCTGAAATAGATGTACAAGCAGCAGCCGCTGATTGCTTGGGCGCTCTGAAATTAAGTGAAGCTCTGGAAGACTTAGAGAAAGTTTACAATACAACTAATGAATGGCTAGTACAATTCAGTATCATTGCTACATTAGGCGAGTTAGGCGATCCACGAGGTTTTGAACTACTCAAACAGGCACTCTCTTCAGACAATGAATTAGTCCAAACTGCGGCTATTAGTTCTTTAGGCGAGTTGGGAAATATAGAAGCGGTTCCCCTTTTAGCTCCTTATGCTACCAATCCAGATTCGCAAATCCGTTACAGACTTGTACAAGCCTTGATTCATTTGGGTAGTCCAGAAGCTAAATCTATATTAGAAACTCTGGTAGATGATGATGTAGAAACGATCGCTACTGAAGCTAGAAAATATTTGCAATCAGCTTAAGCTTCTCCAAATTTAAATTGCATAAAGCGTGAAGTAAGTACGCAAACTTCGTCTAAAAGCGGCGTAATCAGCTTTTTTTAACCTCAATTCTGAATTTTGCTGTAAAACAGCCTCTTTTTGAGGTTTCCATACTCGTAAAACCTCTTTTACTACAAAGAGGTTTTTATTTGTCACAAGACGCGTTACAAAAACTGCCTTAACAATTAATACCAATTTGAAAAAAGTAGCGAAACGGGCGGTTAGAAAGCGCGTCTACACAAACAAAAGCTACCGATCCTGGGTTTCAAAACCTTGATTTGACCTTAGTCCGCGCAGGCGGATGCCTGTATAGCTGCGAATTCCATTGGCCAAGGCTCAAGTTAACACTAATAGACCTCTTGCAAAAAACACTTTTGCACTCTTGTGGGAAAAGGGACTCATGTTAAAGGGGAAAGGAAAATACCAAACCTTTCCCTTTCCCCTTTCCCCGACTTCTGCAAGAAGTCTAATGAAAGCTTTGCACCTCTTACAGATTTTTAATGTGTTGCAAAGATTTTTTAAATTGGTATCAGTGTCTTTAAGTAGTATTTACTTGTAAATACGTATAATAAGCAACTCTGGTAAACTTTTGTTTTAATAATATTCATATATAGCGATTTACTAATAAAGATTGTGTGAATTAAGACGCGAGTAGATGCACTTACGTAATTGCCCGGTTAATATACAAATACAGAGAAACAAATTAAAAAATTACTAATCAGAGGAAAAAAGTCTAATGAAAAAGTTAACTATTTTAGCAACAACAATTGCAGCATCTACTATCGGTTTAAATGTGATTGGTGGTATATCTAAAGCTCAAGCTGCTTCTTTAGTTCCTCCAGTAGAAGGTGAAATTAAACTGACAAATCTTGCTTGTTTGACTGGTAACTGTATCGATACAGCTCCTTATGGTTACACGGTTACCAGCCAGAATTACAATGCAAATTACAAACCAAGTCTATTATTTAGTGATGATAGTGCAACCCCAAATTCTTATGGTTTTGGTATTTCCTTCGGTCAGCCAGATGCAGGAACTAACACAATTGCAGGTGAAAACTGGTTCCGTCCTGTAGCCATCAAAAAAGACGGAAGTCTACCTGAAAATGGTCAATTAGAAGTTGGTGTGTTCAAGTTTGACTTTGCTAGCACAATTAACGAGTTAGTATTATCATTCTTCGATGTGGAAGATATAGGTACTGCTATTCTGAGCCTTAATGGCGGTGCTTTTGCGGGAACAGTTACTCCGGGAGATAACGCCAATATCAAGAAAGTGACCTTGACAAATGTTAATTCCTTTGAAGTCAAACTCGGTAATATTGGTGGTAGATTCATCACTGGTGATGGTGTTCGCTTGGATGTCAATCAAACTGTGCCCGAACCAGCAACTACTATGAGCTTAGGTGTTTTGGGATTAGTAGCTTTGTTTGGTTTGCAAAAGCGTAGAAAAAACTCACAAACAGTCTAATTTTTACCATAGCTGACCTGCAAATCAAGGTGAAAAATTCAAAAAATAATTAATTTTGAATTTTAAATCTTGTATACAAAACATTAATGCTTGTGTGTATCTTTTACTAGGAAATTAAGCTTTTCACCGTTATATTGAGTAGATCAAATAACTAATCATACCAATTAGTTATTCTATCTACTCAATTTTATTATGTGAGCAAATCCAGTGAACGCTTTGATAAATTTTAAGCGCCGTATACTTGTGGCCAGGTTGTAATTATAAATACTGTAACAGCAGCGATCGCCAACAACCCTTGAATTAAATTCCCAACCAGTGTACCGACGACAATTCCGATACCCGCTTTAACTGCTAATCCTAATTCACGTCGGTAAAAATACTCACCAATAATTGCCCCTAACAGCGGCCCTAGTAAAATTCCTAATAGTGGGCCTCCAAAGGGTAAAGCTGGCAATAATCCCAAAAATCCCAGTACTAGACCGACAACTGCGCCAATTTGCCCCCACTTACTGGCTCCTGCTTGTCTTGCTCCTACATAACTAGCTAAAAAATCCACGCCGACACTGAGTAGCAAAACAATAATTGTCATAATTAATGGAACCTTGATAGCTGCGAAGGAACTGCTAACAATTCCCCAGATGATAATTGCAATTAAAATTAAGCTGGCACCGGGAATCGCAGGAACTACCGCGCCGATAATCCCCACAACCATTACGGCAATTAATAGCCAATAGATAATTTGCATAGATAAAATTTCAAATTTCCAAATCAGTTAGTCATTTGTAGGGTAGCATCGCCGTGCTACCCCAAAACGCGTTACATCCAAAAAAGAGCATCTAAAAAATAATTTTATAAAGTAAATCTATTGGATTTTCTCGAAAATGCTTGCCCATTTGAACAAAATGATGATATGTGCCTGGAGTTCAACTTTAATCAAAGATGCGATTTATACTATTTAAAAAAACTAAACAGCAAGTAAAAGCACTTATCGCGGAAAATTAGAAATCAATGCAGAGAAAAATATTAACTGGACTAAATTCGCAAACTTACGAACACCCTTTTGATCGCAAAGCCTTAGCATCTTTACAAAACATGCCTGGTGTTTCTTTGCTACTCAAAAAAATTAATGAATACGGTATCGATCGCTTACTCCGCATCCAAAGCCTTGGCAGTAGTATCAGAATTACCCCTCGTAATTTTCCCCAATTGCATCAAGCATTAGTAGAAACTTGTGAAATTCTTGATGTTAACCCCCTCCCTGAACTATATCTGTTTCGAGCTACAGGTCACATTGTAAGCTACATTGTCGGAGTAGAAAAACCTCTCATTGGTATCAACTTAGATGCAATGGAGTGGCTTGATACAGATGAGTTGCTTTATATTTTCGGACATGAAGTTGCTCGCATTAAGAGTCAGCATATGGTTTATCACCAAATGGCGTTTGTGATGCCGACTTTGAAAAATCTGTTGAGTAGTACTACATTGGGGGTTGGTGGCTTGGTAGCCAGTGGTATGGAATTGGCTTTATATAATTGGCAGATGATGGCTAGATTCACCGCCGATCGCGCTGCTTTGTTGGCTTGTCAGGATATTGATGTCGCAACTAGCGCACTGATAAAAATTGCAGGTTTACCGAGTGAATACTTAACTACTGCTGTGATTGAAGATTTTCTAACTCAAGCGCGTGAGTTTGCATCTCAGAATCTTGATACCGCCGATCGGGTTACCAAAATATTAAGTTATACAGAATCTACACTTCCTTGGGTTGTGATGCGGGCTGGCGAGTTATTAAAATGGGTTGATTCTGGAGATTATGAGAATTTAATTCAACAAAAAAATTTCAATACGCCAGAAGAAAAACAAGAAAATACACCAGAAGAAACAGAAGGGTGGAATTTTTTAACTTCTTGGTGATTTAATTTTAGATTTTAGATTTTAGATTTTGGATTGGGAATTTATAAATAAAAACATATCTATCTAATTATTGATTGCCAGGTGAGCGTCTCGCCCGTCGATAATTATCCACAGGCAAGATGGCTCCCACAAGATTGAATAATAGATTTGTTTAAAATTCCTTAGTAATTCAATACGGTTCACTTAAGGGCAAAACTCTTGTTTTACGAACCGCAGAGGCGCAGCGGAAAGTCTGAGCGGAGGTTTCCTCCGTTGGCGCAGCCCGCCGCAGGCATCAGAACTTTCCAAGACAGAGAACACAGAGAGAAGAA
>JAVRCH010000127.1:0-48702 GCA_034530795.1 Nostoc sp. DedQUE12a
GATTGGTGACCCCTCAATAGGGAGAGCCACCAAATTAAAAATTTGGTGCGGTGTTTCACCTTGTCCTGACGGTACTAGCAGGAGTTAGGGATCAGTTTTCCTCCTGCCTCCTGCCCCCTAACTCCTGCCTTCATTGATAAAATTTATTTAGATGGCTTTAAGTTTACACTTGCTTTACATAATGAGTCTGTACGGTTCCGCACATTAAGCTCCTAAGTGCAAGGCTTTTTTCAGCATTGCTACCCCAACCAAGCTACAACATTGTGTAGTATTGGTTCTGTGCTGACCGCAGTTGACCATAGCTAACTCTGCATCCCTAGCAACCGAGCATACTCGTTTTTGATGATGGAATAACACTCACAAGATGTATTTTCCAAGTCCTCACGATTCAGGATGGTAATATTTCCCCGCTTGTAGCTAATAATTCCGGCTTTGCTGAGGGTACCAGCAGCCACCGTGACACCAGAACGGCGACAGCCGAGCATCTGGGCAATAAATTCTTGAGTCAGAGGGAATGTATCTGATTGCATACGGTCACCGACTATTAGCAGCCAACGGGCGAGTCGCTCTTCAATGGTATGCAAGCGGTTGCAGGCTGCCGTTTGTGTGACTTGCGTGAACAGTGCTTGAGTGTAAAGCAACAGCAAACGTTGAAGCTCTCCGCCCCGATTGAACTCCTCTATTAATACCTCTGCCTTCATCTTCATCCCACTGCCAGCAGACTGTATAAACGCAGTTGTGGTTGTAGAATTGCCACCCCAAATTACAGGTAGACCTACCATACCATCATTACTGATTACACCTGCTTCAACGGTGGAGCCGTCTTCTAGGTTACAGACTAAAGAAGTTATTGCCTGGTAGGGAAAATAGACGTGTGTGATTGGTTCTCCTGCTGCGTAAAGGACTTGCCTAACTGGAAGATTTACTGGCTCTAAGTGGGGAACGAGACGTTGAAACTCGGTAGCTGACAGCGAAGCGAGTATGTGATTTTTTATTGGGAGATGAAGCTGGTTAGATACAGACATTAATCCTGTTTTGTCGCTCTCGGAAAACAATAATCGAAGTAAAATTCTGAAACTTTGGTCTCATCAAGGTTTGAGGCTTTATTTTCGCTCTAGAGACTAAAATTATAGCCAAAAAATGGAAACTAAAGCCTCATAACCTTTTGATGGATTGCATTTTCTAAAAATGGCAAAAGACAGTTAAGAACCTTCAAACATACCATTGTGCTTTAAACTTATTTGAAATATCAAAGTAGGTACAAAATTACACGCATTCAAAGACAGAAATCTGTACGGTTTCGTACCCTTCGTTTTCTTTGCTCAAAAAAACTCTGGCCAAAGCCGACTACGCACCAACCTCAATAGCGTATCTGTTTACAATATCGAGGTTTTTACTAAGTATTTCGGCATCAATATTTATTGTTGGACTAAGACAAAATTTAAAAGACAGAAGGCAGCACAGAATGAGTTTGAGCCTATTTAATTTTCTCAGATCATTTCACTTATTCTATTTATCAAAATTAAATTTTCTGAAATCACGATAAACAATATAAGTTTCTAAATTTATAGATGGACAATTATTTGAGGTTATTAACTAATTTTAAAAAAAATTAACTAAAATCTCTGCAAACAAAATAAAAAATCCTTTATATTAATTAAGAAAATTAATTTAATCAATTTCAGTAGAATTTATTTGAAAAAATCAGCCTTCCTTGTTGCTATGCTTGGGTTGAAGTTAACTTAGCACTATTCAAATGATTAGACCTCTTGCAAGAATGCAGAATTTGCCCTCATCCCCCAACCCCTTCTCCCACAATTGGGAGAAGGGGAGCAAATTTCAAAGTCTCTCTCCCACGCTTGCCAGAGAGATTTAGGGTGAGGGCTTTTGATTCATGCAAGAAGTCTATTGATGCTAGGAGGCATTTGTGATGTCTACTCATCAAATTACATCAATGCAAAAGCAAAATCTACTGCTTGCCAAGTTACCTCCTGATGAGCTAGAACGTTTGCATCCTCATCTGGAAATAGTCTTACTCTCTCTGAGACAGGTGATTATTGAGCCAAATGAGCCTATCCTATATATCTATTTTCCTGTTAACTCATTGCTGTCTCTGGTGACGGTGATGGAGGACGGCTCAACAGTCGAATCCGGCTGTATCGGGCGTGAGGGGATGGCAGGTGTGCCAATTCTTTTGGATGCAAGCACGACACCGATGCAGACGCTGGCACAAATCCCAGGACAAGCCTTGCGTATCAAAGCCTCTATCATCAAAGAGATGTTTGACACTGGCGGCTCCCTGCAAAAGCTTCTCCACCGTTACATACATGCAGTTATTGTCTTAGGTTCACAAAGTACAGCCTGTAACGGCCTTCATAATATAGAAGCAAGGCTGTGCCGTTGGTTGTTAATGAGCAGTGATGGTGTAGGGTCAGACTCACTTTCTCTCACGCAAGAATTTCTGTCCACAATGCTTGGCGTTAGGCGTTCTGGAGTTAGCGAAACTGCTAGTAAACTTCAAAGCAAGGGCTTAATCCGTTACCAGCGTGGGCAGATCCAGATTCTCGATCGAAAAAGCTTGGAAGCATCCGCTTGTGAATGTTACGGCGTTGTCAAGACAGAATATAAACGCTTGTTTGGCTAAAGCTGTAACATCATTTGAACTAATTGGGGTCTGGAGGCTATCGGCTATCAGTCTGGTGCTATAGGAATCCGATTTGATTTTAGAAAGACGCGGGGATGCAATTTAAATGATTATTAGCTTACCAAGCCGTAAAGCCTGCGGCATAGCTATGCTTAGGGCGCAGCCTCTTGTAGAGAAGGGCAACAGGATTCTAGAAGATTAAGTGTATTGAGTTTTTTTCACGCAATCAAATATGAGT
The DNA here is from genome assembly GCA_034530795.1 of Nostoc sp. DedQUE12a. Taxonomy (GTDB): domain Bacteria; phylum Cyanobacteriota; class Cyanobacteriia; order Cyanobacteriales; family Nostocaceae; genus Nostoc. Next base: position 2,883 of record JAVRCH010000127.1, read on the forward strand.
CCTATATCCTATATAAGGATTTTCATTCATATGTCCGATATCGGACAGACTAAAGCTTGTATGCAAATCTATTGTAAAGGGATTTGGCATTTTTATTAGAGACGCTAGAAAAAGCTACTTTATCAAATAAAAGTCATGCAGGGTTCTATTAAGCGAATATTAATTTGTGATGATATTGCTGATAACACTTTCCTTCTAGAAACGATTTTGCAAGCAGAGGATTGTCAGATTGAAAGTGTCGATTCGGGTGCAGCCGTGTTAGACAAGTTGGAAACCGATCCTAACTACCCTAACCTGCTAATACTAGATATTCAGATGCCAAAAATGGATGGATTTGAAGTTGTTAAACGCATTCGAGAATCTGCAAAATTTCAATTTATTCCTATTTTGTTAGTCACAGGTTTGCATGAAGATGATATTGAGAAGCGTCTCGAAGTAAAGCCTGATGGATTTATTCAAAAGCCCTTTGATCCTGACGTAGTGATTGCTCAAGTGCGAACAATCTTAAATCGAAGTTGATGAAAGTATCTCAAAATTAATAGATGGTTTAGTTGATTTTATAGCGGTTCCCAATCAAATTTCTGTACCTCAATATAACGGTAAATGCTATAGCTTAAGGTATAATAATTAATATATTATATAAATTCCCTATCTTTTCTAAAACTTTTCGCTGTTCCTTTGCTACTTTATCCGTGCTCAGACACCATCCAATCTCAACATATTGGAAGAAATGTCTAATCTCTCTTAAGAAGGTCAACAAGGTTATCCCAGTTGTCCTATTATGATTTCACGTAATGAAGAGCAATGATGACCCTGACAAAGCCAAAATCCGTCGAGATGGCAAATTTAGCGTATGGCTTGCGGCAGCAAATTTCTCCTAAGATAGATGGATTTGCTGTCAAAGTAGGCGTTTATTTCAAAACGGTGAATTGGTGGGAGCAGGGGCATATCGTACCTTCTCCAATGGCACTGAGGCTGATTGAATATTTATTGCGATCGCTAGGCGAACCTGGAAAAGCTTTGGAGGAATTAGATGTCTGAGACACTGCCTTCCCTAACTTTAGATGAGATTTTGATTACAGCAGCGTTAGCCCAGCGATCGCCCAGAACCTCTAATTTACAGGCTGAAATCGAATCTCTTCACTTGCTGGCTCGGCAACTGGCCCAGCAACCTCAAATGATGCTGCAAGCCCTAGTTACTGCTGCTCAGGAGCTTTGTTTGGCGGGAAGTGCAGGTGTGAGCTTACTGGAAGTAACCCCCGATGGAGAAGAAATCTTTCGCTGGAGTGCCCTTGCTGGGGCGTTAGCAGGCCGTGAGGGAGAGACAACGCCGAGAAACTTTAGTCCCTGCGGTACTTGTCTAGACCGCCAAGCTCCTGTCCTTTATTCCTATCCCGAACGGTACTTCACTTACCTGCAAACAGCAAAATTTCCTGTCGTTGAAGGTTTAGTGATTCCGTTGATGAATGCTAATCAGCCGTTGGGTACGATTTGGATTTTGTCCCATGACGAAGCACGGCTGTTTGACGCTGAAGACGTGCGAATCGCGACCAGCCTTGCTGATTTTACTGCTGCTGCCCTTGAGAGTATTCATCTGCGTCAAACGGCTCTTGTCGCCTTGCAGCACGAGCAAGCTGCCCGTAGTGAAGTTGAAGCGAGTCGTCAAGCTTTAGATGATTCAGCGCAACGAGCCATTGATATTCTTGAAAGTATTACAGATGCCTTCGTGTGCGTCGATCGCCATTGGCGAATTACCTATGTCAATCAAGAAGCTGCTCGATTCACGAATCTGCAACCGGAAGAAATAATCGGTAAGACGCAACAGGAAATGCAACCCTCGGCGATCGCTACAGTCATAGAGCAAACCTATCATCGGATTGTAGCAGAATCGGGTGCTATACATTTTGAGGTGTTCGATGAAACTTGCAGGATGTGGCTAGAGATCCACGCTTATCCCTGCAAAATAGGTTTTAGTATTTATTTTCGAGACATTACTGGGCGCAAACTGGACAAAGCCAAACGCCGCCAAGCAGAATCCGCCTTGCGCGAAAGTGAATCCCGCTTTCGTCTGATTCTCGAAAGTGCGAAAGATTATGCCATCTTCACCCTCGACCTGGATGGACAAATCACCAGTTGGAATTCTGGAGCCGAGCGATTGTTAGGCTACAAAGAAGCAGAAATTATCGGTCATTCCGGTCGGATTATCTTTACACCGGAGGACAATGAGACTGGACAAGCCGAGCAGGAACTCCAGACGGCTCTCAACCAGGGACGGGCAGAGGACGAACGCTGGCACGTTCGTAAAGATGGCAGCCGTTTCTTTGCCAGTGGCTTGATGACGCAACTGCACAATGATGCAGGCAACCTCCGGGGATTGGTGAAGATTCTGCGAGATATAACCGAAACACACCAGGCTCAAGAGCGCGAGGATTTTCTGGCAGATGCCACTAAAGTTTTGGCAGGGTCGATCGATTACAAAACCACACTGTTTAATATTGCACGCCTGGCCGTGCCGTTTCTGGCTGACTTTTGTTTCTTTGATATCCTCAATTCCAATTATCAAATCGAACGAGTAGGCTGGCATCATCGCAATCCACCAAAGCCCAATTGGTTTGAGCAGTTACAGCGTTATGTGCCGTCGCCAAATTATGAAAGCCATCCATTTACGAACGTGCTTGTTACTGGCAAAGCTAACTTTGTGCCTCATCTGACTGAGGCGTGTCTAGAAACTACCGCCACCTCTGCTGATTGTCTGGAATTTGTCCAACAGTTTCAGGTGCGATCGCTGATTGCCGTGCCTCTGATTGCTCATGGTCGCCAGCTAGGAGCATTAACCGTTTGCTTAACCGCAGACTCCCATCGCCACTACACTCCAGTAGACCTGGCAGTGACAGAAGAATTAGGACATCGGGCAGCATTGGCGTTATCTAACGCTCAGCTTTACCAACAGGCGCAGGAAGCCAACCGAATCAAAGATGAGTTTTTGGCAGTGCTATCGCACGAATTGCGATCGCCCCTCAATCCGATTTTAGGTTGGCTGCAAATGATTAAAAGAGGTAACTTGAGCACAGCTCAAACCGCACAAGCCTGGGCAACCATCGAGCGTAATGCTAGATTACAAGCCAAATTGGTTGACGATTTGCTGGATGTCTCTGGCATTCTCCAAGGCAAGCTAAGTCTTAATGTGGGGCAAGTCAATCTGGCAGCAACCATTCAAGCCGCCATTGAAACTGTACACTTGGCAGCCCAAGCTAAATCCATTGAGATAAACCCAAGGCTCGATTCTGAAATTGTCTGTGTTTTGGGAGATGCAACCCGTTTACAGCAAGCCACCTGGAATCTTGTTTCTAATGCGGTTAAGTTTACACCTCAAGGAGGGCGGGTGGAAGTGCGGTTAGATCAAATTAATGGCTATGCTCAAATCGCAGTGAGTGACACAGGCATTGGTATTCATCCCAACTTTTTGCCATACGTGTTCGACTACTTCCGGCAAGCCGATGGCGCGACTACCCGCAAATTTGGAGGACTGGGTTTAGGGTTGGCGATCGTGCGTCAGATTGTTGAGGCTCATGGTGGAACGGTGTCGGCAGAAAGTCTTGGTCAAGGACAGGGGGCAATTTTTACGCTGAGATTGCCATTGATGCCTACCCAAGTTCTTAAACAGCAAGATAGCCAACCTTCAGAGAGTGCTAATTTACAGGGGACTAACATTTTAGTAGTAGATAATGAGCCGGATTCCTTAGAGTTTATCGCTTTCGTATTGGAGCAATCTGGAGCAAATGTCATTACAGCCACTTCTGCCGCTGAAGCTTTGCAATTATTCAGCCAATTTCAACCCGATGTACTAATTAGTGACATTGGAATGCCAGATCGGGATGGCTATATGCTGATGCAGCAAGTAAGAGCGCTCCCACCAGAACAGGGTGGACAAGTTTTGGCGATCGCCTTAACTGCTTATGCGGGGTATGGTGATTATCAGCAGGCAATGGCAGCAGGCTTTCAGCAGCACCTTACCAAACCTGTCGATCCAGAGTTGTTAATCAAAGTAATTGCTGATTTACTCAAGCAAAACCAACTTTAATACACCGGACACAACTGATAAAGGATGTTCTTCAACTGTTGCCCATCTTCTAGATAAGTCACATATTCATTGTCGCCCACCTGGATATTTTGCCCTTCCATATCTTCGCCATACTCCTCAGCCATGATAATTATCGGTGTGCGGCTGTCGAGTTCTATGCTTTGGCGAATTTGCCGTCCGAACACAATTAGTTGCTCGATGGATTTCGCGGACTGGTTCAACAAAATCAAGTTAAAGGGTTCGCATCCACCCTGGATGCGTTGCATGGCATCCTCTTCATCAAGGGACATAATTATCTCATAGCCCCAATTTTGCAGGTTATACTTCAGCACAGGCCGAACGTCGTCATCGGATTCAACAACGAAAATACAAGGTGATGTGGTAAGTTGCTGATTCATCATTTTGGATAAGGTTGAACAGGGCAGGAGGCAGGAGGCTCCGCCTCCTGCCTCCTGCCTTTTTTCGATAACAATGGGTAAGCAAAACTGGATGAGTTGCACAGTTATTTTTCTCCCAGTAAGCGGTCGTATTCAGTTTTAATTGTTTTGAAACATTCACAAGCACAGGCTTCTAGACCAAATTGGTTTAGAATTTGGACGTGACCTCGATGATATTTAATCAATTTTCGCTCTTGCAACTTTTGTGCTGTCAGGGTCACCCCTGCTCGCCGAACGCCCAGCATTATGGAGATAAACTCTTGTGTCAAAGGTAACTCATTGGAGCCGATTCGCTCTTGTGTTTCCAGCAGCCAACGCGGTAGGCGTTGTTCTAAGGTGTGGAGAGAGTTGCAAGCCGCCGTTTGGGAAACTTGCGCTAAAAATGCCTGAGCATAACGCAGCAATAGGTCGTGCAGTTCGCCATTGCGATCGAATTCCTGCTTCAGTATCTGGGCATGAATTCTGATGGCGCTACCTGCAACTTGGACGACGTATTCTGTTTGTGTGATTTCACTTTTGCCCATAAAAGCATTAATGCCCAATACTTCCCGATTACCAACCATCCCCACCTCTGCTGTTCCACCATCCTGCATGGTAATAGTGATAGAAAATAGACAGTCAATCGGAAAATATAGATGGGTCAACACATCACCTGGTCTATGAATCATCTCACCCTGAGCTAAGGTGACACGAATCAGATGAGGCGTAAGCCGATGGCGCACATCAGCAGAGAGGGCAGCTAGTATTTGATTTTCAGCGTTCATGGGAGCCTCAGAAAGTTTGCAAGAATGGCTCTCCATAGAACACATCTCAATTTGAAAGGTTAAAGCTTGCTATTGACCAAGGTTTGCTGAGATTCCTGAGGTTGCTCGGTAATGTAAGCTATTGTTGCAATTAACTCGTCGATGTTTATTGGTTTAGCAAAGTGTCTGCAAAATCCAGCCGCGAGGGCACGATCGCGATCGCTCTTTCTAGCACATACGGTGAGTGCGATCGCCGGAACCTTAACACCGTAAGTTGCTTCCAAGGCTTTGACTTTACGCATGAGCGAGTATCCATCGTCATCAGGCAGGATGATTTCGGCGATTAATATGTCTGGTGGAGTCTGTTGAATCATTTCGAGAGCTTGACTAACAGAAATTGCTGTGGTTGTCTTAACCCCATATTCAGCGAACAATGCTACCAATAGCGCACAAGAATCAACATTGCTATCCACTATAAGCACTCGTAAACCGTTCCGGAGCAAAGCTGGATGAGACATATTTACGGCAGTCTATCATGTAGAAGGGACAATGTGACACAAGAGGAATAAATGCTTTTTTAAAACACAATAAAGCAGCAATGAGTTTTAAATAATTAACCTAAGATCCACAATAGTGATTACAGGAACAGAGTTCGGTACAGTTTCGTACTGAAGAACAAATTTAGGTACACGAGGTTACCAGCGTATCATTGAAGAAGGCAGGAGGCAGAAAATTCTGTTCGATAAACAGGTATTACACTGAGTCTCAACAAATCACCTTTGCGCGTAAGTCCTGAGAATTCTTAAAACCCAAAAAAGTGTGAGCCTTATACAAAAATTGTGCATTGAAGTAATTGCTTGCTTTTCCTAAGCTGCTAAATATAACGTGAGTTCGACAGACTTTACCCACCCAGCCTCCCCTACCAGGAGCTACGGTGTACACACAAGTCTCTTGACCTGCACCTTTGTTGCATCGCCTTGCGCCTTTGTTGCATCGCTTTACACCTTTGTTGCATCGCCTTGCACCTTTGTTGCATCGGCTTGCACCTTTATTGCATCGGCTTGCACCTTTGTTGCATCGGCTTGCACCTTTGTTGCATCGCCTTGCACCTTTGTTGCATCGGCTTACACCTTTGTTGCATCGCCTTGCACCTTTGTTGCATCGGCTTGCACCTTTGTTGCATCAAAAAGCAAAAATTAACCTTCTGTGTCTTACACAACAACTCTAAAAGACTTGTGTGTACACGCTAGCCTACCAGGAGAGGGAGGAGTAACGAAAAATTAGGCTTTTTGCTCTCCTCTCCTTCAAGGTGAGGTCAAAATCCTGTACATCGAATTCACGTTAAATATAACAGGCAATAGGCAACAATCAGGCTATGCACAAACATTGGTTTTTTTACCCACCAGCTTGGCCGATCGCTGCCAAAATTTCGATAGCCTTAGTTTGTGCTGTGCTGATACCGATGATCTTCACTGCTTGCTACAATCTACAACAGAGCTTAAACAGTGTAGAAGCTGGCGAATACAGCAAACTAGAATTGTTAGCCAGCAGTTTTGCTACTCGCTTCGATCAGTTAATTATCGATCGCCATCGTGTTGTTACTCAAGCTAGCAGCGATCGGTATGTCGTAGATTTTCTTGCGGCTACTACGTCCCAAAGGCCAGAAGTTGAACATCGCAACTTACAACAAACAATAGAAAACCTGTTACGCTCTTATTCAGACGTTGATGCTGTTTTGTTGATAGATAAAAATGGTCAATGTCTAGCGGCGACAGATGCAAAATTCATTGGACAAAACTATTCCGACTTAGAGGTGATGGTGAGAGCTAAGCAGCCGGGTCATGTCATATCTGAATCGCGATCGCAGATAATAGGCTTTGCACCCTTAGCAACTCAACCTTGGATATTAGGAGTAAACCAACCCAAAGGAAAATTTATCGCTCCTTTGAATCGGCTAATTTGGTTGCATGGTACTAGTGTAGGTGTTGTAGGAGGAATTACAGTAATCATCGCAGTGCTGTTAGGGTTGAGTATTTCTCGGCCGATTCACGCCCTCACTATTACTGCCCAAGCACTAGAGTATGACAATTTTGATGCAGATGTACTGGAATTACATCACAATTTGGCGAAATTCGGTCATAGCCAAGATGATATCGGTCAATTAGTCCGTGTTTTCTTAGAGATGGCAGAAGAAGTGAGGATGCGAGATCAGAAGTTAAAAGTGCAAGTTGAGGAACTTCGGATTGAGATTGACGAAAGCAAAAGAGCCACAGACGTTGCAGAAATTACAGAAAACGAAAACTTTCGACAGTTACAAAAAAAGCTTCTAAAACTCAAAGAATTCAAACCAAATGCTAGCGAAACAGAGACACAATACTACCAAAGATTACAAACGCAGGTGCAGTCTTTGAAAGAGCGATCGCTCTTTGTTGAAGGATTAAATTTAACAGTTGATGCTGATGAAGATCAAAGGACACGAAGACTAATAGACTAGCGATCGATGACTAATGACCAATGACAAATGACCAATGACAAATGACAAATAACTTATGGCACAAATCATCGTTGTTCACTCATTCCGTGGCGGTACTGGTAAATCAAACCTAATTGCGAATATAGCCACTCTTATGACCTTACAAGGGCAACGTGTAGGCATTATCGATACTGATATCCAATCACCAGGAATTCATATCATTTTTGGTTTTAAAGAAGACAATATACAACTGACTCTTAATGACTATTTGTGGGGACGCTGTGATATCCAAGACAGCGCCCATGATGTTACTGATGCTCTCATTGCAGAATCGGGAAATATAGGTAAAGCCAAGGGTAAGCTTTATCTGATTCCTTCTAGTATTAAGGCTCCTGAAATCGCCAAAGTTTTACGTGAGGGGTATGATGTAGTGCGCCTCAACGATGGTTTTCAAAAACTTAGCCGCAGCCTGAAACTCGACTATTTGTTAATTGACACTCATCCTGGACTAAATGAAGAAACCTTACTTTCCATTGGTATTTCTAATGTTCTATTAATTATGCTCCGTCCAGATAGCCAAGACTTTCAAGGAACTGCTGTGACGGTGGATGTAGCTCACAAATTGAAGACAGAGAAAATGTTGTTGGTAATCAATAAAGCCTTACCAGGTTTGAATTTTGCTGACTTACAACAACAGATCGAGAAGATTTACAACGTTTCAGTCGCTGGAATTTTACCTCTTTCAGAAGATATGGTAAAACTAGGCAGCAAAGGTGTTTTTTGTTTACGTTATCCTGCACATCCCATCACTCAGTTAATCAAAGAAGTTACTGAGCAAATAACTGGTGTAGTTGTCAGTTAAGCTATTAAATCAAGTTTGCCTAATTACTTATAATTCAAAATTCTCCGCGTCCCCGTGTCTTTGCGTCAGCCTTAATTATAAGTGTTCAGTTGTGGCTCTATTAAGAATCCGAAATATCAGATTCCAACAGGTAGTTATTTATGACAGAAGTTTTATTAAAAGAATTAACTAAAAGCGATATTGATTGGATGATTGCTACAGGCAATCGTCGAGAAATAGCTGCTGGCAGCCTACTCATTCCCGAAGGAAAAATTAATGATTCCTTACATATTTTATTAGATGGTATCTTAACAGTTAACATCTCTCAACCAGATAACAATCCTTTGACTCGTGCTTTTGCAGCGATTGAAGGTAATGAACTCTTAGGTCGTGAAATTGCCAGATTATCGAGCGGCGAGGTAGTGGGAGAAATTCCTTTACTAAATATTACTTTTAGAAATACTATTATTCAGGCTGTAGAAAAATCCTTAGTAATGTCAATTCCCCAAGAGAAATTGGCAGCAAAATTAGAACAAGATGTTAGTTTTGCATCGCGTTTTTATCGAGCGATCGCCATTATGTTTTGCGATAGAATTCAAAGCGCCATTAATCAGCTTGGACGTAACAAAATTGCCCAAGGTCAACCAATTAGAGATGTACTATTTGTGCTAGGAGAATTGCATGATGGCGACATCGATTGGATGATGTCTTCTGGGACACTACAAAAAATTTCTGCTAATACTGTACTTTTCCATGAAAGAAGTCCTGTAGATGCACTATATATTCTTTTAGATGGAACTATGTCCTTGTCTATTTCTCTTGATGAACGTAATCCTTTAGCCCGTGCTTTTGCTGCTATCGAAGAAAGAGAAATTTCTGGTAGAGAAATAGCCAGATTATCTAAAGGCGAAATCATTGGTGAAACACCCTTTATTGATGGCCGCCTACCCTTTGCAACAGTTAAGACAATTAAAGACTCAATTTTGTTATCAATTGAACGCCAAAAAATAGCAGCGAAATTACAGCAAGATCTAGGATTTGCATCACGTTTTTATCGAGCGATCGCTACTTTACTTTCTCATAGATTACAAGGAATGCTCAGTCAACTTGGTTATAGTCGGCGGGTTTATAGCAAAGGTCTGCCGTTAGGTGAAAATGTCGAATATGAAGATGAATTGAATAATAATGTTTTAGATAGCGTTGCACTAGCTTGCAAAAGATTTGATTGGATGCTGGGGCAGTTCAAGGTAAGTTGAATCCCTCTGAGCTAAGGATGAAACTTTAAACTGTTGATAACTTAGTATTTATGTTTTTATAAACTAAAAAAAACATACCCTTAGCAAAAAAATGTGCATTGTCGTGGTAGCTTTATTGACTGCGATTCTTTGCGAACCAAAAACTCTTGCAGATATCAGGAAATAATAAATTTTAGATCTGATTGGTAAAGAAAATCTAAAGTTAAATAGTATAATGCAATGGAAAAAATTACTTAATTTTTTTTTAATATTATCTTAACTAATAATTAATAGTTAAATATCTAATCTTATTGAGTATTCCTTATTTTTAGCATTAGCTGAATTCCATGTGTTTTAACACTGGCGTGGCTTTTTGCTAAAACTTTGTATTTCTTGGAAAAATTAGAATGAACCCGATCGCACCTTTGAGGTTTTTTAGAAGTAAATGGGTTTCTCTACTTTTAGGTACGTTAGTTTGCTTTACTATAGTTACCTTAGGCGTAGCAACTTTACCATCCCTTGGGTTTTCTATACAGCAAGCTCTAGTAGGTAACTATAGTGGTGATGTCAGCGTTCTACCTACTGGTAAAATTATTACCCCTACAGCAGCTCCAGGTTCGACTTTTCAGATTCTCTCAACCGGACTGCGTTCTGATGGAACTGCTGATGCTAACGGTGCTGTAGCAACTGCTCTCAGTCCTGATGCGAAGACTCTGTTAGTTCTCACCAGTGGATATAACAAGAGTTTCCGCAATCAAACAAATGGAGAGTCTTTGACCTATCCGGTTCTAGATCCGGTGACTGGTCAAAACTCTACTGTGACGACTGATAAAGCTGAGTGGATTTTTGTTTACGACCTCAGCAGTAATAAATTAGTCAAGAAACAGCAGATTAACATTCCCAATACTTTCAACGGTATTGCTTGGTCTCCTGATGGACAAAAATTTTATGTTTCCGCAGGTATTGACGATCGCATCTACGTCTACCGCGCAGTTGGGAACAAATATGTCCCTGATACACCATTTATTTTACTAGGTCACAACTCCAACCAAACAGCACCTTTTCCTAGCTATGACGGTGGTTTGCTCAAAGGTACACCAGCCGCGACAGCTAACCCAGGTGCAGTAGTAGCCGGAATTGCCCTCAGTAAAGATGGTAAAACCTTAGTTGCTGCTAATTTTGAAAATGATTCGATTTCTGTTATCAACACTGCTACTCGTCAAGTCACCAAAGAAATTCAATTATTTAAACCTGGTAGTAATGTCGCCAGCGGTGAATTTCCTTTTGATGTTGCTATTGTCAGCGATAGCAGTGGTGCGGGGTTAAAAACTTATGTCAGCAGTCAACGGGATGATGAAGTTTTGGCAGTTAATTTATCAACTGCAAAGATCGTCCGCATCCCAGTAGACGCACAACCCAACAAAATTTTGCTCTCTGACAACCAACATCGCCTTTACGTTGCCAATGGTAACAGTGACACGGTTTCTGTAATTGATACTAACAGCGATCGCGTTGTGCAGACCATTAACTTAGCACGACCGAAAGAACGCTACAAAGGCTCAATACCCAACTCTTTGGCTTTGAGTCCAGATCAAAAAACTCTCTATGTCACCTTAGCGGGTGAAAATGCTGTGGCTGTGGTCGATCTCAATCAAAACCGAGTTACAGGACGCATTCCCGCAGGTTGGTATCCGAATTCTGTCACCGTTAGCAGTAATAATAAAACCCTGTTCGTCGTCAACGCTAAGGATAATGCTGGGCCAAATCCCTCTGGTGGTCGGTCAACCCCAGCCGGAATAGCGCGTAACACTTCCTTCCGCAATGATTATATTTTAGCTTTGCAAAAAGCTGGCATTGCTCAAATCCCATTACCCCAAGGCAGAACCTTGGACATACTGTCACAACAGGTAGACAAAAACAATGGTTTCGACAATCGCCGTCCTGACCGGATTATGAAGTTTTTGCAAGGTAAAATCAAGCACGTAGTTTACATAATCAAAGAAAATCGTACTTACGACCAAGTGCTAGGCGACTTACCAATTGGCAATGGCGATCCGGCTCTAACTCTCTTTCCTCAAAGCATTTCTCCTAATCACCATAAATTAGCAACTGATTTTGTCACCTTTGATAACTTCTACGATAGTGGCTCAATCAGTGGCGATGGTTGGGGTTGGTCTACGTTTGGTCAAACTACCGATTACACTGAGAAGACCGTCAGTGTGTTGTATGGTAATGCGGGATTTTCTGGTCTAACCTACGATTATGAAGGTCAAAACCGCAACGTCGTGGTGGCGTTACCGCAAACTGCGAGTAATCCCTCACCCATCACAACTAGATTAACCACACTGCTAGATCCTTCTGGTAGTTCTTCGATTTTGCCAGGGGATAAAGATGTGTCTGCACCTCTGGGAGCTAATAATTTAGCGCCAACTGCCATTGGTGGTTATTTATGGGATGCAGCTTTAAGAGCCGGGAAGACAGTCCGTGGTTACGGGGTTTTATGCGATTTAGTATACTACAGCACTAGTAGCGATCCCACCAAGCCCGATCCGAATAATCCTCTGTATATTCCTCTTTCTCCCACACCCTTTGCTGATGGTATTCCCCAATCCCCGCCGATGAAGCCATCCTTAAAAGGCAACTGGGATATTTACTTTAGGGGGTATGACCAAAAGTATACAGATATCTATTCTTTTAACGAATGGAAACGGGATGTAGAAGCATACGTGCAGCAAAATGGCACGTTACCCAATCTGATGATGATGGCAATGGATCATGACCATTTTGGTAGCTTTGGTTCCGCTGTTGCTGGAGTAAATACACCAGAATTGCAAATGGCGGATAATGATTATGCTGTGGGTGCTTTAGTAGACTATCTCAGCCACCGTCCAGAATGGAAAGAAACGGCAGTCTTCGTGATTGAAGATGACGCTCAAGATGGCCCCGATCATGTGGATGCTCATCGTTCTATCGCTTACGTGATTTCGCCTTACACCAAGCGTGGCGCTCTTGTTAGCAGCAACTACAATACTGTCAGCATGATCCGCACAATGGAAGATTTGTTGGGAATTGGCTACATCGGTATTAACGATGCTAATGCCCAGCCGATGTCTGATGCTTTTACTAGACAAGCAGATTTAACTCCTTATCAGGCGATCGTTCCTGGTAATTTGTGTCAACCTCCTGTCGATCCTAACCTTGTACCAGCTTGCAAAAATGCCAACGTACCTAAATCAACTGCTGTGGCCATCCAGCACGATAATAAGTGGTGGGCAAAAGCAACCAAAGATTTCAACTTTGAAGAGGTTGATGATTTGGATGCACAAGCTTTTAATCGCGTGCTGTGGAATGGTATTAAAGGAAATAACGTTCCCTATCCAGTTGAACGCAACGGTACAGACTTGCGGCAGAATCGAGAACAACTGCTAAAAACCTATGTAGCAAGCAATAAACCTGCTTAAAAGAGCAATCAGGCGATCGCAATTTCTATTACGCGATCGCCTTGCTCAAACATATTTCAACTCATACCATTTCATGCAATACCTAATACAAATATATGGGTAGCGGCGTACAGCCAATTTATATGATGTTTTTGGCTGGGTATTAGCTATAAATAATCTAATTATCAAAATACAGATAATGTTTAATAATTCATATTTATTCAATTAAGAATAGGTAAACAAATGGCAATTGTTTTTATTCCAAGATAATCTTTAATTCTTAGTAAGTAATTATGCTTTAATCCTGGTAAAGTTGATTTAGAAAATCCTTCATAAGAAGGATTGCTTTTTCGCATCTAACATTAATTTGGAAAATTTAATCTTAAATTTACAATTTAATTAGGAAGTCAACCTTGTAACATCTGTGAATTGATGATTAGTTAAAAATTTAATGTTAGAAATTTTGATTTTTCACGAATTTCTACCAGGTGTGAGGGTATTTTTGTGCAAAATTTTTGGATGAATGCTTTGTTATTTAGCTCAGCAAGTTTAGGCTTATTTCTGGTTGCAGTACCAGCAATGAGTTCTGAAGTACCTGTAAATCAATCACCCACAACAAATCAACCGTCCAATTTTAGGAGTGCTGAGACTATCGGACAAGTAACTTCAGTTTCACAGCTTTCTGATGTCCAACCTACAGATTGGGCTTTTAGTGCTTTGCAATCCTTGGTTGAAAGATATGGTTGTATAGCAGGCTACCCTAACCAAACTTATCGAGGCGATCGTGCTTTAACTCGTTATGAGTTCGCTGCTGGTTTAAATGCTTGTTTAGATCGAATAAATGAACTGATCGCTACTAGTACTAGCGATTTGGTTAGCAAAGAAGACCTAACAACACTACAAAAGCTTCAACAAGAGTATGTATCTGAGTTGCAAACTGTTCAAGGTCAAGTAGATGCTCTAGAAGTTCGTAGTGCCAGTTTAGAATCACAACAGTTCTCCACAACTACTAAATTACGGGGAGAAGCAGTTTTCGCATTAGCTAGTGTGTTTGGCTCTGATAGAGCAATCAATACCGATGCCCAAAATAGTGGTGGTACCAGGTCACAACTTGATGAAAATGTGATTTTTGCCGATCGCGTCCGATTGAACTTCGATGCTAGCTTCACTGGTAAAGACCGCCTCAGAGTCAGGTTACAAGCGAGAAATATCACCTCATTCAATACTGGTGTAACTGGGACTAACCAAACTCGTTTAGGGTTTGATGGCAATGAATCGAATAATGTTAGCGTATCGGCTTTGTTTTATCGCTTCCCTGTAGGTGACTCCACAACGATCGCCATAGCAACCGAAGGGTTGGAATATATTGATGAAGTACCTGTTCTCAGTCGTAACTTTGATTCTAGTGGTTCAGGTGCGTTATCTCGCTTTGGGCGTTATAACCCAATTTATCGGGCAGCAGAAGGCCCTGGTGTCATCATTAATTACAAATTCAATAATGCTTTGACTTTAACTGGTGGCTACGTTGTACCATCAGGTATTGGTAATGACCCCATTAGCGGTAGAGGCATTTTTAATGGTAGTTACTCTGCATTAGGTCAATTAACCTTCCAGCCAATCCCAGACTTAAGTTTGGCTTTCACTTATGTCAATGCTTACTACACCGACGGTAGCGGAATCACTGGTGGTACTGGTACTGGTTTTGCCAACAACCCATTCAATGGTGCACGAACTTCTGCGAACAACTACAGTGTGACTGCAAATTACAAACTTAGCCCTAAGTTTACGATTACCGCTTGGGGTAGCTACGCCAATGCCCAAGCTCAGAACACAGTCGTTGCTAGAAGTAATGCAGATATTTGGAATTGGGCTGTGCAGCTAGGCTTTCCTGATTTAGGTAGGGAAGGAAATTTTGGTGGAATTGTCTTTGGTGCGCCGTCTTACGTTGCTAGCAATCAATTCGTAAATGGTAGTAATCGCCGTCAAGATGATGATATCTCCTATCATTTAGAGGGTTTTTATAGATATAAGCTGAATGACAACATTGCTATTACCCCAGGATTAATTACTATCTTTAACCCTGAAGGTAACAGCAGCAACCCTAATATCTTTGTGGGAGTAGTTCGTACTACTTTTACTTTCTAGTCCAAGTTGCTTGTGCTATTGAGCGATCGTCACATTTTGTACTTAGCCTGGGGAATTTCTAAGTGCCTGGTGCAAGATATAGACGATCGCTCGATCTTTAGTTCACATATTTCTAGAAATTAGATTAATAAATTTAGATGCGTTTGCTTTAGAAAGATTCTTAACCTTTTAATATTCCAAACTTAACTTCAAGACAAATTTGATGTAACCTGTCCTTACCAAAATCAACCGTTAATACTCTACAGATTATTAATATTCACAGAACTTGGTCATAGGAATTGACCTGTAATTCTGAATCTGGAATCTGAGGTTAATTAATGGTTTCACATCAAGCATGGCAAATCTGTAGTGTAATTAGTGCTGTATTTTTGAGTTGGGGAGTAGGAATTGCAGTAGCAGATACTCCAAAAACACTTACAGTTTATTCAGGACGGGACGAAGAAATCATGCGTCCCTTGATTGAGAAAGCAAAAAAAGATTTGGGGCTAAATATTGAAGTACGTTATGGTGATTCTACAGAATTAGCGATCGCTCTGATTGAAGAAGGCAAAAATAGCCGTGCTGATGTGTTTTACGCTCAGGATGCAGGTTCTTTAGGAGCTGTAGCTAGAGAAGAACAGACTGTAACTCTCCCTAACCAATTACTCAACCAAGTCGATCCTCGCTTTCGTTCTACTTCTGGGCAATGGGTGGGCATTTCCGGCAGAGCGCGGGTGATTGATTATAATACTGAGCTTGTCAAAGCCAATGAACTGCCCAAAAGCGTAATGCAACTGAGCGATTCCAAATGGCGCGGTAAAGTTGGCTGGGCCCCGACAAACGGCTCTTTCCTTTCCTTCGTAACGGCAATGCGACTGATGGAAGGCGACCAAAAAACCCTAGAGTGGTTAAAAGCCATGAAAGCCAACGGTGCCAAAGCCTACCCGAAAAATAGTGCGATCGTGGAAGCTCTAGGAAGGGGAGAAATCGCTCTGGGATTAGTCAATAACTATTACCTGTATCGGTTTAAAACAAAGAATCCTAAATTTCCCGTAGCTATTCACCATACAAAAGGCGATGCAGGATCTTTGATTAACGTCGCCGGCTTAGCAGTCCTCAAGACCACCGACCAACAGAGTGATGCCCAAAAGTTTGTTGCTTATATGCTCAAACCAGAAACCCAAAAGTTCATCACCGAGAATTTTTACGAATATCCCTTAGTTACAGGAATCCCCGTCGCGCAAAAGCAATTACCCATTAACCAATTGCAACCCCCCAAACTCGATTTAAGTAAACTATCGGATCTTAAAGGAACGATGTCTTTAATTCAACAAGCAGGGTTGTTGTAGGCAGTGGGGATAAGGGAGACGCCGGGGGACGCAAAGAAAAACCAATGACTAATGACTATTGTAGAGACGCGATTAATCGCGTCTCTACTAATGATTATTGTACAGACGCGATTAATCGCGTCTCTACTAATGACTAAATCCCATCCACCATTATTTTTGGTAGTTACAGCTGGATTGATAGCTGTGGCAATTACACTGCCGTTGACTTATTTGGTCATGCGGATGTCTGCTGTGGGTGGGGAGCAGTTATTGGATTTAATATTGCGCCCGCGCACACTGGAAATTTTGTTTAATAGTGTGGGTGTGGCTGTAGTCAGCACTATACTGGCAACAGCGATCGCACTACCACTGGCATTTCTCACACTGAGAACAGATTTACCTTGGCGGAAATTTTGGCTAATTGTCACAACACTACCTCTAGCCATACCAGACTATGTAGGTAGTTTTGCGTTGATTGCAGCTTTTGGCCCCAAAGGTAGTTGGTTACAACTGTTGCTAGAACCTCTAGGAGTGGAAACTTTACCAGAAATCTATGGCTGGACTGGGGCAATTTTAGGACTAACTCTGTTTTCCTATCCCTACTTACTGCTGAGTGTCCATGCTGGCTTGCAAGGTATCGATCCCTCAATGGAAGAAGCGGCGAGAAGTTTAGGCTGGAATCAAAGAGAAACTTTTTGGCGGATGACAATACCTGCATTACGTCCAGCCATCGTCGCGGGAGGATTATTAGTAGCTCTCAATGCCTTGCAGGATTTTGGTACAACTTCCGTGATGCGGTTTGATACCTTTACACGGGCAATTTTTTTGCAATATCGCTATACATTCGATCGCCATCAAGCGGCGGCATTGGCTTTAATTTTGGTGGGTTTGGTGTTGCTGTTGTTGTGGCTGGAATATAAAACGCGATCGCGGGCTGCATACTACAGTCGCAGTAATAAATCTTACTCTCTACCAAAGTTAATAACTCTGGGGGTGTGGAAAATCCCAGCAATTTTGTTTTGCTTAGGCATTACTAGCTTGAGTTTATTATTACCTGTTGCTGTCACCTTGTTCTGGTTCGTACAAGGTTTGACGAGTCCAGAAGCAGAGCAAATTTTTGCTTGGTCACAATTTACACAACTAGCTTGGAACTCGATCGTAGCTGCTGGATTGGCAGCGATCGCCGCTACTTGCTGCGCTATTCCCATCGCCATCTTAGCTGTACGCTTTCCTAGTCGCATCGCGACAGTTATTGAACGCTGTACTTACATTGGTTTTGGCTTACCTGGGATTGTAGTTGCCTTTTCACTGGTATTTTGGGGAGCAAATTACCTGCCTTGGTTATATCAAACCTTACCAATGCTCATCTTTGCTTACTTAGTGTTATTCCTTTCCCAATCAGTAGGAACTGTGCGGAGTTCACTACTGCAAGTCAATCCCCAATTAGAAGAATCAGCCCGCAGTTTAGGCAGAAAACCAGGGCAAACCTTCCGAGAAATTACCTTACCACTGGCAACACCTGGGATTTTAGGAGGAGCAGCATTAGTTTTTCTCAAAGCAATTAAAGAATTACCTGTGACTCTGCTGTTAGCTCCCATTGGCTTTAATACCCTAGCTACCCAAATTTGGAAAGCAACGGAAAATGTCTCTTACAGTCAAGCATCGGTGGCTGCATTAATCATGTTAGTCATTTCTATTAGTTCTACGTTCTTGGTTTTATCTCAAAATCGCGATCAAAAACTCATCCCAGAAGTGCGCCGTAGTTTGCAAAGGGAGGTGGATTGAAAGATTAACAGTGTAAAAGTGTAGAAAAAAGGACAAGGTAGATAAGGAAAGATGGAAATTTTAGTTTTTGACGTTCGCAATTTAGCATCAGTATCTCAATTTTCAGTGTTAGAACTCAAACATTCTCGTTTAGAACCCGAACATTCTCACTTCAAACAAGAACATTCTCGTTTAGAACCGGAACATTCTCACTTTAAACAAGAACATTCTCGTTTAAAACCCGAATATTCTCACTTTAAACAAGAACATTCTCGTTTAGAACCCGAATATTCTCACTTTAAACAAGAACATTCTCGTTTAGAACCCGAATATTCTCACTTCAAACAAGAACATTCTCGTTTAGAACCCGAATATTCTCACTTCAAACAAGAACATTCTCGTTTAGAACCCGAATATTCTCATCCTAACCACCATTTTTCCGTTTAGAACCCGAATATTCTCATCCTAACCACCATTTTTCCATTTCATCATTTTCCTACTCCTATAACCTTACAACCCTAAACCCTTATACCCTTTTTTAAACTAGAAGCAAGTTTCTATGGCGATATCAGCAATATTAAAGTTGTTTAAAACTCAACAATAGACCTCTTGCAAAAGTCCTTCTTTGCGTTCTCTTCTCTGCGCCTCTGCGCGACGCCAGTCGCTACAACGGAGGGAACCTCCGCAACGCGCTGGCTCCTCTGCGTGAGATAAAAACTTATTTATGCAAGAAGTCTAATCAACAGTCAACAATCAACAGAAAATATTATGAATTGGGAAATTGTTTTAGCTAGTTTTGCAAGCTCTTTAATTGAATTAGTCGAAATTCTCGGTATAGTCATCGTTGTTGGGAGATTAGCTGGTTGGCGTAATGCCTTAGTTGGTTCGGGTGGTGGTATTGGCTTAACCTTACTGCTATCTCTGGTCTTAGGTAAAAGTTTGACGCTGATTCCTGTAGATATTCTCAGAATTGTGGCGGGAGTTTTATTATTACTGTTTGGTCAAAAGTGGACGCGTTCTATTGTCAGGTATTATGCAGGTCTTCCCAAAAAGCGTAAAGGTGGCGGGGAAGATAGTTTGGAAGAACAATTAGCCAAAGATGAGAATGAATCTGGCTGGAATTGGTTTGCTGTCGTCACCACTTTTAAAGGTGCGTTGTTAGATAGTGTAGAAGTAGCGATCGCTGTTGTAACTTTAGGTGCTGCCGAAAGTCAATGGTTAGAAGCAATTAGTGGTGCGGGCTTGGCAACATTTGGTTTATTGGTGTTGGCTTTTTTATTCAGAACGCCACTGCAACAAGTACCTGTTAAACCGATGAAATTTGTAGCTGCAATGCTGCTGATGGGATTTGGTACTTATTGGCCGGGTGCAGGGTTAAATGTGCAATGGCCTGGTGGACACTGGGCGATTATCGGTTTGCCTTTAGCTTGGGGTGTAGGTATGGCAAGTGCCTCAGCAATTTGGCGCTGGCGAGTTAGTTTAGAAAAACCAGAGGAAGCGATCGGTTAATTAAAAGTTTGTAGTAAGAACTTAAGTTCTTACTACAAACCAAAACTAGAGAATAGATTAGAAGAAGGCACAAAACCTTTATTTTCAATTACCATTTGACTAAAAGGTATAGACAAATGGTTCAGGTTGTTCAAGGAAAAGATATTACCCTAGCCCAACTGATTGATGAATTTGGGCTACAACTTACACAAGACAAACAATTCTTTTTAGAGTGGCAGCAGGATTTACCAGAGTTGAGTGATTCAGAAAAAGAATTACTCAACCAAGTGAAAGCAGAATATTTGCATTTGTCGAAATATACGATTTTAGAACCTGTCGTTAAGATGGTGGTGCTATCTCCACTATTGCGCCTAGCAGGTTTTTATCAACCACCTTTTTACATCGCCTCAGAACAAGAGGTAGAAATTTCTTCAGAGGATGAAGGCACAATTGTTAGAGGACGTATTGATATTTTGGTGTTTCATCCGCCATTTTGGGTGCTTGTGATTGAAGCCAAAAGAGCGCAATATTCTTTAGTACCAGCAATTCCTCAAGCTTTGGCTTATATGTTGGGTAATCCTGAATCTGGCAAACCAACATTTGGCTTTGTTACAAATGGTCAGGAATTTAAATTTGTTAAGTTGATGAAACAAGAAACATCAATATACGGATTATCTTACACATTCTCGCTGGATCGTGATGAAGACATTTTTACTGTGGTCAAAATTCTCAAACGCCTAGCTAATTTAGTTAGTGTTTGACGTTTTGAGTTGATACTGGCGATCGCCACTGACAAAATCAGCGATCGTATTTTGTTTATAGCTTATACTTTTTTTTTGTGAAGCTGCATATATTTACCCCCGGCTACGCCGTCCCCCCTTGGCAAGGGGGGACTACAGGGGGGTTTTGATTATGTGCAGCTTCATACAGAATTGGTATTAACCCAGTTATTGAATTCTTAACATTTTCTCAAAGCATAATACCCTGTAAGTAACCTTACCTTACCCTGCTCTTAACTAGGAAATATGAATATTGGATGCGTAGGCAAGAAATTTGATGTGTAAGAACACCAAATGCTCAATTTAAAGCGTAACCGATACCTCCTACTCAGCCTGCTAGTAGCAGTGGCGATCGTTATAAGCAGCGTACAAGTAGTTACAGCGCAATTTGCTACTAGGCCTGTTGGCGAGCTACCTGAAGGTGGAGCATTACTACCCACAGGACAAGTAATTACACCAGCTGCTCCTCCAGGCTCAACCTTTGCAAGGCTAGCTACTGGTTTGCGTGCCGATAATAACGCTGATGCGGCGGAAGCTGTCACCACAGCCCTTAGCCCCGATGGTAAAACGCTATTAGTGCTAACTAGTGGCTACAATCAAAACTTTCGAGATCAAAATACTGGTGCGAATCTCACCTATCCTGTTTTAGACCCAGTAACAGGTAAACCCACTACTACAACCACCCGTAAAGCGGAATGGGTATTCGTCTTCGATGTCGGTAGTGGGAAACTAGTTAAACGCCAACAAATTAATATTCCCAACACCTACAACGGTTTGGCGTGGTCAAAAGATGGTTCACGCTTTTATGTATCTGGTGGTATTGACGATCGCGTTTATGTTTACGCCTCCAATGGTAGCCAATACGTTCCAGATGCACCATTTATTCTTTTAGGTCACAACTCTGACCAAACTGCACCCTTCCCCAGCTACGATGGTGGTTTGTTAAAGGATACACCTGCTAATGCCGCAGCCACAGGTGCGGTTGTTGCAGGTCTAGCTGTCAGTCAAGATGGTAATACTTTAGTAGCTGCTAACTTTGAGAATGACTCCATCTCACTGGTTAATACTGCTAATCGTCAGGTAACTCAAGAAATTAAGTTCTTTAAACCAGGCGATAAAATCGCAACTGGGGAATTTCCCTTTGATGTTGCCCTCAAGAGTTTTAGCAATGGTGCAGCCGGCAAAGTTTTTGTTAGTAGTCAGCGCGATAACGAAGTTGTAGCTGTTGACATTGCCTCTGGGACAATTACCCGCATACCTGTAGGTAGCCAACCCAACAAAATCTTACTGTCTGCTGACCAAAAGAAACTATATGTAGCTAACGGTAATAGTGACTCAATTTCCGTCATTGATACCAATAGCAACAAAGTAGTTCAGACCATATCTCTGTCTCGACCCAACGATAAATACAAAGGGGCCAGTCCCAACTCTTTAGCCCTCAGCCCAGACGAACAGACACTTTACACTACCTTAGCGGGTGAGAATGCTGTTGCTGTTGTAGATTTGCGTTCCGGTCAAGTCGCTGGACGCATCCCCACTGGCTGGTATCCCAATTCTGTCAGCGTCAGCAAAGATGGTCAAAAGCTGTTTGTTGTTAACGCCAAGAGCAATTCCGGCCCCAACCCTTCCAACAACCGCACTACACCCGCCGGCCTTGCCCGCAATACCACCTTTAGAAACGAATATACCTGGGCTTTAGAAAAAGCTGGCATTGCAGTTATTCCAGTTCCCAATGGTGGCACTTTAGCTTCACTCTCCCGGCAGGTAGACACAAACAACAGTTTTGATAATCGCCGTCCTGACCGGACAATGAAGTTTTTGCAACAGAAGATTAAGCACGTTATTTATGTGCTAAAAGAAAACCGTACTTATGACCAAGTTCTAGGTGATTTACCCATTGGTAACGGTGACCCTGCATTAACTTTATTCCCGGAACCGATTTCCCCCAACCATCACAAGCTAGCTCTAGATTTTGTCACCTTTGATAACTTCTACGATTCTGGTGAGTCTAGTGGTGTGGGTTGGAACTGGTCTACTTACGGACGGACTACTGATTATACAGAAAAAACTCAGTCAGTACTCTATGGTAATGCTGGGTTTAACGGTCTGACTTACGACTATGAAGGTCTTAACCGCAACATCAATATTGCCTTACCACAAACTAACTCTAACCCTTCCCAGTTCACTACACGAATCACTGGAGTGTTAGATCCTTCTGGTCAATCAGCAATTTTACCTGGAACTCAGGATGTGAATGCGCCTATAGGGGATGGTGAACTATCACCAAATGCTGTTGGTGGTTATCTTTGGGATGCCACATTGCGTGCTGGCAAGACTGTACGTAATTATGGCTTTTACGTTGATGGTAACTACAGCACTAGCCAAGTAGATGCCACAAAACCCGACCCCAGTAACCCACTTTACATTCCCATTTCTCCAACTCCTGCTGCTGACAATATTCAGCAAGCTGTAGCAGCAAAAACTGTACTGTTGGATAAAACCGACAACTATTTCCGGGGTTACGACATGAAAAATGCAGATATCTATCTCTACAACGAGTTTGCACGTGATATTGATAGCTATCTAGCCAATAATACCTTGCCTAATTTGACACTGGTACGTTTACCTCACGACCACTTCGGCGATTTTAGTAATGCTGTAGCTGGTTTAAATACAGCCGATTTGCAAATGGCTGATAACGATTATGCTGTGGGTTTGTTGGTAGAGAAAATCTCCAAGTCTCCTGTGTGGAAAGAGACAGCGATCGTTATTCTAGAAGATGATTGTCAAAATGGCCCTGACCACGTAGATAGCCATCGCTCAGTAGCTTACATCATTTCACCTTACACCAAGCGCAAGACATTAATTAGCACTAACTACAATACTGTTAGCGTAGTGCGGACAATGGAAGACTTATTGGGAATCGGCTATCTAGGTATAAATGATGCCAATGCCAAGCCGATGTCAGATGCTTTTACTAGAGAGCCTGACTTTACGCCTTACACCGCAGTTTTACCTGGTAACTTATGTGCTGCGCCTGTAGATCCCAACCTTGTCCCAGCTTGTAAAAATTCCAATGTCCAAAAGACAACTGCTGTCTCATCTTTGCATGACAAACAATGGTGGGCGCAGGCAACCAAAGACTTTTACTTTGAAGTTGAAGACAAGCTAGACCCGGAGGAATTCAACCGTGTGCTTTGGTCTGGTATTAAAGGCGACAATGTGCCTTATCCTACAGAGCGCAGTCATGCCGATCTCCGGCAAAATCGGGCACAAATACTGACAAATCAAGCAAAATCTCAGTTAATATCAGCACAAGCTTACTAACTGAATACGCTTAAGTTAAAGGTAGTGACTACAGAAACCTAGTTTCTTAAAGAAACTAGGTTTCTAATTTCATAGGTAGATTTCAAGCAGCTTTTTTGGATGATTTAGCTTTTTTTGACGTGAGCCAGCCAATGCTGCAAACAGTTAAAGTGCCAAATAAAGTTGCAGGTTCAGGGATGGGAGTATAGGAAACTGCATCGTTGAAAGTTTGGTTGCCTACAATAAAATCATATCCAGCAATTTCATAACTGATTGTTGGATCGATTTTACTGTTAAATAAATAACCCAATCCGATAGGCGAATCACCTGCAACAGTTTGAAAGACAAAAGGGCCTAAGTCGGGATAATCAATGTCATCCTCTTTAGTATAAATAATTAGTGGGTCATTATTGAATGTAAAATTTAGGAACTCAACTGGAGTTGTAGGAATAGATTCATTACTAAAAGTTGAGTCATCAAAGCTAAAAACACCGCTGCCACCAAATATATCACTGTTGACATTGACAGTATATTTTATGGTAGCTGCTTCTGCTGTTTGTTGGTTTACAGTAGCAATGCTCAGGGCTAAACTAGTGGCAACTAGTGTTAATCTCAGAACTGATTTCATATTTACCTTAAGCTAAATTTCTGCGTAGACGCTTTGGGGCTTGTCGTAGACATCGCTCTTGATTCTGTACTCAAACTGCAAATGATATTTGATAGTTGGAGTCAGTTAAATTTAAAATAATGAGTTTAAGTTTCATTTAATTAAAGGTAAAAAAGTGATAAATTAGTCAAATAATTTGCGTTGCTGTAATTGGCAAAATCCCATTACTTCCCTATACCATTTGTCGAGCCATTAACTGAGCAAACAATCCGTCCATAGTTATTAACTGCTCAAAAGTTCCCTGTTGCACAACCCGGCCTGTCTGGAGTACATAGATTCGGTGAGCGTTACGGATAGTGCTAAGCCGATGAGCGATCGCTATTCTGGTAACTTGTAATTTATCTAAACTTTCACTCACAATGGCCTGAGTTTTATTATCTAAGGCACTGGTAGCTTCATCAAAAAATAAAATCCGCGGTTTTAGTGCCAAAGCACGAGCAATTAACAACCTCTGGCGTTGTCCTCCAGAAAGATTACTACCCCCTTCACTCACTACAGTATGCATTTGCATAGGCATGGTGGTGATATCGTCAGCAAATCCAGACATCCGCGCCGCCTCCCAAGCTTCATCTAAAGTCATTTGGGCGCCGCCTGCTATATTCTCAAAAATCGAAGCTGAACTGAGTTGACCATTTTGTAAAACTACACCCAATTGTCGGCGTACTGCGTCCACATCCAACCCAGATAAATCTTGACCATCGTAGTAAATACTACCTATTTGTGGAGTATCAAATCCCAATAGTAATCGCAGTAATGTTGATTTACCACTGCCAGAAGCGCCTACCAGAGCAATAAATTCTCCAGGTTCCGCAGAGATAGTTACATCATCCAATGTTAAGGGGCCATCATGGCGATAAGAAAAGGTTACACGGTCTACGGTAATTTTACCAATGAGTCTACCAGGATCGGCTTTGCACAGATCTACTTCTGGGATGGTTGCCAAAATTGGCTGGGTGCGTTGCCATTGGGGAATGACTTGCAAAATTTCTGTAACTGTATTGCTGAGGTTGGTGCTGCCTCTAGTAAAGTTGCCAAAAGCTGTGTTGAAAGCTAGGAAAGTGCCAAGAGATAATTCTATTTGTCCTGAAGTTTGAGGAGTTTCTAAGAGTTTAATTGTAAACCAAAAAAGTATTCCAGAAGTGAGTATGGGCATGAGTGTATTGAACAGGACAACGGCATCTTCCACACCTTGGGTACTCAGTTCCAGCTTAATTTGGCGAGTGTAGTTTTTACTCCAGGCGGCAAAAGCGCCCTCTTGCGCCCCGGCAATATGCAGTTTAGAAATACCATTAATTAACTGCACTGTCTGTCCAAAAATCTTACCCCGGACTTCCAGCAACGGACGCACCTTAGACACTAGCAGCATACCAGAAAGGGTGGTGAAGGCGATCGCCACTACCGCAGTCCCAACGGCAATGAAAGCTAATTTATAGTTGTAATAAAATAACTGTCCCAAATAAAACAGCGCAAACAAACTGGTAATTAGGTTAACGAGAGTTCTACCACTAAGTTGGCGACGAATTGTACTCACCGATGAAATGCGGGAAAGTAAATCTCCAGTTGTGTATTGCCGGAAAAACGACACAGGCAAATTCAGCAACCGATCCCAAACACCAGCTTGGGTGGAAGCATCAGAAGCAGATTCCATTCGCAATAAAGCAAATCCCTGTGCTAAACCAAATAAAGCTGTACCCAAAGCTGCAACCAGCAAACCTAATCCAATTTGCAATAATAAAGAGCGATCGCTATCGGGAATTGCATTGTCTATAATAACTGACGTGGCATAAGGCGTAATCATCCCCAACAACGTCACCGCAATGCCACTAAATATAATTACTAACAATTCTTGGCTGCGTCCTTGGAGTGTAAACTTGACTATATCAACAGCTTGGAGTGCTTTATCCGGCAAAGAACGGTAAAACATATAAGCAACAGGAGCCAGAGTTGCAGCTATATGTTCATCAACTTTCATACGGGTGCGTTCAACCGGGTCAAAAATTTCATAACGAGTTGCCGAAACAGAAAGTAGCGCGACTGGGCGATTGTCTTGGGTGTAAGCTATTAAAGAACCGCAATCCTTCTCCCACCAATTATCTCGCAGTAATACCCGCCGCATCCGAATTCGGGAAGCTCGAACAATTGCTGACAAAGGTTCCTTCAGCCGCTTCAGGTTTTCAGAGCGAGAAGGGGGGCGAATTTTTATACCCATTGCTCTGCCTACCGCACCAGCCGCCACCAACAAAGGAGTACCTTCATTGAAAAAATCCCCGTCTTGGAAATTCAACGTTGATGCTAGTTCGCCTAAAGCCTGTGCCGTAACTTGACGATTTGAGCGTTGGCGATCGGCCAATCTGATTATTTCTGCTTGTGCTTCTTGCTCATCTATAATATTGATGCATTGCAAAACTTGAGTATGCAATTGAGATAATCCAGCCAGTAGTATATCTGGTTGAAATTCCCCAGTAGGATTAGTAGTAAGTTGAACTCCCTCCACAGCTTCTAACCACATTTTTTCAGTGAGAGGAAAAGTTGCAGTGCTTGTTGTGAGCGCCACTTCCTCAAACCCCAAAAAACGGACTGTTCCTTTTTGAAGCTTTACCCAACAAGTTACACCTGCTTCTGGCTGGAAAGTTTGACCATTGTTTAAAGAAAGTCGTGCTTGTGCAGAAGCCTTCACCTGAATTTTTGGCATAGTAACTTGAGAGAATACACCACCGAGTTGCAACAGCCAACTTTCTAGCCAAGTAAACAGCCTTGCATCTGCATTAACTACTAACTCCTGAAAACATTCTTGATGTAAATGTAGTAATTGAGCCTCCCCAATGGGCACTGCTAAAATTTGATATCGTTGATTAACAGTTCCAAAAAGAGCTTCATTTTGATTAATACTACATAAATAACGGCGAGTTCCTTCAATAACGCCATTTTCAACTTTGACAGCAAACAAAGCCATAGAGCCAGATTGAACTATCCAAACTCGACTAGGGTCATTGAGTAGAATTGGTTCGTTGCCATTAATTATGTAAGTTTGACCGTGTATTAGCATATTGGTGACTGGGGACTGGGGGAGATAAGAATAAAACTTTTCAACCTCTGAGGTTCGCCGCTGAATATCTGAGGTTCGTCGTTGAATATCTGAGGTTCGTGCTTTATAGCCGTAGTCACATAGGTTAGGACATAATAACAAGCTTGAATGCCAGAAATAGTAATACTTTTACCTCCTGCTAGAATTACGAATTACGAATTACGAATTACGAATTACGAATTACGAATTAACCGCGAATATACACCTTCCATTTGCCACAATTCTTGATGAGTGCCTTGTTGTATAACCTTTCCACGTTCTAGAACAATAATTCGATCGCAATCGCGGATAGTGCTTAATCGATGGGCGACAATTATGCAAGTACATCCCCGGCGACGGAGATTTTGGTCAATGATTTGTTCTGTTTCTGCATCTAAGGCGCTGGTGGCTTCATCCATGATGAGTATCGAAGGATTATTTACCAAAGCACGAGCAATTTCTAAGCGTTGTCGCTGACCGCCACTTAAATTTGCAGCACCTTCTATGAGTTCGGCATCAAATCCACCGGACATAGAAAGAATTACATCAGCGATCGCGGCATCTTGGCAAGCCCGCATCAGGTTTTTATCTGGTACAGTAGTATCCCACAGTGTTAAATTGTCCCGAACCGTACCGCCAAACAGCAAAATTTCCTGCTCCACCATTGCCACAGAGTTAGTCAGCAGTTGTTGGGGAATCTCTTTCCTGGGTTGACCATCAAAGCAAACTTCACCAGTCCAAGGTTGATAAAGTCCACTCACCAATTTGGCTATAGTAGACTTTCCAGAACCACTTCCACCCACTAAAGCTATCCGCTGTCCTGGTTTAATCGACAAATTAAAGTTTTCAATTAGTGGCAATTCCAAGCGGCTATAACCAAAGGTGATATTCCGCAACTCCACATAGCCCTGTAATTTAGGAAGAAGGGCAGAGGTGCAAAGGGGCACAGGAGAAGAATTTTCTATTTGCTCCCCTGCTCCCCTGCTCCCCTGCTCCTCTGCTTCCCCCACGGAATTATCCAGCACATCATCCAGCCGAATCAAATTCCCCTCTAATTCTTGGAGAGTGGTACCAAAGTTGACAAGATTGTTCACGGGTTGCTGAAAACCGAGCATTAAACCTTGAAAGGCGATGAGCATTCCAATGCTGAGATGTCCATCCATTACCCGCAAACCACCAACTACCAACAACAACATCGAAGAAAGGGCGGATAAAAGCGTGGGTAATACTGAAAATGTCTGGTTTGTTACTCCTAGTTCCTGCTGAGAATTGAGAGCTTTGGTGTAATAACCCGACCACCGCGAAAAGAAATCTGATTCTAGCCCTGATGCCTTGAGGGTTTCAATACTTTGAAGTGCAGCAATGGAAGCTCCAGCGGCTTTACCGTATTCTTGTATCAATCTTTGATTAGCATCTATGCGTTGACGGGAAATCCACTGTAAAGTTAAGACGTTAACGGCGGCAAAACTCACCGCAATTAACGTCAGTACCCAGTCATATTGCATCATGACTAAGGCATAAAATACCACCATGAGCGTATCAATGATTGTCGTTGCTAATTTTCCTGCCAAAACATCGGCAACTTGGTCATTGAGAGTAGTACGGTTACTAATTTCTCCAGCAAATCGTTGAGCGTAAAAGCTCACAGGTAGCCGCAAGATATACCAGAGAAAACGGCTGGACATACCCACGGCTAGTTTAATTTTCAATCGGCGCAGATACCGCAACCGTAATAGTGTTAGCGATCCTTGAAGTATAGCAGCGATCGCCATTGCCAACAGCAAAGGACGCAACCATAATTGCCGTCCCTGCACCAAAATGTCATCGACAAACACCTGGGTAAACACGGGAACTACCAACCCAACTACAGTTAACAAAAATCCCGCGACTATGGAGTAAATTAAGGCATCCCCAGCACCCTGTAGCCGCGACCACAAAGATAAAATCATGCTGGGTTTGCTACCACCTTTAGTAAACTTGGCGCCTGGTTCCATTACCAGCACAACTCCGGTATACCCCTCGTCAAATTCCTGTAAAGATACATGACGCGGCCCGGTAGCAGGGTCATTCAGATAAACTCGCTGTTTGTTCCATCCCTCTACCACAAGGAAATGATTAAAGTTCCAAAAAACAATATATGGCGGACGCAGTTCCCATAGATGCTTGAGTTCTTTTTTAAAACCTTTAGCTTCGAGTCCATAGTTTTTGGCAGCTTTCACCATGTTAGATGCCTTGCTGCCGTCGCGGGAAACCCCGCAATCTCGGCGCAGTTGTGGCAATGGTACAATGCGATCGTAGTAACCAAGAATAATTCCCAAAGCAGCCGCCCCACATTCCACTGCTTCCATTTGTAGAAGAGTTGGCGTTTTTACCCGCAACTTTCTACGTGACAATAATTTTTGTAAGTACTGCCAAAGATTAATCGGTGTTACTAAAGTAGATTTAGTAGATACCACTGACAGACCTCAAGATGGGTAAAACAAAAGTGATGGGAGCGCGTTCTTCCACCTTGACTCGCACAACAGTGGTAGTTCCAGAAGAAATTTTCAGATGTGGCCCCCCAGAAGAAGACCACTTGTACCCACTTGGCGTTGTGGAATCTGGCTCTATGTCAGAAAATACTTGTATCAGTCCTTGTTGTTGAGACACCAAACCTTCTACCACTTCTGCATTCCCCACTTCATTAGCGGCTGCTTCTTTGGTAATGGGAAAACGTGAAATGCTGGTGACATTACCCACAATGCCACCAAAGCGTTCCCGCTTCACAGTTTGGGGAGTAATTTGAATTGTCATCCCCGGCTGAATCTTCTTTCCTTCAGCAACGGAAAAATAGGTAACGCCAACTAGCTTGTTTTTGGAATTCTCCACCTCAATGGTTGCTAAGCGAGTTCCAGCGTTGACAACTTGTCCTTGTGCCAGCGTGATTTCTAAAATGCGCCCAGAGTATTGGCTAATAATCTGGCTGTTATCGCCTAGTTGCAGTTCCAGTTGTCCAATTTCCCGTTTAACTTCTTGAATCTCTTTTTTGCGGGCAGTTACACTTTCCAAGTCTTGTTGAGCTATAGAAGCCTGTTTACTTTCCAATTCCTTGAGTTGAGCTTGCAAATCAGAAATTGTACTCAGGTTTTGACGATACCTTTGTTCAGTTTCCGTCTCCTTGACATCCAGTTCCTTTAATTGGGCTTGGATGTCAGCAATTTTTTCCAGATTTTGCAAATATTCCTGTTCAGCCGTGAGTGCTTCATCGCCGGAAATCGCACCTTCTTTTTTGAATAACTGTCTGCGAATTTCCATTCTTTGCAGAAAAACAGGAGTCAAAGCTTCGGCTTGCCGCAAGCGTTGTTCTAGACCTCGGCGTTGCTGACTAATTGAGGTGTTGCCTTTGGTTTTGAGCAAAGGGGTTATGGCTTGCAGTTCCAATATCCGTTGCTGGAGATACGAGCGTTGTTGGTGTTGCGACCTTTGTTCTTGTTGGAACCTCTGCCCTTGTAGTGAACCAACTGCTTGGTCTTGTGACTGAAATTCTGTCAGCTTAGTCCGCTGTTGTTGCAGTTGCTTGCGGAGTTCAGCTTGGTCAATAGTTGCTAATACTTGCCCCTTTTTAATTACATCCCCAACTTTGACATTGAGCGCCATTAATTGCCCAGCACTTTTTGATTGCAACGGCACAACATTGCTGGGGTAAATCAGTACTCCTCGACCTTCAACGGTGATGGGAATGCGACCGTAAATACTCCAGATAACAGCTACTCCCACAATAGAACCCAAAGCGGCAAGAGGTAGCCAACTTCTGGGGCTGACTACCTGCATCAACTGGTCTAGTCTTTCAGGAGATGATAGACGCTCTAGGGATTCTTTGCGGAATATAGTACGTTTCTGGTTCAACATTTACATTTAATTGAGTGTATTTAATTTTGATCGGCGATTGATAATTTTAAATTTAGACAATAGATAAACTTTAATATTTTAAACTATTGCTAGATTAACGGTAATTAGGAAACTAGTAACTTGTATTATTTACTCATTGCTTAAGAAATACCAGAGTTAAGAGAATTAACTTCATCTAGTTTTTTTTAGGTATATTTATTTATTTTAAGTCAATTATTTTTAATAAATATCATGATTAATATTGCAAAAACAATGCATAATCTTTTGGAAAAGCTCACAAATTTTTAGTTTAGCGTGTCGTTGGCTGAGTTCGCTGAAAGTCTCTCCAAAAATAAGTTTAGTCTCAAGCTAACGCTTGTTGACTTTGTCAGTAGTAGAAAGTTAGAGCAAAAAAATTGTGAGTCTTACCCAAATATTGTGCATTGTGAGCGTGGTATGAAACTTTTACTATATCGGCATAGTAGGCACTTCAATCAAACTTGACCAATTTATCTTAATCTAGCGAGGAATTAATATGGAACCCCAACAAAATAGCGATCGCTTTTTACAACAAGCTGAGTCTGCGAAAAAATATGGTCAGCTTGTAGCTCAAGCTTGGGAAGATGAATCATTCAAGCAACGCTTGTTTTCTGAACCCAAAGCAGTATTAATAGAGAATGGTATTGAAGTACCAGATAACTTAGAAATTCGTGTAGTAGAGAATACTGCAAATTTGATTTATATGACTCTACCTGCTAAACCATCTGAAGAACTTAGTGACGAACAGTTGGAGTTGGTTGCTGGAGGATTAGAAGCAGTAGCAAAAGGCTGTCTTGGTAGCGCAGGTACTTATGGTACTTTAACTGGTACTGCTGGTACTTTAGGTACTTATGGTTGTGGATTAAACGCAACAGAATCTGTTGCTGAATAAATAGCTTGTGACTAATAGCTAATAATAAAATAATTAGTTATTAGTCAAATCTTTATTATTCAAAAAGTTACCTTTTTTCAAAAATATGCTTAATAAACCAAAATTCAAAAGTTGCTTCCATATAGAAATTTTAGAAACACCAGGTTATGAACCAATAATATTCTTATTGTCCGAATTAAAAAATTATGTATTAAAAGGCTATATTTATAAATGCCTTGCTCCCTTACTTAATGGACATCATACTGTTGATGAAATTATTATTCTTCTTCAAGGTAAATTGGAGCTTGCAAAAGTTTACTATGGTCTAAGTCTACTAGAAAAAAAAGGTTACATCGTAGAGGGAGAAAAATCATTTCCTATTGAAACAGAAACCTTCTGGGAACTTCTTGGAGTTGATGGGAGAATAGCTACCAAGCGTTTGAATGAGAATAAGGTTTCAGTCACTTCTTTTGGGGCAGTCCCGACACAACAGTTAATTTCTATCCTTGAGTCATTAGATATTCAAATATCTGAAAATAGCGACTTCTCAATAGTATTAACAGATGACTACCTACAAGTTGGCCTTGATGCCTTTAACCAAAAAGCGTTGAAATCTGAACGTCCTTGGATGTTGATCAAACCAACAGGATCTATTGCATGGATTGGGCCAATATTTCAACCAGGAAAGACTGGTTGCTGGGAGTGCTTAGCTCACCGTCTCAGAGCTAATCGTGAAGTCGAAACTTTTATACAGCAAAAAAAGGGAACTTCAGAACCGTTTCCTACATCTCGTGCTGCCTTAATTTCTACATCGCAAACTGTGTTAAATTTGGCAGCGACTGAAATCGCTAAATGGCTTGTTCAAGGACAAAATCAACAACTTGAAGGCAAAGTAGTAACTTTAAATTGTATTTCTTTAGAGCAACAAAAGCATATATTGACACAGCGTCCTCAATGCCCTAGCTGTGGAAAAAAGGAATATTTATCAAACAACCATCAGCCTCTACCTTTATTACTTGAAAGCCGCAAGAAACTTGTAGCTGTAGGTGCAGGTCATCGTTGTTCTTCACCCGATGATACTTTCAAACAATACGAACATCATATTAGTCCAATTACAGGTGTTGTTAACGCACTATACCCTGTTGCTTTACCTAAAGATCAAAATTTAATTCATGTTTATGTAGCTGGTCATAACATGGCTATTAAATATGATAATTTTTCATTTTTACGGAACAGCTTACGAAGTAAGAGTTCGGGTAAAGGAATGACCGATCTACAAGCAAAAGTAAGTGGTTTGTGTGAGGCAATTGAGAGATATTCAGGAGTATTTCAAGGATATGAAATTAGGCAAAAAGGGAGCTATAAAGAAATGGGTGATGTAGCAATTCACCCAAATACTTGCATGAATTTTAGTGAAGCACAATACAATAATCGTAAAGACTGGAATTATAAACATGCAGTAGGTACTGGCTTTAATACTGTTCCCAAACCTTTTGATGAAGAAAAATTAATTGAATGGACACCTGTTTGGTCATTAACTAATCAACAGTTTAAGTATATCCCAACTGCTTATTGCTATTACAATTATTTATATTCTAAAGAAGATTATTTTTGTAATGCAGATTCAAATGGAAATGCTTCAGGAACTACAAAAGAAGAAGCTATACTGCAAGGTTTTCTAGAATTAGTAGAGCGAGATAGTATCTGCTTATGGTGGTACAACCGCTTAAGAAAACCTGTAGTAAATTTAGAAACTTTTGGGGAACCCTATTTTCTAGCATTACAGGATTATCATAAATCCATTCACCGAGATATATGGGTTTTAGATATCACGAGCGATTTAAATATCCCAAGTTTTGTAGGGATTTCTAGGAGAAATGATAAAGTAGAGGAAGATATTGTCATAGGTTTTGGCTGTCATTTTGATCCTAAAATTGCCATTTCTCGTGCTTTAACTGAAGTTAATCAATTTTTGCCTCCTGTTTTATCAGTTGATGCTCATAGTAATACAGAATATACATCTTTTGATCCAGCTATAGTAAATTGGTGGAAAACTGCGACTTTAGAAAACCAGCATTATTTAAAACCAGATGAAACTGTTGCATCGAAAGTATTTTCTGATTATCCTCAAATCTGGAATGATGACATTTTAGAGGATGTTATGAATTGCGTTAAAATTGCCGCAAAACACGGTATGGAAACTCTAGTTTTAGATCAAACACGTTCAGATGTATGTTTGAATGTTGTAAAAGTCATTGTTCCTGGTATGCGGCATTTTTGGGCGCGATTTGCTCCAGGCCGTCTCTATGATGTTCCTGTGAAGATGGGTTGGTTAAAGGAACCTCTTAGTGAGACACAGTTAAATCCAATTCCTATGTTTTTATAGTAAAAATAATATAGCATTTTTGGCTATATATTATTTTTATAGTTTGTATTTATTTGCTGAAACAATTTAAATAATTACTATAATCATTTTTTGGATACTAAAATTATGAGTTATCAATCTTTTATACTTTCTTTCCGAAATGGCGTTTCTTTAAAGAAAGAATCCAAAGAAGAAATTATTGTTCAGTCAGAAGCTCATAATTATACACTTAAACAACTTAGCTATGGCTTATATTCTGCTATACAATTACTTGCTTGCGGTGGTGCTACTGAAGAACATTTGAGTAATTTAGTGCTTTTAAATGGTTATTATCAACTTCCGCTTTTTTACTACTATTTAAAAAACTTTAATATTAATTGTTTACTTTGTCATACTGTTACCCAGC
Source organism: Nostoc sp. DedQUE12a (assembly GCA_034530795.1). Taxonomy (GTDB): domain Bacteria; phylum Cyanobacteriota; class Cyanobacteriia; order Cyanobacteriales; family Nostocaceae; genus Nostoc. The sequence goes on from JAVRCH010000127.1 coordinate 38,201, forward strand.
ACAATATTCCACTAGCAACCATAACTCCGATTTCCCAAGATTATCAATTTGTTGAAAAAAAAGTCTATATAGATAAAAAATATATTCTTTCGCGATTTGCATGTGTTCACAGAAATTTAGAAAACCTAATTTTAGAGTCTCCACTATCTCATGCACAAATCATATTGCATGATTGGAGAGGCGCAGCCCTAATTGCTGAGTTAGCTAAACCTAAAAATTGCTATGAGCTTTGCTCAAAAGTTCCAGAAATCTCTGAGGCTAGTATGTTTGCATTCTTGCAGCTTCTTTTAAATGCTGAAGTTATATCTGTAGTAGAGGCAAATGGCAAGATTGAAGAAGAAGAAAATCTTACACTGGCTCAATGGGAATTTCATGATTTACTTTTTCATACAAGGTCTAGGCAAGGTAGGCATACTAACCTCTATGGTGCAACATATAGATTTTTGGATAAAATCAATCCGTTGCCAGGTGTAAAACCAAAAATATCTAATGACGTTATTGAATTGTATAAACCTGATATAGAAAAACTTCAAGAAGAAGACTTGCCTTTCACTTTAGTCTTAGAGAAAAGAAAATCTATTAGAAGCTATGCCGAAAAGCCAATAACTGATAAACAAATAAGTGAATTTCTCTATCGTAGTGCTAGGGTTAGAGAAATATTTAAAACAGAATATGGAGAGTTAACTAATCGGCCCTATCCAAGTGGCGGAGGCATCTATGAGCTTGAAATTTATCTAACTGTAAATACTTGTGAAAACATTCCCTCAGGTCTTTATCATTACTCTCCTGTAGAGCATCAACTTTGCAAACTTTCTGATAGAAATAAATATGTAGAAACACTTTTACTTCAGGCATCAATATCAGCAGCAAGAACCTGTACTCCCCAAATTCTGATTACCTTTGCTGCTCGTTTCCAACGTATGTCTTGGAAATACAATTCTATAGCTTATGCGGCTATTTTAAAGCATGTAGGGGTTGTATACCAAACAATGTATTTAGTTGCAACAGCTATGAATTTAGCTCCTTGTGGATTAGGTTGTGGAAACTCTGATTTATTTGCAAAGGCAGCAGGAACAGATTACTATGCTGAAACTTCTGTAGGAGAGTTTATGCTGGGTAGCAAACCACTAGAGCAGTAGGAGATATTTAAACATGCTCTGTTTGTAGCTTGGTGAGTTTGCGCTTTCAATAGACATATAATTTGCTCCTAGCTACCACTACAATGCACATTTTTTTTGCTAAGACTATATTTTTTTGGCGTTGCATAAATGCGGGATGATTTTATCGGGAAAGGCAGAGGGCAGGAGGCAGAAGGCTTTTATCTTACCTTTAATCCAATCAAACTTTTTCCAAGCTAGTGCCACGCCATGTAAAACGCTATCATTCAATTCATCTTTATATTCCAGATTTTCAGCCAACGGTAGACCTTTGCTATAAACCCGCCTACCATAACCAAGCTGAGTGAGCATTCCTTGTAGTCTATGAGAAAGCAAAGTCGCGATCGCACAAATATGTAAAGTTTTGTATTAGTATTCAACATTTCTGTCATCTTACTAATGGCGATCGCAAGCTTTTTTAGTGAAGACTAACTCTTAAATCCTGTAAGAACAATAAGCGGTAAAGCTGACATAATAAATACGCAAATTTTAGATAAAACTCCACTTTTTTAAGTTTTATTATTTACTATGCTAAATTCGTACTGCTAAACATTAAGAAAATAAACATTAGCTCAAATTATAACTAATCTGAGCTAAATAAATCAGAATTAACACATTAAATAACCTCGGAATCCTTAAGTAACGTTCTTGTTATATACAAAGTTTAGTATATCCAAGGCTTAACTTAGTTCCGAAGAACATACTTAAGAATAATAAACTATGCTTACTACACAGAAGATTTGCCGATTAGTTAACCGCTAAAATTTGATTGTAATTGTAAGACCAACGCTTACTTCTGCTCCTCCAGATACATTTTCTAATTCGTTATCAGATAACTCTTGTTCGTTATCAGATTCTGCAACAATAATTTTTATGTCAGAAGGAAGAAAACCTAATCCAATTTCTTCAAGAGTAAGTCTAGGATTGCTAATTAAATTATGCTTAAAAGACTCATCTTGTTGAACTAAAGTAGCCAGTTTTGCTTCAATCTCTTGTTTGCTCATTGCTGTAGACATTTGTGACTCCATTGGATAAATATAATTATTATTAATTAAATAATTATTAAAATAAAATAACAATGCATTATTTTTGACTTAGACTAACTTTTTTTTAGGTTATTTGAATATATTATTTTTTTAACTTTAGCTTAATGTAATTTAATAGCAGTTTAAGGCTTTTTATATGAATGCGGTTTGATTTATGAAATTATCTATATGGATAAGCAAAAGTCAATAGGTAAGAGGTTTATAGAAGATTAAAGGGTAGGAAATTTTGTTCAAAAATCAAATAGGAATCCTATAAAATTCAAGCACTAGTATTTAGATATAAACACCGATCCAAAAAACAATTAAACTCCAACGCATAAATTCTTCACCACTGTATCCGCCGTCCATCCAAATGAGGTTAAGCGTTTGACCTGATTACCCGTATTGTGAACTCGGTTGAGGGCTTTTTTCGCTCTTTCCCTGCGGGACGCTAACGCGGACACGTTCTGGAAGACTGGCAGAGGTTACCAAGACTCGCAAAACCAGCCCTAATACCGTTTCGCTTTAAAGTTGATACATTTAGGCAAGCAGAGGGGCACAGGAGAAATTATTTGTATCATTCATTGGGTGAAATGGTATAACAAATCTACACTTAGATGTCGTTTGGGCCGTAAGTTTTGGGTACGTAATTTACAACCTGTTCACTTGCAAGGTTAGCAATTTATACTGAATAAACCCTAACAATACAGCAAACGCTTGAGTAATTTATGATCGAACTGGAAGGGTATAAACTCCTGACAGAACTGCACGCCAGCCCCAATTCTCAGGTTTATCGAGGATATCGAGAGTTAGATCGACAACCAGTAGTCCTGAAAGTTCTGCGGCAAGAATACCCACCCCCAGAAGCGATCGCCCGGTTTAAACTTGAATACGATCTGACGCGCTGCTTTCAAGCGCCTGGAATTATTCAAGCCTACGACTTGAAAAAATATCAAAACACCTTCGTGTTAGTTTTAGAGGACTTTGGTGGACAACCTCTGCGTGGGTTACTTAATCAATCGCCTTTACCAATACAAAATTTTTGGTCATTGGCTATACAAATAGCAGCAGCTTTAGAAGAAATTCACCAGCAACAGATTATTCATAAAGACATTAATCCTGGCAATATTCTGCTCAATCCCACGACTCAACAAACGAAAATAATTGACTTTGGGATTGCTACTAGGCTGTCGCGGGAAAATCCCACCTTGCGAAATCTGAATGTTTTAGAAGGGACTCTGGCTTATATTTCTCCTGAACAAACAGGACGGATGAATCGATCGCTTGATTATCGCACAGACTTTTACTCTTTGGGAGTTACTTTCTACGAACTATTGACCCAGCAATTACCTTTTATTAGCGACGATCCTGTAGAACTAGTTCACAGCCATATTGCCAAACAGCCGATTCCGCCCGATCGAATCAATCCCCAAATTCCGCCAGCGCTTTCGCAAATTGTGATGAAGTTGCTGGAAAAGACCGCCGAAGCACGTTATCAAAGTGCTTTTGGATTGCAGGCAGATTTAAAGCAATGCCTTGAGATGTTCAATAGTACAGGGCAAATTCTATTATTTGAACTAGGACAGCAAGATCGCTCCGGTAGATTTCAAATTCCGCAAAAACTGTACGGACGAGAAGCACAAGTGGCAAATTTGCTCGCAGCTTTTGAACGAGCCAGTCACGGACAAAGCGAAGTGATGCTAATTGCAGGTTATTCTGGAATTGGCAAATCAGCCCTGGTGCAAGAAATTTATAAACCAATTACCCAACAGCGGGGATATTTTATTTCCGGGAAGTTTGACCAGTTGCAACGTAACATTCCCTACAGTTCTTTAATTCAAGCATTTCAAGCTTTAATTCGCCAACTGTTAACTACCAGCGAAGCAGAAATTACCACTTGGCGCGAAAAATTATTAAATGCTCTTGGTGTCAATGGTCGGGTAATTATTGAAGTGATTGCAGAGGTGGAACTGATTATTGGGACTCAGCCACCTGTTGTAGAACTATCCCCCAAGGAAGCACAAGCTCGGTTTAACTTAGTCTTGCAAAACTTTATTAAGGTGTTTACCCAAAAAGAACATCCTTTAGTGATGTTCTTGGATGATCTGCAATGGGCGGATAGTGCATCACTCCAACTGATTGAGTTGTTAATTAGTCAAGCAGACAGTCAATATCTATTGCTGATTGGTGCTTATCGCGATAATGAAGTAGATAAAACCCATCCCCTGCGGACAACGATCGCATCCTTAGAACAAGCAGGAGTGGCTATTCACGAACTGACCTTAACGCCCTTAGCATTGCCCCAAATTCAACAACTTTTGAGTGATACCCTCAACAATGCTGATTTAGCAGAAGTTACTCCATTAGCAGAACTGCTTCAGCAGAAGACCAACGGCAATCCCTTCTTCATGAATGAGTTTTTGAAGTCGCTGTATACAGAAGGATTGCTACAGTTTAATTTCAAAGGGCGACAATGGCAGTGGCAACTGGCAAAAATCCAGGCAGCGCAGATTACCGATAACGTAGTTGAGTTGATGGCGCTGAAAATTCAAAAGCTGCCAGCAGCAACCCAAGAAGCTTTAAAATTAGCAGCTTGTATTGGTAACACTTTTGATTTGCATATTTTGGCGATCGCTAGCTCAAAATCCCTCGCAGATATAGCCGCCCAACTCTGGGAAGCCTTGCAAACAGGACTAATTTTACCCCAAGGTAATGACTACCAACTCTTGCAAGTTGCCGATCGAGAAGTAACAGCCTTGACAAATTTGGATGTAGTATACAAATTCCTCCACGATCGCGTCCAGCAAGCAGCCTACTCACTGATTCCCACTGACGAAAAACAGGCAGTACACTTGCGGGTTGGGCAACTATTATTACAAGGCATTACCCCCTCCAAACAAGAAGAAAAGATTTTTGACATTGTTAACCAACTGAATTTCGGCATCGATCTGATTACAGATGCTCAACAGCGACAGGAACTAGCTCAGTTGAACTTAACAGCAGGTAACAAAGCCAAAGCCTCAGCAGCATATCAGCCAGCCTTGGATTATCTGACAATGGGGATTAACTGCCTAGCAACTAACTGTTGGCAGGAACAGTATGAACTAGCTTTGGCATTGCATACCGCCGCCGCCGAAGCTGCCTATCTAGGTGGGGACTTTGAGCGCATGGATGCACTCACAGAAGAAGTACTGCAAAAGACCAGCAGCACAATCGATCGGGTGCAGGTTTATGCCATCGAAATCCAAGCGGCCATCGCCCGCGATCGACTTTTGGCAGCTTCTCAACTCGGTCTACAAGTGATGCAACTTCTAGGCATTCCCTTAGCTCACAACCCCGGTCAACCGCAAATTATACTGGGATTGTTAAAAACTAAACTCGCTTTGGGAGGTAAGCAGGTACACACCTTAGCCGACTTGCCAAAACTTACCAATCCCACAAAATTAGCGGCAATTCGCATCCTTGCTAGTATCGCCTCGGCGACCTACTTAGCAGCCCCGAATGTTTTTCCTTTGACCGTCTTTAAACAGGTAGAACTATCTGCTAAATACGGCAATGCGGCGGAATCAGCCTTTGCCTACGCTACCTATGGCTTAATTCTCTGCGGCGTTGTGGGAGATTTGCCAGGGGGATATAAATTTGGTGAGTTAGCTTTGAAAGTGCTAGACCGTTTTAATGCCAAGCATCTGCAAGCAAGAACTTTATTTGTAGTTAATTCCTTTGTCCGCCACTGGCAAGAACCACTCCAAAATACTATTCCTTCACTGCACGCCGCATTTCAGATTGGGCGCGATACTGGTGATACTGAGTATGCTGCATTTTGCGCCAATACATGCTCTATGCATTCCTATTTTAGCGGTCAGAATTTAGCTGAATTGGATGAATGTTTAGCTATTTACGGAGAAGCAGTTCACCAGTTTAAGAAACAACCGATTTTTACTCTCACTCAACTTTATCGCCAAGTAGTTGCTAATTTACGGGGCAAAAATGCTAATCCCTGTCAATTAGTTGGAGAATTTTATGATGCAACCGTTATGTTACCCCAGCATATCGAGGGTAATTATCGCACAGCTATTTTTTATGTTTATACTAATCACTTAACGCTGAATTATTGGTTTGAAGATTATGCTACAGCCGTCAAGAATGCTGATTTGGCAATTCCTTATTTGGATGCGGTTGTAGCTTTATATATTGTGGGATGGTTCTACTTTTATGACTCACTAGGACGACTGGCTTTAGCCTGTTTTGTTAGTGCAGCAGAACGTCAAAAATTACTCCAGCGAGTAGCAGCAAACCAGAAAAAATTGCAAGTTTGGGCAAAATTTTCTCCTGTAAACTATACTCATAAATTGGCGTTGGTAGAAGCAGAATGGCATCGGGTACATGGAGAATCTAGTCAGGCGATCGCCTGTTACGATCGAGCCATTGCCTTAGCCCAATCAAATCAGTATTTGAATGAAGCGGCACTCGCCAATGAATTGACTGCTAAATTTTACTTGGCTGAAAACAAATTTAAGATTGCCCAAGTTTATCTGCAAGAAGCCCGCTATCTTTATTTGCAGTGGGGAGCGATCGCCAAGGTGAAAGATTTAGAAGCCAAGTATCCGGAAATTTTTACGCGCACTCCAGAAAAAGTTATTAAATCTTTAACAACTACTAGTTATAACCAGACCGGTCTTACAAGTACCAGTCGCTCAGAATCATTGGATTTAGTGACAGTCATCAAAGCTTCTCAGGCCCTTTCCGAAGAAATTCACCTAGATAAACTTTTATCTAATTTAATGCGAATTTTAATGGAAAATGCCGGAGCGCAACGGGGGTTTTTGCTGTTGGAAAGCAAAGGCAAATTTCTGATTGAAGCTCAAGGAAGTGTTGGTGAAAATAGGATTCAGGTTTTAGAATCACTCAGTATTGACGATAGCCAAACTATTTCGACAGCGATTGTTAACTATGTGATTCGTACTAAAACTAATGTAGTCCTTAACGATGCCATCCACGAAGCAGTTGACATTGGGGAATTCATCAAAGATCCTTACATTCGTCAACATCAACCGCGATCGGTTTTGTGTACTCCCTTGATTAACCAAGGAAAATTAGCCGGAATTGTATATTTAGAAAATAACTTGACAACAGGAGCATTTACCCCAGATCGCTTGGAATTGCTCAACCTGCTTTCAGCACAAGCCGCGATTTCCATTGAAAATGCTCGTTTGTATACGGATTTAGCCGCACTCAACAAAGCTTACGAGCGCTTTGTTCCGCGTCAATTTCTGCAATTCCTCAATAAGCAAAGCATTATAGATGTGCAATTAGGCGATCAGGTGCAGCGGGAAATGTCAGTCTTATTTACCGACATTCGCTCCTTCACCACCCTTTCAGAAAGCATGACTCCCGCCGAAAATTTCCGATTTATTAACGCCTATCTCAGCCGCATGGAGCCGATCATTCTCCAACACAATGGCTTTATCGACAAATATATTGGTGATGCCATCATGGCCTTGTTTCCCGGAGATGCCGATGATGCAGTACTAGCGGGAATTGCCATGTTGCAGACCTTAACAACCTACAACGAAGAACGCCAAGCCAGGGGTTACTTAGCAATTCAAATTGGCATTGGGATTAATACTGGTTCGCTAATTTTGGGGACAGTCGGCGGGATGAATCGCATGGATAGTACAGTGATTAGTGATGCAGTTAATCTAGCATCGCGCATCGAAGGATTGACCAAAACATTCAACGCGCCACTCCTAATTACCGACCAAACTTTTCAGCGCTTACAACATCGTGATCGCTATGGTATTCGTGTAGTTGGCCAGGTGAAGGTGAAGGGTAAGACAAATGCTGTGACTGTTCATGAAGTGTTTGCCGCCGATCCCCCAAAAGTTGGTGCAGGCAAAACAGCTACCTTAGAGTTATTTGCGTCAGCATTAGCGTGTTACGAACAACAACAATTTGCAGTAGCAGCCGAATATTTTCAAGATTGCTTACAGCAAAACCCTTGGGATCGAGTCGCAAAGATGTATCTTGAGTCCTGTCAGCTAGGACAACAAACAGGATCGATTTTTACCGAGATAATTAACTTTTAAGAGACTAATATCATGTTCGGTAAAAGACTTACCATTAAGACTGACGCGGAAGGGGACGCTCTGACGCAAAGAGATTTTAATAATAATATGAACTCGTTGAGAACGTCGTTAGAGGCTGTGTGGTACACGGCGGTGGCGATCGCTCTACAACAAAAACATCTACTATTGAATACATACGAACTGTTGTCAGATATTTGGTTTGTTCTGATTAACGATAATATTGCATCAAATGTACGGTTTGAGGTGATGCGTCACGGTACATTTTTTAATCTCGCTACAAGTCGATATAGTTATTCTTAAGTCTTCAATGGATATTGCAAGTATTTCCAGACTTTCAGTTATATGGAAACCAGTTGAAGACTTATTTTTGAGAGTAAGTGAAAGACACTAGGATGCACAAAGATTTTAATCACAAGTGAAACCGGAAATGATACAGCAGTTTTCTTTTGCATGAAGTACAAAGTCACTGGTTTTGAGGCAGGGGGCAGAAGGCAGTGTTTCGACTACGCTCAACAACCAGGCAGGAGAAGAATAATTTGATTTGTGAATTCTTAGTTCTGTACCTCATTTAGTTGCAAACTGCTGTATAGGGTTTTTCCGACTTGTTGGTAAGGGGAGGGGAGCGTTTGCTTTACTCAAATGCGGGGTGGGGTTCTTTATTTTTGATTTATGCAAGAGACTTCATGAGCTGCGCTCACAAGGAACAATAAAAATGTCTTTTCCTCCTGCCTCCTGCCTTCTGTCTCCTGCCTTATTTTCAAGGCAGGTCTAATTAGTAATATGTCGATAGCGAGCCTCGATTACAGAATAGATACCGTAAGCAATCAAACCCAAAGCCACCACACCTAAAATCCAGGGGCCAAAGGGTTGCTGTGCCAGAGATGCCAATGCACCACCTAATCCCCTAGCTTGAGTACCATCTAATTGAATTGCTGCCACCATCATAAAAATGCCGATGATACCAAAAACAATGCCACGGGCAGCAATCCCAAATCTACCCAGACGCATTGCCCACATTTGCTCAGTCCGACTCATTTGATAAAGTTTAAAATGGCGACGAAATTTGCCTTTGTATGCTTGATAAAGAAAAGAAATTCCAACACCAACGACTGTCAAACCTAAAAGCAATACTAACCATCTACCAAAAGGTTTATTAAGAAAATATACTGTCCAATCTTCAACGGAATCGCTATTGCCAGTACTGGAGCCAATAATTAGTTTTATAGATGTTGCAGCCAAACTTAAGTAAGCGATCGCACTAAAAGCATAGCCCAGACGCTGAGCAATTCGTTTACCATTCATTTGTTGGCTTGAATGTTCGGGGTCGAGAATAGTTTGCACAAAACGCCAAAGTGCATACCCAATCAGCCCAAGGGTGACAATACACAAGAGGAATTTACCAAAAGGCTGAGTCACAATCGTCTCTAGCGCACCACTAGTATCTGTAGTTTTGCCACCAGAACCAAATGCTGCCTGTGCTGCTAGTAAGCCGACGATAAAATAAACTAGACCTTTTGCTGCATAGCCTAATCTTGCTAATCGTTCAACCCAAAGATGAGAAGCTACTTCTCTAACTGGCTGTTTAATATTTTCAGGAACTGGATCGCGTAGTGCCATATTTTTATGTATTCAGGTTGGTTTAAGGTTAAATATTTTGAGCCTTACCTGAAATTTCCTCTATTTATAATAATGTGCAAACTATGACAATTTTCTTCATCCTCCCTAATAAATAAATATGTGGTAGTTCTGGTAATAAAGTTTGTTCAAATTGATTCAATAGAATAAAAAACTCTAATCAACAAATATAACTTGATAGTTGCTGTTTTCCGAGTTTTGAGAATCAGTCCAGAAAAACGTAAAATCAACCGAGGATGGGTGATGGGGAAAAATAGTAATATCTACAAATTAGTCTTATTAAAAAGTTTTCTAATCTTTTCTTTTAATTCATGCATTACTTTCAGTAGAGGAGATACATTTTGAACTTGAATAAGTTTATGCATCTGCTCTTGTTGGTACACAATTTTTTAAACCGGATGGGAATGGCGATCCGATCATTTATCAACATCTATTTTGGTTCTACTCCTACCCAGCAATTTATCAATGAAGGCAGGAGTTAGGGGGCAGGAGGCAGGAGGAAAACTGACCCCTAACTCCTGCTAGTACCGTCAGGACAAGGTGAAACACCGCACCAAATTAAAAATTTGGTGGCTCTCCCTATTGAGGGGTCTGAATCC
>JAVRCH010000128.1:0-46656 GCA_034530795.1 Nostoc sp. DedQUE12a
GGAAAGATTAAATTTATTTCCTTTTCCCTTTAACCTTTTCCCTTTAACCTTTTCCCCTGCCCCCCTATCCATCTCTAAGGAACAGAAAGTAGAGTCAAAATATTTTGCAGCACCATCTCTGGTGACTGGTCGCCGTTGATGGTTAATAGTCGGCGACGACGGTCGTAATATTCTAGGATGGGAATGGTGCGATCGTAGAATAATTCTACACGGCGCTGTACGATTTCGGGTTGGTCATCTGGTAGCGATCGCCCCAAGGATCGGCTAACCATAACAGCTTCTGGAACTTGTAGATAAATCGCCCAATCTAGTTTTTGGCCTAAATCATCTAATAAAAAATCTAATTCTTCAGCTTGAAAAGCAGTGCGAGGATAGCCCTCCAACACCCAAGCGCAGTTAATATCTGGTTGCCTGAGCCGAATTCGGATCAATTCAATAATCATTTCGTCTGGAACTAATTCTCCTTTTTCTAGATATGGCCGTGCATGGTAGCCTAATTCATTCAGGTTAGTGTAAACACAAAGATGAGTCCGGGAATCGCTTTGCGACCATTGGAAGTTCGGCAAGGACTTGCCACCAGATATGGCTTCTCGTAAAATCTCACCTGTAGAAATCAGAGGAATCTCAAAGTATCTGGAAAGCCTTTGTGCTTGAGTGCTTTTACCCGATCCTGAACCTCCCAGAATCACTAATCTCACAACAATTTACCCCTCATCGTGTCAAATTTATTACTTTATAAGTCGTTTTGTGCAAATAACCGCAAAATCCAATATCTAAAGACTTTCAGCCGCTATTTATAGCTTTTTTAAGTGATTGTAACTGTAACTTATTTGTTATCATTTTTACGACTAATTTCAGAGAGAAAACGAAAATTTAAATCAAAATAACTCTTGACTTCAGTACAAAAGTAGTGTTTGACTAAGAATGCAATTTACCCAAACCACTGCACCTGTGAAAAACAGATTGATTATACAGGTAGATTTGTAATAACTAATCTTAAGTAATAGTCTGTAACTTATTGTAAATTTTTGAACTTTACCTATGGTCGCACAGTTAGAAACACCAAGTATAAATTCAACCCTTACCTTACCATATCCGATTGAAGGGCTAATACAAGTTTTTACTAGTTCTCATCGGAATTTTTTTACGAGCGTGATGGCTCAAGCACTGAGAATCGCGGGACAAGGGACGCCAGTCTTAATAGTCCAGTTCCTCAAAGGAGGTATTCGTCAAGGACAGGAACGACCCATACAACTAGGACAAAATTTAGATTGGATTCGTTGTGATTTACCTCGTTGCATTGATACACCACATCTCGACGATACAGAAAACGAAGCTTTACAAAAACTGTGGCAGTATACACAACAGGTAGTATATGAGAGTAAGTATTCTCTCGTAGTTTTAGATGAGTTAAGTTTAGCGATTAACTTTGGTTTGATTCCAGAAACTGAAGTTTTAGCGTTTCTAGCAAAACGCCCTCCCCATGTCGATATCATTCTCACAGGGCCAGAGATGCCGAAATCTCTGTTGGATGTGGCAGATCAAATTACAGAAATTCGCCGCAGCCATCGACCCTAAACAAAAAACTCACTTCAAGGTATCCTAGTAGTTCGGTTTGAATTAGCTGTGAACTTGTGATTAAAAACGATATCTGGATTACTGAAATGGCTCAAAAAGGCATGATTTCACCTTTTGAGCCAAGTTTAATCCGAAAAGTACAGAAAACCCAAAGTCTGAGCCAAGCTTCTCTGGGATCGGAACTTTCTAACATAGATGAGTCTGTAGCAGATCAACCTGTAATCAGCTACGGTTTATCTTCTTATGGCTACGATATACGCCTTTCTCCGGCTGAGTTCCGCATTTTTCGCCACATACCTGGAACTGTTGTTGACCCCAAAAACTTTAATCCCCACAATCTTGAGCCAACAAAACTGCACACAGATGTTAATGGCAGTTACTTTATTTTGCCTGCTCACAGTTATGGACTTGGCGTTGCTTTAGAAAAACTGGAGGTTCCAAGTAATATTACAGTGATATGTATAGGTAAATCAACTTATGCTCGTTGTGGTATAATAGCTAACTTAACACCTGCTGAAGCTGCATGGCGGGGTCATCTGACGTTAGAATTTTCTAATTCTTCTAGTGCAGATTGCCGGATTTACGCTAACGAAGGTGTGGTGCAATTACTATTTTTAGAAGGCGAACCCTGTGCTATTAGTTACGAAGCAAGACGGGGTAAATATCAGGATCAGTTAGAAATTGTGACTTTGGCTCGTGTTTAGATTTTTGCTGAAGGTGCTAATCGTACCTAACCGAGATGGTGCTTTTGATGCGCCACAGCGAATCGCCTAAAATCAAAAATCTAATTACAAAACATTCCGTAAGTCTTCAATTGTATTTGCTACAACAATCCTGCGTAAAATCTCTTTTAATTGCTGTAAGTCAGAAATTTGTGAAATCACGGACATCAACTCCAAACCATCACTGCCAAATTTCGCTTCTAAACTTGTTTCAATGCTAGAGATTATTCCACGCGCTTCTCCCCGCGCTTCTCCCCGTGCTTCTCCACGTGCTTCTCCTAGCGCTTCTCCCCGCGCTTCTCCCTCACGTAAAATTTCTTGATACCAAGGTGACTCTCTTAAGACTGTCATATCCCACCTCATGATTTCTTGAACTAAAGCACTTTCTAATACAAAGGTTGCAAAAAAGGCCAGAACTGTCTCAAGTTGATTTAATTGCTCATCAGCACGTAGCATTCGTAATGCTTCCCTAATTGTAGACTCGTTTTCTCCCCCCTTGAGAATTGGTACAAAAGGAAGTAGCGACGGTAATGGTGTCTCAAAAGCAATATTTACATCAACTTCCCAAAGATTAATAACGCGATAATCTTGAATTGCCCTTAAGCCGATAAAATTTGATGCAAAGCTTGTAGGTATTTCGCTGTTACTGATTTTAAGAATATTAATTAATACGGGATAAGTTTGTAGTTTATATTTTTCTTCTGCAAGAGCAGCATAAGCACGCATCCGACGCGGCATTTCTGCTGTGTGCCGTAATTGCAACTCATTGAGGATGAGAAATTTTCCGTACTGGGGACTTTCAGCTTGAATCACAACATCGCTTTGTCGGCTAATCCATTGAAATTCTGTATTTAAGATTTCTCCTGTAACAATGTCAGAAATTCCTGTTACCCATCTTGCCCAATTGTTTGGTGCAAGGCTGATTAATTTTTTAGTGCTAATATCGGCAGGTTTTGTCATCTATTCATCTATGGTAAATGCGATCGCCTTTAGCTAATCATATTTTCCATAGCTCAATTGACGGCAAACTCTGTAAACTGACGCATATAGGGAGAGTGAAACGCCAAAACGATATCTTCCTTTGGTACACCGAGTTCGAGGAGTTGTGTGGCAATACCAACTTCAGTTCCATCATGCTGAACCCAGATTTTACCATCTTTAATATCGAGATGGAGGCTGCATCCGTGTGTTCGGCGATTACCGTGCCAGCCTGTATGTAACAACAGGTAGTGGTCGCGTTCCGTATCGAGAATGGCTTGTGTTTCCATCTCTTCTAAAGATAAGCCTCTTTTTGCTCGTTCTAAAATTAACTGTTGAATGATTTGACGATATTGTTCTAGAGCCATTGGACAATCACCTCCTGTTTTTCATCGTAAACCAGTAGGCGAATTTGAGTTCGCGCAATCACTGACCGTATAAAACGACGCTGAAAAAATGAGTTATGAATTGACTCAGGTATTGCGAGATAAAGTTTGCGTTCTGGTTCAAATTCTTCCAAAGCAAATTGATAGTTAATAAATTGCCCAAGGGCTGTGTGGAATTCTGACACACTCGATCGCCCAATAAAACTCTTAATTTCAACTGCTATTTTTTCGCCTCCTCGTTCGGCTGCTAACATTTCTGCTGCCAAATCTATTTCAAAATCTACATCTCCAACGCTTATTTCATAGGGATCGGCAGTAATTGTCCATCGTTCTTTTTGCAGAGCCATTCTAACTGCATCGTGAAATCGGTCTTTAGCCATTCAGCTTTTTGTGAGAATCGATCGCCACACTTAACTGGCATCACAATTTTATCAATTAAGGTGCTAACCTTGCCTTGCCTAGACGCTGCTTTTCATACCATTGGGCGATCGCAGGTGCCCAGTCTGCAAAGTGAGGCCACATCAGTTCGCACAACTTTTGAATTTCAAGTTGAGCGTCTTTCTTGTTTCTCAGGTCACAAAAATGCAAGAAAGACCTTAAATTGAAACTAACTACAAAATGCTGACGATAGTCAAAAGGTACTTTACCTCTAGCGTGTTCTTCAGACATTCCACCTTCAAAATCAGCTTTATATCGTTTAGCGGCTTCTAGACACCACTCCAAATCAGCTGCTCGTTGTTCTGGCGTGTAGTGGTACTTTTTACCTTGCCTATCTGTGTAGTAACCAACGGGACGCAGATAAATAACATCTTCTATGTCTTTCTTGCCTTCTACTACATCAATAAATTGGTTACCTGTATACCTAAAAGATTGTACATCAAATGATACTCCAACCCGATGAGTACGTGCCTGTTGCATAACACTGTGGGGAAAGTAGCCACAGTTGAAAATAATCTGGGGATGCTCTAGAGGGCCATAATGTCCTCTTTCTCCCGCCAAAAGTCGCTTGACAATAATTTCGCCGCTTTGTGACTCCGAAGGCCATGAGTCGCGCTCGTCAAACACGAACCCATCGGTATAGTCTTGGTGCATCGCGGCGTAAATTACCTGCTGCGGGTTTGGGGTTTTGGCAATAACCTCTACTCGAAATCGATGCATTGGCTGTATGGAAGTGGATTGGTGATTGAGAGGGCATCAGAACAAAGAGCAGAGCCTATGTCGTTAAACATGGCTTTGAACTCAATCCATAATCATATCTCTGCCTTGGCCTTCTACTTGGACAGATTAAGATACTTTACAAATATTAATAAACTTGTTACACTTCTTTACATAGAAAAAAAAAGGGGATAATCACATGCGTACAGGTACTGCTATAGTTGACGATCAAGGCAAACTGAACAACTTTGCGATCGAGCCAAAGGTTTATGTAGACGCTCAAGGCGATCGCACTGGCTTCACACCTTATGCAGAACTGCTCAACGGTCGTTTAGCAATGATTGGTTTTGTTTCTCTGATAGTATTAGAAGTAGCAACAGGACATGGGATCGTGGGTTTTTTGACCAGCCTGTAATAAATCAACTTTATAAAATAATTTTCAACAAATCTAAGAGGCGGGAAATATCTCGTCTCTTAGATTTGTTGAATATTTAGTGATATGTTGAAAACATACTGATAGCAAAAGCCTTTATCAGGGTAAAAATATCGGATGAATTATGGCTTTAACAGCTTCAACAATGTTGCCGATAGGCACCAAAGCACCAGATTTCGATCTACCGGAAGTTGTATCTGGAAAGGCAACTTCACTTTCTACATTTGCAGATAAAAAAGCGCTGTTGGTAATGTTCATTTGTCGGCATTGCCCATTTGTCAAGCACGTGCAACAAGAATTAGCGCAGTTAGGAAAAGATTATTTTACGAGTGATTTAGCGATCGTTGCCATCAGCGCTAACGATGCCAAAAATTATCCAGATGATGCACCTGATTCCTTAAAAGCATTTGCCACAGAACAAGGATTTACGTTTACCTTGTGCTACGACGAGAGCCAGGAAACAGCAAAAGCTTATACAGCCGCTTGCACACCAGACTTTTTTCTATTTGATGGTTCGCGCCGACTTGTTTATCGGGGACAATTAGATGATAGTCGTCCTAGTAATGGTAAACCTGTCACAGGTGCAGATTTACGTCCAGCCATTGAAGCAGTGTTAGCGGATAAACCTGTTGCAACTGAGCAAAAGCCGAGTGTTGGTTGCAACATTAAATGGAAACCTGGAAACCAACCGAGTTATTTTGGTTGAAAGGTGTGGGGAGTGTTGACTGTTGAGCAAAGCCGGAGACGTTTCCGTTGCTCCTGTGAGGAGTTAGGAGTTAGGGAAGGAATTTGTACTCTACCTCTCTATCTCCAGTCCCCAGTCCCCAGTCCCCAGTCCCCACATATCAGTGCTTAATTTCTAAATTCAGGATGTAGCGTCCTAGTTGGATTTTTTCTGCCCACAATTCATATTCCAGTCGCAAATGCTCTGGTAAAGGATGTGCGTTGAGAGCTAAGCTGCTAGTAAAGTTTCGTAAACGAATCGGATCGTTAGATTGCAACGACTCATTTGGCAACCAATAACGACTAATACCATAAACACCCTGTTCCCAGAAGTGGCGATAGCTCACTTGGGCGTTACCTTGCATAGTCATAATTACCCGATATGGGGAAATTTCCAACCACAAAATTCTGGGACTGCTAGGGACATAGGCTTTGCTCTTACTTTGAGCAGAAGCGTCCTCTGGACTAAGGACACTCTCGACTTCGCAAGTAATTAGGGGCGGTGCGGTCAACAGTAAATGAAACCGGTCAGTGTCTTTTTGATACAATGTGCCGGCAGTTTCAACAACAGACCAGATTGGTAGGTCAGTAGAAATAATTGATAAGCACACGGGCTTGCGGTGATGGGTCAGCATGGGAGCGATAAGGGCTAAAAGCTATTGAACAAAATGAAATGAACACTAGGAGTCTAATGGTCGGGGTAAGAAACTAAATAGTAAAACAGGCTTAATATTAACTGAATTCGCCGGTTAGCTAAGCTACACAAATTGGGATATAAACAGGTAGGACGTAAGCCCAAAAAGCAAAAACAGCGGTTTTTCTAGAGAGAGCTAATTTGTAATTAAAGCTTGTAAATATTCTAAAGCTATAGACCCAAAACAGTGGGAGTCTTTAAGTAGATGCAAAAAAACCTTCTTGGAAGGACTTACCGTAGATTTGAGTAAGTTTCATAGAACAAAAAGCGTAAGATACTAAGGAAGAAGCAGCAGCGACAAATCAAATCGCTGATGAACTTCTGGTGTATTCAAAAGCCAGTGTATCCTACTCTTGTCTTCTGTTATAACCGTAGAAATTCCGGAAGAGCTTTCTGTTTTGTTTGAGAGAAGTGTGGAGATGGGGGGATGCGAAAGACATAGAGACAGGGGGACGCTAGGACGCAAAGAAAAACAAATGACAAATGCCCCATCCCCAATGCCCGTATTAGAAAGTCAAAGTGGTACGAAGTACGCCTACAACTGCTGTGTCGTTGGCGCTAAATCCTTCGGGATTGAATAGCCAAAATACGCCAGGAGTAATGCTGATGTTGTCATTAACTCTGTAGTTAAAGAAAGTTTCTAAATGATAAGGAGTCCTATCTTCAGGACGGATAGCAATTCCGCCGGTAGACTGTCGGTAAAGTGGCTGTCCGAAAATCACTGCGGCTGCGTTTCCTCTACCGAAGATGTCTTTAACGTGCAACCCGGCTGACCAGCTACTAAAGGTTGTAGAAGCATTTACATTTGACAAATTGGCGAAAAGTAAAGCACCCGATACTGACAAAGATGTTTGAGGTGTAAATCGCCAGGTTGCCGTTGCACCAACAGAATCAACGTTGATAGGCTCGTTGAGAATTGCTAAAGTGCCATTACCACCCACCTGTCCCAGCTGTCCTGCGTTGGGAGCAAACCGAATTGAAGCAATATCGGCGCTACTCAGACCTGTACCCAAAATGTTGATTTCGTGATAACTGTGTGCATAGTTGATCCCAATATCAAGGCTTGAAATTGGTTTCAAGGTAAGTTGTGCTGCAACTGCTCCCGTACCGCTAAAGAAACCTCCTCCCAAAGGTGTGTTCAAAAGACCCAGATCTTGGGGTAGGGATGATGTACCGTTCCCGTATATAACTCCAAGTCCTACTTGTTTTGAAGGATTCCACAAAAAACCAGCGCCTGCAAGTAAACCACTACCAGAAGTACCTCCAGTAATTCGTACAGCAGCGTTGTAGCCTGCAAATCGAGAAATTGCTCCTTGGCTATCGCTGGCGTAGGGGGTAATGGCAGGAAACACATCTGTAATCTCTGCATTTGTGGCGGCAAATACGGCAAATTGCTGGGACAAGGGTAAGACATACGCTAGCTTGTAAAGACTAACTGAATTGACTCCGCCATCAGCTTGCAATGTCTGAGGACTAAAACCAGGAAATTCTGGCTCAAAGCTTAACTTAGTTGAACCCGCGCCCAACAAACTCGAATTTGGTAATAATTGTCCTTGGATGGTTCCTCGACTATAAAGTGAATCAGTGGCTCTAAAGTTGTAAGCTTGGAGTCCAATAATTAATAAGTCAGTGCCGTTAAAGCTACTGGTGAGATTTAGCCTCACACGATTATTAAAGACAACATTGGCATCTTCACTACCTGGTTCTCCACCTGTGGCTGCTGCTAAAGATAAAATCGCTTCACCATTAAGTTTAGTGGTGGTAGAAAACTGTTGCTTTTCTAGGGTAGCTGTGCTACCTTCTAAAGCATCTACACGACCGCGTAATGTTGCTAGTTCTGCTACAAATTCTTCTTGGAGTTTTTGTAGAGTTCGTAAATCTTCTTTAGTAACGAAATCAGCAGTAGTGGAAGCAATCCTTTCGTTGATTCTGTCTAGGCAAGCATTCAAACCAGCAGCAAATTCGTAACGAGTTAATGCACGATTTCCTTTGTATGTGCTGTCAGGATATCCGGCAATACAACCATAACGTTCTACTACAGATTGTAATGCTTGGAAAGCCCAATCTGTTGGTCTAACATCAGATAATTGAGATACGGAGTTGACCTGACCAATCGCATTGGTATTTGAAGATTGACTATCAATACTAAAATTAGGCTGGGACTCAGGAGGATTCGCAAGTGTAGGATCTGCTCCCAGTAAAATTGAACCTGTAACTAAGCACAACGAACTAACTCTTGCAACGCATCTTAATTGCTCGTGATTCACATTCATTCCTCACACACAAATACAACATCTACTGATTTTTTTCACAACCAATAGCTTTTTGAAATGTTTGAGTCACGAGAATGTTGTATTCATAAATTGGATTAGTTTGGGTTGAGAATCCAACACCCAAACGAAATATGCATGAATCTCGTTTCTGTGTTAAAAGTTTGCAGTTAAACATGTAAATCCCTGGTGTCAGAATTGCTCTGTACAGGATTCACATAATTAATAGCCAAACCAACACATTGGCTCATACAAATTCAAGCAGATATAGAGCTATAAAATTATTTAATCTTCAAGAATTAGGTGGCAAAAAGCAAACACCTAACTGCTTGTGAAAAATAATTTCATAACTCTATGGATCTACTTAGACACTATTGGTGTGCAGTAGATTTCAGTATTTGTACTTTATCACGGCGATTTTGGCAAGAGCAACGTTTTTTTTGCAACACCGAAATAATATTAACTTATACACGGGAGCCAGAAATCAGAATAGCTTTCAATACTTGTCGGTTAAGGGGAAAAGGGGAAAGGGGAAAGAAAAAACCTTTACCCTTTACCCCAAACCAAATTCCGAGTTCAAAATGCAAAACCCGAGCAGTATTGGAATAGCTTTGGACTATTCAGCGTTGAGTATTTTTGGTACTTTGAAAAATTCGCCTTCTTGTTCAGGGGCGCTGTTGAGGATGCTTTCACGGTCAGGATAGGGTTGCAGTTCATCTTCTCGTGTGACATTACTTACATCTATTGCCCGTGTTGTTGGAGGCACATCACTAACATCGAGTTCGTTGAGTTGTTGAATATAATCGAGAATACTTCCCAATTGAGTGGTAAATTGTTGTTCTTCTTCTGGAGTTAACTCTAAACGAGCAAGATTAGCTACTTTGTGGACTTGTTCTTGGTCAATCATATTTTTTTAGTTAGGAGTTTGGAGTTAGGAGTTAGGAGTTTGGAGTGAATTAGTCATAATTCATAACTCTTAACTCCTAACTCCTCACTTTTATTCACTTTTAGAAGAATACGTCAATTTGCGATCGCCCTGTAGTTTTCAACCAGTTTTGAGCTTCAATGTAGTTATTGGGAGCCATGCGAATGGCTCGAATCCAATAGTCTGCGGCTTGGTCAAACAGTGCTTCACCACCGTCGTTATCTCCAGCTTCTTTAGCTTTTTCGCCTTTGTAATGATAAATCACGGCGATGTTGTTCAAAGCTTGGGGCATACGTGGGTTTAACTCAATTGCTTGGTGATACAGTTCTAAAGCTTTGTCGTGGTCGCCATTGCTGGCATAGATTAGACCCATATTGTAGAGAATGTAGCCGCGATCGTTGGGGTCTTCCTCTAGTGTTAACGCTTCTTCATAGTATTCCAGCGCTTCGGCATATTCTCCTTCTGCTTGGGCTGACATGCCATCTCGATAATACACAAAGGCTTCTTTAGCTTTTTTGTTGGCTGGCAGGATCTTGAGAATGATATCCGCCATCACTGTAAAAGATTTGTCAATAAAGTTATCGTTTTTTTGCGTTCTTGGCATAGTTGTCTCTCGGTATTACGTATTGGGGACTGGAGACTGGGCGTTAGGAAAACTCTTCTCTAGTCCATAGTATACAGTCCTAGTTCCCAGCCCCTAGCCCCCACTAATCGGCATGATGCATTCTGGACTATTATGCCGAGAGTTGTTTACTAAGGTGCTGACTGGATAGGCAGTCATGGCTGAGGGTGAATAAGGACGCAATAGCTGTTGTAGGGTTTGGGGCGTTTGCACTTGGGAATCTAGCCATAAATCGTAATCTTGTGGGTCTAGAATTACTGGCATCCGTTCGTGGATTGGTTGGAGTAATTCGTTGGCTGCTGTTGTCAAAATTGTACAA
Source organism: Nostoc sp. DedQUE12a (assembly GCA_034530795.1). GTDB lineage: Bacteria > Cyanobacteriota > Cyanobacteriia > Cyanobacteriales > Nostocaceae > Nostoc. Next base: position 10,806 of record JAVRCH010000128.1, read on the forward strand.
GAAATTATTTCTTCGTTGTCAGGAGAGTGCCATCTCTCCCACAAACCTGCAAAAGCAAAGGGTTGCCCATCTTGGAGACGAAAATAAAATGGCTGCTTCTTTCCTTGTTGACGTTGCCATTCATAAAAGCCATCAGCTAGCACTAAACAGCGTCGATGCTTAAAAGCTGACCGAAAAGCAGGTTTTTCAGCAACAGTTTCCGCCCTGGCGTTGATCAATTTTGCCCCCATTCCCGGATCTTTTGCCCATGAAGGAATTAACCCCCAATGCAACTGCTGAAATTCACGCTTTTTGCTTTCAGGATTTTGTAACACTGTTGCTACTTTTTGCGTAGGTGCAATGTTATATTCGGCTGTTAAATCCGGAAGTTGCTGAACATCGAAAACTTTAGCTAAAGCTTCTACTGACTGGTTTAGCGTAAATCTTCCACACATACTTTTATTCCCGATCGCTGAATAAATTAAACATCTCAATCTAGAAATAAATAATACTTTTTTTATTTTTTGGGATGATTTTATCTCGTACTCAGAAGTTAAATATAAAAGAAATTATCCGGTTTTTGTAAAATATTTTGGTAAGATATTGTATTTTGAACCCTTAGTTATCAACACATTCCTTATTGTATTTTAGCATGGAACTACTGCGTTTGTACGATTTTTTACCTTCTGGTAATGGTTACAAGATACGTCTTTTATTGACACAACTAGGTATGCCTTTTGAGAGGGTAGAGGTTAACATCTTGAAAGGCGAGACTCGAACGCCAGAATTTTTAAGCAAAAATCCCAACGGCAAGATTCCAGTTTTGGAAATTGAGCCAGGAAAATATTTGGCAGAGTCGAATGCTATATTAGTTTACCTGAGTGAAGGTACAGAATTTTTACCCTACGATCGCTTCTTGCGATCGCAAGTCCTCCAATGGTTATTTTTTGAACAATACAGCTATCAACCTTTTATTGCCCCATCAAGATTTTGGATTTCTATTTTAGGTAAACCTGAAGAATATAGTGACGCTTTAAAGCAAAAACGCGAACCAGTTTATGCAGCACTTAACTTGATGGAAAAACACCTAACTTATCATACTTTTTTTGTCGGAGAACGTTACACCATTGCTGATATTGCTTTGTTTGCTTATACTCATGTAGCTGATGAAGGTGGGTTTGATTTAACACAATTTCCTGCTATCCAAGCTTGGATAGAAAGAGTCAAAGCTCAGTCTAGGTATATCAGTATTAAGGATATACATAAAGATATGGAATTTTAAAAATTCTGTTTTGCGAGCCTGTACCTCTCGATTTCTAGTTACATCCAGTGATACATAACATTACATGAAGTTTTACCAAGCAGCGAACAACTAAAGATAAAATAGTTATCACTAAATAACCGTGTCAATTTCAATCAGTTTTTGTCGAGAGGACAAACCAGACTTAATTGTAATATCAGATTTAGCTACACCAAATTTCTCTGCTAAAAGTTTAATTAACTCTTCATTAGCCTTGCCATCAACTGGGGGCGATTTTAAATATACAATCAGGCTGTCATCAGGTTGTTCTAAGATTTTTTGCTGTTTAGAGTTAGGTTTAACTTTAACTTTTTTTTGCATAACCGATTTTTTGTAATTGTTGCAGCCAAAACCAACCTAAAATACAACCCAATAGGTAATGAGGAAAATCCCACCAAACAAAGGTAGTACCAAGTAACAATTTACCTATGAAGGTGGCGCGAATCTCGTCTAATAGTGGCAGATGCCAAAGTTGCAAAAATTCTATTATACAGGTGACGACAAAAACCCATATTGGAATTTGGATTACTGCTGCTCGACTTCTAAAAAACCAAAATCCAAACAGACACCAAAATATTTCGTAAGCTATATCTCCTGCATAGTCATTAAACCACTTATGGCCAGGGCCAGTGTAATCCTTAAAGAAAAAACCCATCGGTACAACGATGAGCATAGAGAGAAGAATATATATTGTTTGGTTTTGGTTCCGGGGCATTTTTTGAAACCTTAGAGACTAAGCAAAATTTTAGCCTCTGCACAATCGGTTCTCAATAATTCGTAATATTGAATATTAATTACGAATTACGAATTACGAATTATTTAATTATGGATATCTTCGACTACCCGCACCGACTACACCGATTTTGTGGCGATAGGAGAGTTCAGCGCCGAACCAGCCGGAAGCGCTAGTGAGAGTACCAACAATCAGGGAGAGAAGCAATCCCCAAGGTAGGATTCGGGCTTCGGCGTCGCCCAAACGTAGGAGGAAGTTGAACAATGTTAAGACTAGAATAGAAACGTTAAGTATCAAGTGTATCCAACCAGCACTACGTTTGCGGACTCGTTCGATTTTCAAAAAGTCACTTAGACCGATCGCAGCTGCAATTAGACCTCCACCTAATCCGAGTCCGATTAACCATATCGAAGCCCTAGCCCAGAAGAAATCACGAGTTAACCAGTAGCCAAAATCGGTTCCCAAGGCTAAGGCTAAAAAGGCGATGGGGAAAATCACACTCAAGGGGTGTAAGGGATGTCCGGCGATCGCCACAGTGCTGGGTACGCCAGTATCGCGATATTCGCTATCGTTACTTTCAATAACTGGTGGGATATTTGGAAAAGGTGTTGAACTTGTTTGAGTTGTTTCTGTAGTTTCCATTATTAATAACCTGAGTTGATGAGTATCTATTTTGGAAGAATTCAGGAGTCAGGACTCAGAATTCAGAATGATTGGAAAAACAAAGGCTTGATAGCTTTTTAATTTTCTTCAAATTATTAACCTTAAGCTTCAAAGTTTTCTCAATTCACAATTCTGAATTCTGAATTCTGAATTCTTACTTGATTTCTAACCAGAAGGAATTTGTTCTACATAAGCTTGGGCTTGCAGGGTTAGTTTACCTACTTCTACTTTTAGTTGGTTAACTTGTAGGTTCATCCCCTCCAAATCAAAGTTACTCAAATTTAAAATATCGCTGGTTTGGTCTATCAAAGCTTTTGTCAAATCTGGTGATATTTCTTCACTTTCACCATATTCGACGTTTTCCAAAGAAACAGTTTTTCCATTAGCACTAATGGTCGGTACTGCTGAAAAAGCAACTTGTTGATTTTCGCCTGTTTCTGCTAATTTAACGCTGGCATTTAGCGCTACTTTTCCATCACCAGGTAGTCGAAACTCTACATGTTGCGGTTCAATAGTCCTCTGTTGTCCGTTAACCTGGATTTTTTGACTTTGTAGCTGCGATCGCACATATTCTGAGTTGAAGGCGCGGTTGATATCAGCTTCCGTTAAAACAACTCGTGTATTAGCTTCAGTAGGTTTTGTGAGTTCAATTTTGCCAAAAGCCACACTCAGAGGATTGATGGCAACACTATTCATTTGCATTTCAAGTTCCTCCATTCGGAGGTCTTTCTGCATTACTAAACCTTCGCCTTGAATTGTGACAGAATCTACCTGTCCCTGAACCACTTTCAGTGGATCGGTTTTGATATTTACATCTAAATTTTCTACTTCATCTAACTGGCTAGATAATCCTATTTCTGCTGCTTTATTCAGCGCCTGTTCTCCTAACCCAGGATTCTCTGGCATTATGAAATTAACTCCTACTTTAAAAAATATCATATCCTTGAGTTAATTTAATAAATTGGCATGAAAAATTTATCTATCTGGCGATGTAGTAAACTTGTAAATCCTGTCTATCTAAAAGTATAAGAATCTAATTTTTTAATATTTTTTGGTGTTTGTACATTTTGAATTCACCAAGCCCTTCTGGCAGCCAATAGTAATGAATCCTGCCTGAATCTTGGGTTAGAGAGCAACTAAATTTATTCATTAAAAAAACAAAAAGATTTATTTCCAGATGCGAAGCGCAAGAAATAATACCTTTTTATAGAAGTCTCCTAGTTTGAAGTACGGAGATTTACTTATTGCCCTTCTCAACGAGAGGCTGCGCCCGAAGCGTAGCTATGCCGCAGGCTTTACGGCTTGGTGCAGTTGCTTCTCCCGCCAAAGACGCTACGCGAACAAGTCGGGAAACCGCGAGGGCGCACTGCTTCACCTGTTGCCTTTTTGCCTATTGCCTTTTAAGTTACGTTACTATAATAAATGTCAAAAAATCGTGACATTTCATTATTTAAGTTAGGAAATCAGCAGTGCTACCAAATAACCGTACTCCCAAAAACCAAACTCAGCGTTGGAAGTTTTTGCAACTTTTTGGACTGGTAAGACGTAATCCTCTTTTCATTTCTCGGTGGGTTTTACGCTGGGTAGTGGTGGGGACTATTTGTGGTCTATTTGCTGGTTTGTACTGGAATGTTTTGGAACTGATGACTCACCAACTAGAAAGATTTGAGGGTGTGAGTCTGCTAATAGTTATGCCGATAGCTGGATTAATTGTTGGTTTGGTAATTCATTTTTTAGGCAATCCTGGGGAAATTGCTGTGATTGTCGATAATATCCATTTTCGTGGCGGACGTTTGGATGCACGAAAAAATCCGGCGATGATTCTTGCTTCTTTGGTGAGTATCGCTGCTGGGGGTAGTGCAGGGCCGGAAGCCCCATTAGTACAGGTTACAGGATCTTTTGGCACGTGGGTAGGCGATCGCCTGCGTCTTGAGGGTGAAGAACTGAGATCCACAAGTTTAGCAGCAATGGCCGCTGGTTTTACCGCCTTGTTTGGCGCACCATTAGGTGGGGCGATGTTTGCTTTAGAAATTCTTCACCATCAGCATATCGTAGAATACTACGAAGCTTTAATGCCAGCGATCGTTTCTAGTTGCGCTAGTTATTTAGTATTTGCCTTTATCACCCGTTTGGGAATTGCTCCCACCTGGCATTTTCCCCAATACCGTTTAGAGAACATCGATGATTTTGCTTTGGCTATCCTGTTCGGAATCATCGGCGCTGTTGCAGGTTGGATTTTTATGGCCATTTTTCGCGGCTGTGACAGACTTTTGGCGATGGTTCCCGGCCCCGTTTATGTACGCACCACATTAGCAGGATTAGGCTTAGGTACTTTGGCAGCGTTCTTACCCCTAACCCGTTATTTCGGACATGAAGAATTAGAATCAGTTCTAAGTACTAATTTTTCAGTTGTTTTTTTGTTAATTTTAGCCTTGGGTAAAATGGCATCCATCAGCATCACAGTCACTGGTGGGTGGCGTGGTGGTTTTATTATTCCCTTATTTTTTACTGGTGCTTGTATTGGTAAAGCAATTGCAATTTTAATTCCGGGGTTGAATCCTGCACTAGCTATGATTTGTACGATGGCAGCTATCAATGCAGCGGTTACACGCACACCCATCAGTACAACTTTATTGTTATCAAAGTTAACTAATTTTAGCCCTTTTACACCAATTCTTTTTGCTAGTTTGATTGGGTTTTTTCTCGCACCAAAAGTTCCCTTAATAGCTTCTCAACTTAAATCACAGCAATCTGTTGAGCAAATATAAAAAATTTAAAATTATGCTTTTTGCCGAACTGCGATCGCCTAAATCTCAGGACAAGTAATAATACATCCTTGAGGCCATATTGATAGCAGGTCTTCTCGCACCCAACCAATAACATTACTTGGAAACTTAATGCGATACCAACGATATTGACCCGGCTGTTTATACGAATCTTCAACCGTCACCAAATCACCTGACAGCGCGTTGTACACAACCTTGCTTTTTAAGTTGGGTGACGAACGCACGTTAATTTTATAGCCACGCTTCCCTGCTATGGTTGCATAACGCTTGTTGCTCACCTCAAACCTGACTAAATCGCTGCGTAGCCAACCGCTTAGGGTTCCTTCCAGCTTTGGTTGCACATAGTACCAGTATTCGCCATCATTACCCACCGTAATATTCAAAACCTCCACATTAGCCCCTGATGGCAAAATTTCTTCTACTGATGCGTTCAAAGATGCATCTGTTCGCAGATTACTTCTACTCGTTAAGGTCGCCGGACGAGCCATTACAGGCAATACTTGAGTCATCAATGTTCCAAAAGTCAACAATCCTGCTGTCAACTTTCTCATTAAACCCATAAATGCTCCAGAAGATAGCTGATAAATAAAGAATAAAATTGAACTTGCAAGCTACTTTAACTAGATACAAATATATATAGAAAAATCAGAGATTTTGTGAAAAAGCTTCAGCTATTAGTTTGTTGATTTTTGATAATTTCTTTTAACTCATCTATTAAATGTCCTTGGTTAAGTGAAAATATGTCGATGCCATCATCCTGTTCGCAGGGTATTTGGAGATTTTCCTCAAATTTTGTATCTAGCAGTTTCAACAACTCTCCTAAATTAGGAGCCAGCACGTATTTGTCATCTTCATCTCTACCAAAGTTGATGATTTGGCCAACACATCCCTTGGAACCAGGTGCTAAATCAATGCCAATATGACACCCCCCAGAATCATCCATGAGAGGTATCCATTTCTCGTTTGCATAGACGGGTTGGATGACTCCTTCTGGATTCGATGTACAAAATTCATTGAAATCTTCTATACCATCTTCAATGATTTTTTTCCAACTTAGCCAACATTGCTCTACTTCATAAAGTGTTATAAATCTTAAACCATAAAAAATGCCCAACCCTTTGTCTGACTCTCCATTGTTGATTCGATACAAAGTTTTCATATCTTCTGGGATTTCATAACCAAGTACCGTTTCCAGATGAGAAATTTCATCTTCACTTGCTGGGGGGTTGAGCTTGTAATGTTCTGGAAACCACTTCCTAACTTTTTCTTTATAGCTTAACCAGTATGCACTAACTCGATCGTCCATCTGTTTGAGATTGAGTTTACTTGTGTTGCTCTACCACATCATTCATTATTACAATACCTCTGTGTCAGTTTTGCCCAAATCGTGACAATTTTTTCTACATTAACCAGTAGACCTCTTGCAAAAGTGTTTTTGCACTCTTGTGGGAAAAGGGACTCATGTTAAAGGGGAAAGGAAAATACCAAACCTTTCCCCCTTTCCCTTTCCCCTTTCCCCGACTTCTGCAAGAAGTCTAGTATACTGAGATAATAATTTTCATGAAGCCAGATACGCTAGAAAAAGTTTTAGCCACCCTCAGAACAGATAACTTCGGTGCGATAGAAGCTAGTATTTATTTTGCTAAATTTGATCGGAATGTTCGTCTAGCTGCGGACAAAGAGTTAGATGCTTATGAAAAGCGATGTATTCAAACCTTCTTTGCTTGGGGAGAAACTTTATTTACTAAATTACAACAAGCGAGTTTTCGATATTACCAAGCTCATTTGGATAGTATTGGAGAACAAATTGAGATCGCCTCAGCAGAAATCTGGAACCATTGTCAGCCAATGAATATTCATTTTCTATCTTCGCAACAAGATTTATTGAGTACTTTTATTGATGTTGAACTCGAATGCGATTGGGAGATAGAACATGGTATGCAATGGCTAGTCAAAAATACTGATGAACTTGTTTTTGTCGGCCCCTACAACGGTCATGCCGAGCCAGATTGCAAACTTGACTTAAGTTGGTGGAACTTTGCCTGAGTTGCACCCAAAGTCGCACTGCGGTATTTGCTAATCTAAAACCTGTAACTTTCTTTTTTCTAATTCTTATAAATAAAAAATTAAGGCTGAAGGATGAAAGCTAAAAAACTTCATACTTCATGCCTTTAAGGAGGTGATAGTGTTTTAGGGACTAGCGGAACATGCTGCTGACCGAGGTATCTTCATGAATTCGCCAGATAGTTTCTCCTAAGAGGTTAGCTACTGACAGCACTACTAGTTGTGGAAAGCGATTGCTTTCTGGTATGGGAATCGTGTTTGTGACGATGACTTCTTCAAACAACCCACTGGATAACCGCTCCACAGCAGGTGGAGAGAACACTGCATGAGTGGCACAGGCGTATACCTGACGCGCTCCTTCTTCACGTAGTAGTCGCGCTCCTTCAGCAATTGTACCGCCGGTGTCGATCATATCATCCACCAAGACTGCGGTTTTGCCTTTAACATCTCCAATCACATTTAAGACTTCTGCAACATTGTGTGCTTGACGACGTTTGTCAATAATTGCTAGTGGGGCATCATTGAGCTTTTTGGCAAATGCTCTAGCTCGTGCAACACCGCCAACGTCTGGAGAAACAACTACAAGGTCAGGCAGTTCTTTGCTTGCCAGATAATCTAACAATACTGGTGAACCATAAACATGGTCAAAGGGTATGTCGAAATAGCCCTGAATTTGAGCCGAGTGCAAATCCATTGCTAGAACGCGATTAGCACCTGCTTGAACGATCAAGTTAGCAACTAGCTTGGCGGTTATTGATTCTCGTCCTGCCGTTTTGCGATCGGCGCGGGCGTAACCATAGTAGGGAATTACAGCCGTTACTTGTCGTGCAGAAGCTCGACGACAAGCGTCAACCATAATCAATAATTCCATCAAGTGATCGTTTACGGGTTGGCAGCATGGCTGGATTAAATAGACATCACAACCCCGAATCGATTCTTGAATTTGAACGTAAAGTTCTCCATCCGCAAATCTTTTGCGGATCATTGGCCCCAAGTCCATGCCCAGGTAACGAGCGACTTCTTGAGACAGTGGGAGATTGGCAGAACCAGAAAACAGCCGCAGGCGATGATTATCAGTCAGTCCTGTTGCGGATGCTTCCACTTTGAAAGTTGCAGAACTGAGCACAGCAGATCCTCGATGTGCATTCATAGCAATATTATCATTAGAGATTTTATAGATTTAACCAAGAAATAGCCTAAAAAAACATCTGTGAGTTTTATTGAAGCTTCCATACAAAATTTAAACATTTTTCCATAAAATTATCATTTGGTAATTGTCTAATTTTCTTGGCTCACAAACTATTGATACCTTTTGTGGCACTAAGTCAAGTCAGCCCACTAGATATACTAGTTGAATTTTTTTGATTTTGAGGTAAATAACCATAATCCCTCAAAGATTGGTGTGATAAATAGATTGTTCTAACTACCTCATTTATAACTGAGAGCAAAGTATTTACAACTTAAGTGATATTGAAATTTTTCAAAGACAGAAGAAGGCTTGTGACTAAGTGTTCAGGGTGGTATTGTATTATATTCTACGATTTTAACCGCAAATAAATAAACTGACAGATTTAATTTTAAGTTCTAATTAACACAATAAGAACCGAAAATACGCGTATTTAAGGAAATTCGGATGTTGACGCTTGACGGTTGACGGTTAACGGTTAACAGTTATCAGTCATCAGTCAACAGTCAACGTAAAATCCGTTTTGGTAAGGTAGAATATCGCTGCATGTAACTGTCCGTCGCCACTTGGACTTAATCTTTGTCGGTGACTTACTCCTCAGTTGCCATTAAACTCAATCATTCGATCATGCAATCACCCATTACAGTTGGCACTGTCTTGCAAAACCGTTACCGGATAATTCAAATTCTCGGACAGGGGGGATTTGGTAGAACCTATCTGGCAGAAGACCAGAGGCGCTTTAACGAACTTTGCGCGATTAAGGAATTGATTTCAACAGCAATGGAGGCTGCGGCTTGGGAAAAGGCACAAGAGCTTTTTCACCGAGAGGCTGCCATTTTATATCAAATCGAACACCCACAAGTGCCAAAATTCCGGGAAAGATTTGAGCAAGACCAACGCTTGTTTTTGGTGGAGGACTACGTTGCAGGTCAGACTTACCGAACTCTGTTGAGTGAGAAGCAAGCTGTGGGTGAAACTTTCACCGAAGCAGAAGTATTTGGCTTAATTAAGTCTTTATTGCCTGTTTTAGAGCATATTCATAACCGAGGAATTATTCACCGGGATATCTCGCCAGAAAATATTATTTTGCGAGATAGCGATGGCAAGCCTGTATTAATTGACTTTGGAGTGGTAAAAGAACTGGCAACGCGTTTACAATCGCCAGATAGCGTAATGCCAGTAACTAGTGTGGGGAAATTAGGCTACTCTCCAAGCGAACAAGTACAAACGGGAGGAGCGTATCCTAGTAGTGATTTGTATGCATTAGCGGTGAGTGCGATTGTTTTGCTCACTGGTAGAGAACCAAGAGATTTATTTGATGAAAATCAATTAACTTGGAATTGGCAGCGTTGGGCACAAGTAAATCCAGGATTTGCCCAGGTTTTGAATCGAATGTTAAATCATATTCCCAGCGATCGCTACCAAACAGCTGCTGATGTATCCCAAGCATTACAATCTTTGCACCAACCTAGCGCCCCTGCCCCTGATTTTTCCCACTTGCAGACAATGGCTGTCGGCCGTCGCCCTGATTTGGTGACACCAGCAGCGACGCCAAAAAAACCTGCTCCCGTGATTCCACCAAGCCAGACTAGCTCAGTCTTGGATAATCCCTTAGCGATCGCTGCAATTGGTGGTGCTGTAGTTATCTTCGCGGGATTTGGTTCTTGGGCACTAGTCAGTTCAATTCGCAGCCAATCAAAACCACAACCAGACCAGACGCTTCCCCAAAATTTTCCTTCACCAGTAATTTCTGGTGGCACTACATTCACGTTCCCACCCACACCCACACCCACCCCTACTCAAGAACAACCTGTTATATCTACTAAGCCTTTGAATTTAGGAGCATTTAACGCCACCGCAGTTGCAAGTACTCTCAAAGCAAATCAAATCAGCCGCTATACTTTTGTTGCCCAGGAAGGAGACAAGTTAAGTACATTTGTTGAAGCAGGAAGCAGTGTTTTGCTAACAGTATTAAATCCCAATCAACAACCAATTGATAATAATGCTGTGCGAGTTAGATCTTATGAAGGTACATTGCTACTTCCTGGCGTATACACTATTGAGTTAACTCTGCCTCCAGAAGTTACCGAAAGCAATTATAATCTCAATGTTGGATTACAGAAACTTATCCAACCTACACCCACGCTTACACCCACGCCAACCCCAACGCCAACTCCCACAGAAACACCGACACCAATTCCCACAGAAACACCAATACCAATTCCCACACAAACATTAATACCAATTCCCACACCGACATCAACACCAATTCCAACTCCAGAGGCAGAAAACAATAATCCAAACAATAATCCGCTGATTGATAGCACACCCACACTAATTCCAGATCCAACAATTTCGCCCTAAAAGCCAGACGATTTTGGATTGACCCCAGCGATAAATTCGCTTGCTATGTGCGATGGAGGAATCATCGCTCGATGAATTTAATTGTCGAAATTGTAGTAAAATGATTTATTAGTTATTAGCGTTTATTTTCTCATCACTAATAACTACAGCAGAATTCAAAAAGTAAAACAAACTCTGTGTTTGGCTTTCACTTAACCTGAAATCTGCTCTCAAAATGAAAAAACATTAAGTATTTAGCAATCATTGTTGAAAGCATTACTGATTACTGGAACTGATACAGAGGCTGGTAAAACTGTTTTAACTACAGCGTTAGCAGCTTATTGGCAAAAACATTACCCGCAGCGTAGCTGGGGAATCATGAAACCGATTCAATCAGGAATTGGCGATCGCGAGTGGTACCAAAATCTCTTCGCCCTAGAACAATCTCCAGAAGAAATTACACCTTTGTATTTTCAAGCGCCACTTGCTCCTCCCATCGCCGCAGCACGAGAAAATCGCCGAGTAGATTTAGCCTTGGTGTGGCAAGCCTTGTCTAAATTGCGATCCGAGCGTGATTTTGTCTTGGTAGAAGCCTTGGGTGGCTTGGGTTCGCCAGTCACAGATGAATTGACAGTAGCCGATCTAGCCGCAGAATGGCGTTTACCAACAGTATTGGTAGTACCAGTGAGATTAGGAGCGATCGCTAGTGCAGTGGCGAATGTAGCATTAGCTAGACAATCGCGCGTGCATCTGGTAGGCATTGTGTTGAACTGCGTACAACCCCGTTCAGATGCAGAAATAGCCGACTGGACACCACACCAATTGATTCAATCATTAACTAACGTACCAGTTTTAGGCTGCTTACCTTATATAAACAACCTCACTGATTTAGAGAAACTTGCTCAAATAGCATCAGATTTAGATTTAGAAAGACTAATGTAAATCGCAAAAAAATTCCTTTATTCTTATGACTGTAGAACTCCAAACCGAAAAAGACAAAGGAAAGGCAAGCACTAGCATACAGATAAACCAAGAAACAGAAAACGAAAAAGTTCTATGTTCTCATTGTCAACGCACTGCTACCAACGGTATTAAATGTAAAGGTATTTGTGTGGCTGACAGTGACTATTAGAAAACTGGAAGAAATAAAAACCGCTTCAAGTATGTGCAACCTAAATGCGCGACAGATTGCGTTACAGTGAGAAAATAACGTAAGTTAGCTCTGCTGAAACTACTTTGTCTTAATAATGGTTTCCACTTTTCCCAACCCTTCTTCTGTTGACTTATCTCGAATTAGACTTTCAATTCGCTCATTGCAGCCACAATTGATAGAGTGGCGACGGCGATTACATCAACAACCAGAATTGGGTTTTCAGGAAAAACTGACTGCTGAATTCGTCTCACAAAAATTGCAAGAATGGGGAATTGAGCATAAAACTGGCATTGCCCAAACTGGTATTGTCGCCATCATCAAAGGTAACAAACTTCCCACTGAGAAAGTTTTGGCAATTCGAGCCGATATGGATGCTTTGCCAATTCAAGAACTGAACGAAGTGCCTTACAAATCGCAGCATAATGGAGTGATGCACGCTTGTGGACATGATGGACATACTGCGATCGCTTTGGGTACAGCTTACTATCTGCAACAGCATCGTCAAGACTTCTCTGGTACCGTGAAAATTATCTTTCAGCCAGCGGAAGAATCACCAGGAGGCGCAAAGCCAATGATTGAAGCTGGGGTGCTGAAAAATCCTGATGTTGACGCAATTATCGGTTTGCACTTGTGGAATAATTTGCCCTTAGGAACGGTGGGCGTTCGTGCTGGGGCTTTGATGGCAGCTGTAGAGTGCTTTAACTGCACAATTTTGGGCAAAGGTGGACATGGCGCACTACCTCATCAAACAGTGGATTCCGTTGTCGTTGCTGCCCAAATTGTCAATGCTTTACAAACTATTGTTGCTCGGAATGTGAATCCTATTGATTCGGCTGTGGTGACAGTGGGCGAACTTCATGCTGGAACCAAGCGGAATGTAATTGCTGACACAGCGAGAATGAGTGCTACTGTCAGGTATTTTAATCCGAATTTTAAAGGCTTTTTCCATCAGCGCGTTGAGCAGATTATTGCCGGAATTTGTCAGAGTCAGGGTGCAAAATATGAGTTAGATTATTGGTCACTTTATCCACCAGTAATTAATGATGTGAAAATGGCTCAATTGGTGCGGTCTGTAGCAGAAGAAGTGGTAGAAACTCCTGTGGGAATTGTACCAGAATGCCAAACTATGGCTGCTGAAGATATGTCGTTTTTCTTAGAAGAAGTGCCTGGTTGCTATTTCTTTTTGGGTTCTGCGAATCCTGAGAAAGATTTGGCTTATCCACATCATCACCCACGGTTTGATTTTGATGAAACAGCGTTGGGAATGGGTGTGGAGATATTTGTCAGATGCGTGGAGAAGTTTTTTAGTTGAGTCATGGTGATAGGCTTTGATTTTTGCCTATTGCCTATTGCCTGTTATGCGATCGCCTTAACGTTGTTGCCTTCTAACGAAACTGGAATCCGAATAATAAACTGTGCACCCTGTCCTGGTTCTGACTGGCAATATAGTAAGCCACCGTGTTTTTCGGTAATAATTTGGTAGCTAATCGACAAGCCCATACCAGTGCCTTTACCCACAGGTTTTGTGGTGAAGAAAGGATCGAACAAGCGCCGTCGAACAGATTCCGGCATACCCAGACCGTTATCTGCAATGCGGATTTCCACTTGATGAGCATCCACTTGTTCAGTATGAATACTAATGCTTGGGCTAGTCATTTTTTCTGGATTCTTGAGTAATGACTCTTCCAAAGCATCGATCGCATTACTCAACACATTCATAAACACCTGATTTAATTCTCCTGCATAACATTCGACTTCAGGCAGGTTGCCATAATCTTTGATAATCTCAATCGCTGGATACTCTGACTTTGCTTTGAGGCGGTGTTGCAGAATCATTAAGGTACTGTCAATACCGTCATGAATATTCACAGCTTTTCTCTCAGCTTCATCCATACGTGAGAAAGTTCGCAAAGAAGCAACAATTTTGCGAATTCGATCTGCCCCTACCCGCATGGAGGATAATAGCTTAGGCAAGTCTTCTAACAAAAATTCTAAATCGATAGACTCAGCTTCTTCCTCAATTTCTGGATGGGGAGATGGATAATGTTTTTGGTAAAGTTGCACTAGCCCTAGCAACTCTTGGGTATATTCGTTGGCATGATTAAGGTTGCCAAAGATAAAATTGACCGGGTTATTGATTTCGTGAGCAACGCCAGCCACCAGTTGTCCTAAGCTGGACATTTTCTCAGTTTGTACGAGTTGAGCCTGGGTTTTTTGTAGTCTATCGAGATATTGTTGCAGTTCGAGGGCTTTTTCTCGCTCTCGTGTTTCGGATGCTTGCAAAGCTGCGTTTTTAACTTCCAGTTCTTGTGAGTAATCTTGCAAATTAGTATAGAGACGAGCGTTATCAATGGCGATGGAAATTTGTGCCGTCAATAAACTCAACACCTTTACCCGTTCTGGAGTAAAAGCACCAGGGATTAAATTATTTTCTAGGTAAAGAATACTAGTAAACTTACCAGAATGAATTAGCGGCAAACATAAAATTGACTTCGATTGATGAGCAGCGATATAAGCATCAGTTAAAAAGCGGGGGTCTTTTATAGCATCGTCTAAAATTAAGTTTTCTCTAGTTCTCTCGACATAGTTGAATAAAGCAACCGATAGTAAAGGTGAATTTGTTGGTAATTGCGAGTTAACAACAACATTAACATCTTTTCCTTCAACGATTCCCGCCGCTTCTAACATCCATTGATTCTCGTGCTTGGTAATCAAGAAACCTTGGACAGCGCCAGCATTTTCGATGACATTTTTCATCAATTTTTCCAGCAGGCGAGTTAGCATCATTTCTTCTGATAGTGCCTGTGAAGCTTTCATCACCGTCATCAAGTCAAGAAGATGAGAGCCTCCGGTAGTAGTAGAACTGGTTTGAACAGGTGTTAGGTGCTTGTTTGTTAGTTTTTCTGCGCTTGAACCTCGCGTGATTAATTGCGGGTATTTTGACTCTAAATGTTGAACTTTAGCAATAGCACCCCAACGCATATAGGCGTAATAGGCATCTGTCATGTAAGTTTTGGCAATGCTTTGTTTATCCCATGACAAATAAAATTTGGCTGCTGCTTCGTAAGCTAATGCTTCTTCGTTGATGTATTCATTTTCTTTAGCAAGAGCGATCGCTTTATCATACATCTCGATCGCTTCTAGTTTTTCACCTAAAACCCGATGCCGTTCTGCCTCTACCAAATAGAATTTATGTAGATGATTCATTGGGGCATGATGCGCCCATTTTTGCATTTTTTCTTGATTAGCTTGGACGCGATTAATAATTTCTTGTTGTTCAGATTCTGGACTATTAGCATATACGGCCAACCGCACCAGAGAATCATAGAAAAAGAAGATAACAAAAATTACTTGTCCAGCCGCTGCACCCAAAGTTCTCTCGACTTGAATAATATTTTCCAGTGCTTGAGAGTAATTTTCAAACCAATAACAAAGTAAAAGTTTGTGGAAGTATAAAAATTGAATTGCTACTTGGTCATTGCTTTGCTGATGAATAGGTAACATTTTCTGTTCGTCATAGGCTTCACCCCTAATTACACAAGGATTTTCAGCCTTTCCCATGATGTTTAAAACTGCTTGCCAATGGATTTCGTGATAATAAAGTGCCGTTTCTTGCTTGATTTTATTAATAGCATTCCAGTAGCTTGCCATGTCTCGTTCAATAACAGTTAGTTCCTTGCCTATCAAATATGATTGAAAACAGTACTGAAATGCAGCATAAGCAGCCCATTCTAAATCTCCCGTTTCTACTCCGCTAGAGTAAACTGATTGAAAAGTTGTTAAGGTATTGCTGACATGTTCTTGCCAATGGCGAATGAATAAATTTACCGTTTGGTAAGTTCTGGTGTAGACTGCTTTAACATTTAATTTTGACAATAAATTCAAAGCTAATTGACCAAACTGATACCCATGCTCGATATCTCCCACAACTCCACACAGCAGAAAGCCATAAAGAGAGTATACATAGGGAGATACAGAAGCATTACCATATTGAATCGATAAATTAACTTGTTTACAGACTACTAAGGGAACTAATTCTGGAGTTACCAAGTAAGCAGCACTAAATAGACGTGTTAATATGCTCAAAGCTGCAAGCTTATTGGGATCGGTCATTTGAGGTAGGTCGATTAAGTCTGAGGGTTCTTTTCCACTTAAAACTAATGCAGTTTCCTCCAGCCCTTGCCCAATATCCGATGGTTTCACCTTTTCGGGGAACTCTATCCCCAACATCTTTAAAAATACTAGCCCTGTATTAACTGCTTCTTGAAGTTTATTTTGCCCAATATAACCTTGAATTTGGACTTCGTATACTTTCACTTTATCTAGTAGTGAGTTAGCGTGGTTTTGCACTACTTCAACAAACTTTTGCATTTCCTCAAAATTGCCACTTAAAAATGCTGCTTCTGCTGCTTCCTCATAGATGGTTAATGTTAATGGATAGTGACTTTCCCAGCTATCAGTTGCTAACAGTTCTAAAGCAACTTGCAAATACTTAACAGCAGAATCGTGGGCTATAGCTGCTTTTGCTCTTTTACCTGCAATTAAATTAAGTTCTGCCAGTTCGTATTTTTCGGCTTCAGATATTAGTAAGTCAGTACCGTAATTAAGTTGATTAACCAGGGCAAAAATATTTTCTTTGCGTGCTTCTGGTGTAGTATTTTTTAGCAGTAATTGACCGATTTTTAAGTGAGTTTCTTTTTTCTCGTCATCAGGAATTAAAGAATAAGCCGCTTGCTGCACTCGGTCATGTAAAAACTTGTAGTCAACCTTGATATCGGTTAAGCCAATCTCGCCTGATTCATCCTGACCAAACACTAAAGGAATTTTGTAATCTTTAGTTAACGGTAGAATTAGTCCAGCTTGCAGTGCTGGCCACAATTGCGTCGCAGTTGTTAGAGGTGATGCTTCGTTAACGATCGCCAATACATCTAAGTTAAAATTATTACCGATACAAGCAGCTAGTTTTAATACTTTTTGCGTTTCTAGTGATAGTTTGCGAATGTTTCTCGCCGTGAGTTCAACAACATTCAAGTCAGTAATACCAATCGCTTGAATATGTTGCATATTCCACTGCCACATTCCTGAAAGGAAGTTGTATGTTAGCAACTCTTCTTGGCGTAGAGTTAAGAGCAGTTGCGTTAAAAAGAAAGGGTTTCCCCCAGTTTTGTGAAACAGTAATTCTGCTAGTGCCTTAATCTCTTCTGTGCCATTTAACGTATCAGCAACTAACGCTTCCACATCTGTTAACTGCAACGGTGATAGAACAATGTTATTCACTACTGCATCTGCTGTTTGAATTTTGTCCAAACTCATGATCAAGGGATGAGTCGGCGAAACTTCGTTATCGCGGTATGCTCCAATTAATAATAAATATTGGCGTTGCCCTTGGGCAGCGTAGCTATCGCTATCCGTCATCAATAGCTCAATTAAATTTAGCGATGCCGAATCTGCCCACTGTAAGTCATCAAGAAACACAACCAAAGGATGGTCTTGGCTTGTGAATACGCCAATGAATTGCCCAAAAACACGATTAAAACGATTTTGAGATTCCGCCGCACCCAGTTGTGTTACAGGTGGTTGAGTCCCAATAATTAGTTCGACTTCGGGAATCACATCGATAATTATTTGCCCGTTTTCTTCCAACTTGGTTAACAGTTTTTCCTTCCATGTCTGGATTTGGGCCTCGCTTTCGGTGAGTAATTGCCCAATCAAAGATTGGAATGCCTGAATCAACGACGCGTAGGGAATATTGCGCTTGAACTGGTCAAACTTACCTGCAATAAAATAACCTCTTGCACCCACAATCGGTTTATGCACTTCATTGACAACGCTAGTTTTACCAATCCCCGAATAACCGGAAACCATCATCATTTCGCTTGCACCAAGACTGACTCGCTCAAATGCAGCCATCAACGCAGCCACTTCTGCTTGGCGTCCGTAGAGCTTTTGGGGAATCAAAAAATGTCCAGATTTGTCTCGTCTTCCCGGTACGAAGTTTTCAATTTTGCCAGTCGCTTGCAGTTGAAACAGACATTCTTCTAAATCTGCTTTTAGCCCTTTAGCGCTTTGATACCGCTCCTCTGCTGTTTTCGCTAACAGCTTTAAAATAATTGCACTAATCGCTTCTGGCACATCTTCCGGAATGCGGCACACAGTTTCTTTACAGGGTGCGGTGGGTATTTTGGCAATGTGACAGTGTACCAATTCCATTGGGTCAGTAGTATGAAATGGCAAAGTACCTGTCAACATTTCATATAAAGTGACACCCAAAGAGTAAAAATCTGTACGATAGTCAATCGCTCGATTCATTCTACCCGTTTGCTCTGGCGACATATAAGCGAGTGTACCTTCGAGCAAATTCGGATTACTTAATGTGGGATTTTCTTTATCCAGGCGCGAGGAGATACTGAAGTCAATTAGTTTAACTTCGCCAGAGTCAGGGTTGATGATAATATTGTGCGGCTTAATATCTTTGTGAATAATCTGTTCGGCGTGCAGTTCTCCTAAGGTGTGTGCTAAATTAATCGCTACCTTGAGGAAAGTAATTAAGCTCATTGTTTGAGTCGCGATCGCTTCTTTGAGTAAAGAACCTGGAATGTCTTCCAAAACTAAAGCTACGCCATGCTGATAATTCTTTAACTCGTATGGTTTAACAATTCCAGGTATTTGTAGCGGTTCAATGATTTGATATTCGTGCCGCAGTCGCGCAATGTCTTCTAGAAGTGGATGTTCCTCAACAAGAGTTTTGACAATGACACAGGCGTTATCTGTTTCTCTCCGTCCGCGATAAATAATAGTTTTAGCGCCAGTGTGAAGAGTTTCCAGGATTTGATAACCAGATAAAGTAGCTGTCGTCATTGTTTTCTGTTGCAAAATAAGCATTCTTAAGATGCCCATGCAGATTGAGATATGTAATATTTCTTACAAAATTACATATATTTTCACAATACGTTGTAATATGGCAGGGGGCAGAAGGCAGGAGGCAGGAGGCAGGAGGTAAAAGTCTTACTATGCCTAGCATTCAAGTTTTTAAAATGTGCTAACCTATGTAACTACCGCTATATCAGCTTCAGATGAATACTTATAGTTAGGGATAAAGAAGAATTTAACGTGAATTCGACAGAACTCACCCACCCAGCCTCCCTCTCCTTCAAGGAGCTACTGTGTACACACAAGTCTTTTAAAGTTGTTGCGTAAGACACAGAAGGTTAATTTTTGCTCTTCGATGCAACAAAGGTGTTAAGCGATGCAACAAAGGTGCAAAGCAATGCATCAAAGGTGCAAAGCGATGGAACAAAGGTGTAAGGCAATGCATCAAAGGTGTAAAGCGATGCAACAAAGGTGTAAGGCAATACATCAAAGGTGCAAAGCAATGCAACAAAGGTGCAAGGCAATGCAACAAAGGTGCAAGGCAATGCAACAAAGGTGCAGGTCAAGAGACTTGTGTGTACACCGTAGCCTTCGAGGAGAGGGAGGAGTAACGAAAAATTAGGCTTTTTACTCCCCTCTCCTTCAAGAGACTTCTTGCAGAAGTGGGGAAAAGGGTAAGGGGTAAAGGGGAAAGGCTAATAAAAACCCTTTTCCCTTTAACCTTTTCCCTTTCCCCCCTCTTGCAAAAGTGCAAAAAGCACTTTTGTGGGAAAAGGGACTCATGTTAAAGGGTAAAGGGAAAATAACAAACCTTTCCCCCTTTCCCCTTCCCCTTTTCCCGACTTCTGCAAGAAGTCTCCTAAGCTTGCCTATTGCCCATTGCCTATTGCCTTTTATTTACACCAACTTACTTATCTTTAATTAAACTCGAAATCGCCATGAGTAATTCGTCTGGTGCCACGGGTTTAACGAGGTGCTGGTGAAAGCCTGCTCGAAGTGCTTGTTGCCGATCAATTTCGCCTGCATAAGCTGTCAGAGCGATCGCTGGAATCTTTTCTCTCCCCGTTTGTGCCTCGAAAGCACGTATTTCTTCCATCAGCATATAGCCGTTCATTTCTGGCATTCCAATATCGCTGAGCAAGATATCTGGTTTTAATTGTGCTAAAATCTCTAATGCTTCACTTGCTGATGCAACTGCGATCGCCGTCGCTCCAAACTCTTCAAGTACGAAGGTGAAAAAGTCGCGACTGTCGTCATTGTCATCTACAATCAAGATTTGTATTCCCATCAGCGGCGAGAAGGTAGAAACGGCAGTTGCAGAATTAGCATTTATTTCATGGTTACTTGTTGCACTTTCCTTGATTAGTGGTAATCTAACTGTGAAAGTAGCTCCCTGCTCCTCACCTGGACTTTGCACCCAAATCGATCCGCCGTGCATTTCCACTAAGTGGCGAGCGATCGCTAACCCTAATCCCAGCCCACCAAATTTTCTGGTTGTTGTATTGTCGCCTTGACAGAAATAGTCAAACACATGGGGCAAGAAGTCTGCCCTAATTCCCTTTCCGGTGTCGCTGACGGTAATTTGCGCGTGGCCGTCCATGCGCTCTAATTGCACATTTACTCGTCCGCCTGTGGCTGTGAATTTGACGGCATTGGATAATAAATTCCACACGACTTGCTGTAAGCGAGCTGGATCGCCCAAAATGCCCACTGCCGGATCGAGCATCGTTTCAATGTGAATAGTTTTCGCCTCTGCTGCTAAACGTACCGTTTCCATTGCTGCTTCAATGGTAGATGCCAAATCCACTGATACCATTTTCAGGTTGAGTTTACCTTGGAGGATACGAGAAACATCCAGCAAGTCTTCAATGAGTTGAGCTTGTAATTTAGCATTGCGCTCAATGGTTGAGAGTGCTTTTTGCAGGGCTGTTTCGTTAAATTTACGGCTTTGCAAGAGTTTTGCCCAACCGAGAATCGGATTTAAAGGCGATCGCAATTCATGGGAAAGCACCGCCAAAAATTCATCTTTGATGCGGTTGGCGGCTTCTGCTTCCGCACGCGCTAATTTTTCCCGTTGCAACAGGCGATCGCGTTCTTCTTCGGTGCGTTTGCGATCGGTAATGTCAGTTAACATGGCGATCGCCCCCAAGAATTCACCCTGCTCGTTAAAAATAGCTCTAGCAGAAATCAGCGTCCAAATGTAAGAACCATCTTTGCAGCGCCATCGACCTTCTTTTAAATCATTCTCTTGTTTTTTGAGCCATTCGAGTGGTTGGACATCAACACCATCAAGTTCGAGAAAATCAAATATCGAGCGACCGAGCATTTCTGCTGCTGCATAGCCTAACATTTGTGACATCCGCTGATTCACGAACTCTGTTCGTGCGAGTGAGTCGATGGTACAAATTCCCTCATAAGAGGTATCGACAATTCGGCGATACTTGGCTTCACTTTTTTGTAAAGACTCTTCTATAATTTGGCGATCGCGGCGTTCTTTGGCTTCCCGCAATGCACGTTGCACCGAGGGAACTAACCGCCCTAAACGTTGCTTTAAAACATAATCTGTTGCACCATTCTTCAAAGCTTCGATGGCTAATTCTTCACCCAATACCCCAGAAACAAAAATAAAAGGAATCTCTGGACATTTGTTTCGAGTAATTTCCAAGGCAGAAATGCCATCAAAAGCAGGCAAGGCATAATCGGCAAGAATTAAATCGAAAGCCTCTGTGGAAATAGCAGCCAAAAACTCAGCCGCAGTTTCCACTCTTATTATTTGGCAATCAATTCCTCCTTCGGCTAGCATCGCTTCGGTAAGCTCTGCATCCAACAGGCTATCCTCTAAAAGGAGGAAACGAAGGACATTCATCACTTACTCTCCTATTGACGATTTGGTGCAGGAGGTAAAGCACCAGGGGGTGGTTGATTAATCACTGCCCAAAAAAGTCCTACACCCCTGATGGCATCGACAAACTCATGGTAATCTACGGGCTTGACGACATAAGCATTAACGCCTAATTTGTAGCATCGAAGTAAATCCGGTTCCTCACGGGAAGAAGTTAGCACCACCACCGGAATCACTTGCATTACTGGGTCAGATTTGAGTTGTGCTAGCACTTCTAGTCCATCGATTTTAGGTAATTTTAAATCCAGCAGTACGACAACAGGATGCCCTTCCATCCGCAACCGGAAAAGTCCCCGACGATAAAGATAATCTAGAGCTTCTTCTCCATCGCGTACCACCACCACTTCGTTTGCCAGATGGTTTTCTGACAAGGCAGCCAATATTAATTCTGCATCATTAGCACTGTCTTCAATCAGCAGAATTCTCTTGAGTTCTTTCATTCCCTCTCCTTCTTCGACAACTTTGGCAGTGAGAAATAGAAGGTGGCTCCGTTGTCAACTTTACCCTCTGCCCAAACTCGACCATTATGCCGATGAATAATCCGCTGCACGTTTGCCAATCCCACACCTGTGCCTTCAAATTCTGGGTCGCTGTGCAGGCGTTGAAATACTCCGAATAGCTTGTGGGCATATTGCATATTAAAGCCAACACCGTTATCTTGCACAAAAAAGATTACTTCGTTTTCATTATCGCTACTGCCAATGTTGATTTCTGCTATGCTGCGAGTCCTAGTATATTTAACGGCATTGCCCATCAGGTTGTGAAGCACTAGCCGCAACATGGAAGGGTCGCCTTGCACTTGGGGTAATGACTGGATGTGCCAATTAATGACGCGTCCTTGGGCTTCTGCGAGCAAATCCCGTTTTACTTCTTGCACTAGTTCTTCAATATTCAAGGTGACATAACGCATCTCAGTGCGTCCCATGCGGGAAAATGTCAGCAACTCATCAATTAGTATTCCTGCTTGTTTTGCGGTTTGGGCGATGATTTTCAAGTAGCGCTGACTGGGTTCATCTAAGTTTCTGGAGCTAGGCTGCTTGTTAAGCAATTCTACAAACCCGGCGATGTGGCGGAATGGCGCTCGCAAGTCGTGAGAAACTGAATAGGAGAAGGATTCTAGTTCTTTGTTGGCGACTTCTAACTGGGCTGTGCGCTCTTGAATGCGTTGCTCTAGGGTTTCGTTTAGTTGTTGCAAGGCAGTTTCGGCTTGTTTGCGCTCGGTGATGTCGATCGCGGTTCCGGTAAACTCAACCGCTCGTCGGCATACCCCCTCGCCCTCGAATTGCGCCTGTCCGTTAGCCGACACCCACCGCTCGATTCCGTTAGGCCACACGATCCGGTAGTCAATTTCGTAAGTACCTGACAATGTAGGATCGAGCGCACTACTGATGGCACTCGCTACCCGCTCCCGGTCATCAGGGTGGATGCGCTCGATCACCTGCGGCAGAGGGATAATCACAGCGTCATCCGGCTCGCCCCAAATCTCGCGCATCCGCTTGTCCAGCTCGACAAGGTTCGTCTCAAGGTTGTAGCGCCAAGTCCCAAGCCGAGCCACCTTGATGGCGAGCCGTGTGCGTTCCTCGCTTTGTCGCAAGGCTTCTTCTGCTAAAAAGCGATCGCGCAATGCTGCTTGCTGTTCGCTAATATCAGTAATCAACACTGCAAACCCTTCAACGGTTCCGTGTCGGCCGAATTGCGGAACATAAATAGCTTTAATGTAGCGTGTTCCAAGATTTTTATAAGGAATTTCAGTTTCAAAACTAACCTGCACTCCTTTTAGAACTTGTTCTACATAGGAACGAATTACTTCATAGGCAGATTCACCCAAAACTTCCCAAAGATGCTTTCCATAGACTTCTGCGGCCGGTTGTCCAAACCACTGTTCATAAGCTCGGTTGTTGAAGCGGTAGCGCTGTTGTGAATCCACAAAGGAAATCAAAACTGGCAGTGTATCGGTAATTAAGCGTAGTTGTGTTTCTTGTCGCCACAGTATCTCTTCATTGGACTGTACGAAGCGATCGAACTTTGCCTCGCTTTCCGACAGAAACCTCAAGCTTTCTTCGGCTTTGTGTTGAGCTGTGCGGCGTGATTCATTGAGCGAACTGATTAACACTGCTGCCAATATGAATACAGCTAAGGAAACTAAAATGTTCAAATTTGTAGTATTTACTGGATAAAGGCGCTTTAATAACAAGTTGTAGAGTGTCAAAGTAGACAAAACAGTTGCGAATAATCCCGGCCCTAAGCCACCATACCAAGCACTTACCATAACCGCAGCAAAAAGCAGTGCCGCAGGCGTCGCGTTGATATATGGATTTAGCAGGAGGGTGGCTGCCACTGCTAAGGAAACAGATAAGAAAGCAACAAAGTAGTGTAGCAACTGCTCAGGAATGAGTCCGCTTTTTTTTACTTTACGAATAAAGATGTGTTCGGGTTGAGAAACCCTCATCTTATGAGTCATAACCGGATTCTGCTTCTGGAAAATACTGATTTAGCAGTCTTTTGCCGGGTTCGCCCATCTGGCGTATCATTTGTTCTATGAGTTTTAGCGCTAACGGTGAAGGCACTGTATGGCCATTCTCCCAACGATTTACTGTTTTGAATGAGACTCCTAGTCTAACAGCAAACTGTTTCTGAGAAAGATTGAGTTGCTGGCGCAGTTCCCGAATTAAATCTAAAATTTCCAGTTGTTTTGTTACAGACATCTCCTTTTCCTATTCCTCCGGTATGACTAAAATAGGACACTTGTCCTACACTTTGTCTCTTACTTAGGGAATATTTTCGAGGTTGATGGTTGTTGAGTATTAACTGTTGACTAGAAGCAGTGGGATGTTGTTTATTTTGAAGATGGGCGTCTTGGCTGGGTATTGATTTTAGAAGGCAGGTAAGATGCCCAGCTTACAAGAGTCATGATTGTTTTATAGAATGCTGATGTTTTGCTAATTAACTGAAGTGTATTCGTTTGAAAGGTCAGCGTTGGGGATAAAAGCCGCAACGTTGAGGATAAAAGGTGCAACTTCGAGGATCAAAGCCGCAACGTTGAGGATAAAAGCCGCAATTTCGAGGATCAAAAGCGCAACGTTGAGGATAAAAGCCGCAATTTCGAGGATCAAAGCCGCAATTTCGAGGATCAAAGCCGCAACGTTGAGGATAAAAGGTGCAATTTCGAGGATAAAAACCGCAACGTTGAGGATAAAAGGCGCAATTTCGAGGATAAAAGGCGTAATGTTGAAGATAAAAGGTGCAATTTAGAGGAGCAAAGGTGCAACGTTGGGGTTCAGAGGTTCAATATTGGGGTTTAAAGGTTCACGTTTTAAGAAGATTTCTTTTTTTAACGAACCGCCAAGGACGCAAAGGACGCAAAGTAAGAGAATTATAGAGGGTTTTTGCTTTAATGTGGTGAATTTTTCAAAAATTGAGATGTTGCGGATAAAAACTATATTATTTTGTGAAACTGGTAGAATGCGCCTAGATAACTAATTGATATTCAGGTAATCCCAATTTAATGAATGATTGCGATAGATGGACTTAAATCAAAAAAGATGCACAAGGGATTCCCAATCTAAAATCCAAAATCCAAAATCCTATCACCCTGATTGTCGCCAATGGCTCGGTGCTTCCATATAATCGGGTAGGCGAGTAGTGCGATCGCCAAGTGCTTTTTTAATCTGCTGCAACTCTAGGTTTTTTGCTCCTGTCAAAATTGTTCCTTCAAGTTTCACATCACTCAGGTTAGCTTGCAAAAAGTTAGCTCCCATGAGATTTGCCTGAGTTAGATTAGCTTGATGCAAAGTTGCTCTTTGGAGGTTAACGCCGATGAGGTTTGCTTGATACAAATCTGCTTCGGTTAAACTGGCTTCGGAAAGGTTGGCAAAATAAACTTCTGTTTGCTGGAGTTTGGCTGCATTCAAGTTAGCGCCAGAAAGGTTAGCACCGTTCAAGTTAGCTCCAGAAAGGTTAGCGCCAATCAAACCAGTCATGTGCAAATTAGCTTTACCGAGTTTTGCTCCTTGCAAGTTAGCTAAAAACAGCTTTGCTCCTGAGAGGTTAGCAATTTTCAAGGTTGCTTGTTGCAAGTTAGCTTTATAGAGGTTTGTTCCCTGGAGATTAGCTGCACGCAGACTTGCTCCAGCAAGATTGGCCGAACGCAGATTTGCACCGCAGAGATTGGCGCGGTTGAGGTTAGCCCAACAAAGGTCGGCACCACACAGGCTGGTTTTGAGCAATTTGGTTTCATAAAGAATAGCTCGAACAAGTCTAGCGCCGTTCAGGTCAGCTTCAGATAAATCTGCCCCCCGCAAATCAGCCCCACTCAAGTCTGCTCCACGGAGGTCAGCTTGTTGCAGGTTTGCTCCTACTAAATCTGCTCGCCTAATGTCGGTATTACGTAAATCAAGTTTCTGATCTTTTGGGTCTTCAAGTAAATTCCGTCTGGCGATGACAGTTAAAGCTGCTTGAATATCAGTGCGTATTTTTGTTGTTTCGTCATGGAAACTTGGCTGCAATTGCTGTGTCGGACGCGACCCACCTTTGCGTCTACTGGAATAAATTGCTGGTGAGTATTCTGGCTTTAGTTGCTCTGGTTTTACTTGCTTAATTGGTGTATTTTCTCGTACAAAAGCTGTGAGGATTTCCATGATTGTCCAGTGTTCTTTGGGGAAATCTTGAGCAACTCTTTCTAATGCGTAAATTGCGCCTGTGCGAGTTTCAACTTTTTCATGTCCCAGCTGGGAAATTGCTCCCATAAACCGTTCTGCAATCAATCTGTCTTGATTGAGTTTTGCATTCTGAATGTCAATTTCTAAGTTTTTCTCAGCAGCGATCGCATTTTTCTGCAAAGCTTGGGTACGCTTTGCTGCATAATAAGCATTGAACATTGCTGCCGATGCGAGAAAAACTATTGCAGTGGTTGTTAATGCTTGGCTTCTATACTGGATTTTCTCCTGAATTGACAATTCTTTAACATTGGACAACGCAAAGAAAATGACAGTTAATGAACCAGCAAATATAACTGTTATACTTATCAACCAATTCAACAGAGTGTCTGTCTTTTTAGAAGACATGGTAAAAATTTTCCTTACAACCTAGAATTATTACTTAGTTATTTGGACAAAATAGTATAGCATTTAGCAAAAAAATTATAATATGGTCACAAGAATCATTTAACTTACCAATGAGATTCGATATACTAGAAAATCACCGTGTAAATAAATCAGCGATCGTAAATCAGTGAAACCCTTACAGTATCGCAATTAGGAATTACAAATTAATCAGAAAATTTAGCTTCCCTGAAATTTGCTCCATCCAGTGTGGCATCATTGAGAATTGCCCCACGCAGGTTAGCTAAATATAAGCTGGCACGATGTAGGTTCGCTTTTTGAAGGTTCGCCCATTGCAGGTTGCTAGCACTAAGGATTGCGCCTTTGAGGTTAGCTGAATATAAGTTAGCTCGTTCTAAATTAGCTACACTAAGGATTGCTCCCTCTAAATTGGCTTCTTTCAGGTTAGCGCCAGCAAGATTAGCTTGATAAAGATTTATTTGTTCTAAGTTAGCTTGATTCAGGTTTGCTCCTCTGATGTCCGTATGACTCAAATCAAGCTGCTCATTTTCTGGGTCTTGGTTTACATCTCTTCGAGCAATAACGGTAAGAGCTGCTTGAATATCTCTACGAAGTTTTGCACTAGGGTTGATGATAACTTGCTTTTGGGGTGTGTCAGAAGCATTTTTGCGAATAAAGCTAGTCAGAATGTCCATGATTATCCAGTGGTACTGTGGATGATTATGGGCAATTTGCTCTAAATCATTAATTATAACGATAGTGCTTTCTATTGTGCGATCGCCTAATTGTTCAATTGCTATTTTTAGACGTTTTTTTGGTGAGGAATGGGGAATTTGTTTAATCTGTTCCTGAAAATCATATATCTTAAGGAATATTGTTGATAACAGTTTGTCATTGGTTGGTAAAATATTTTTCATGACATCAAAGGTATTAGTGATTACTGTAAACATAAAAAAATACTCAGAGGTTTTTTAACAATTTCCTTGTTATAGATATTGTTTTATCCATAGGCAATATTGGAATATGCTAGCGCAATCAACGAAGTAAATAATATAACTGTTTCATAAGTAGCTGCTAACATACTGCCTGCCGTCATCAGTCATTAGTTGCCCCAGGATTTTTTATTCTTCACTAACAATTGACCCCGGTCATGATAATTTTGTTAAAATTCAGGGGTTGCAAAATTTATATAGGAATCCGGTTTGATTCTGAGAATTTACTTGCGTGGGTAGGGAACAGGAAAAAGAGAGTAGAAGTGTACTCAATACTGCTCGGATTTTGCATTTTGAACTCGGAATTTGGTTTGGGTAAAAGGGTAAAGGGTAAAGGTTTTTTCTTTCCCCTTTCCCCTTCCCCTTTTCCCCAAAACCCGACAAGTATTGGAAGTGTACTGAGTTCTTTCAAAAATCAAAATCATTCCTATATCGCGTTTAATTTAATACTTGTAATTCTGTTTTATTAGGAGCCAGGACTTACGCAACTGTCACAAGCAATGGCGCGGTTACACCGCGCCGCACGCCAAACGACTAGGCGATAAACATGGGAACAGCCGGAGGTTTGAGTTGCTGAACTAAATAATTTGATAACAATCCGTGCTTAGTTTGATAGATTGTTTGACCTGTTTTAACGTGAATTCGACAGACCTCACCCACCCAGCCTCCCTCTCCTTCAAGGAGCTACGGTGTACACACAAGTGGTAGCGGCAAGGGTTTCAGGCTTTATAGACCCTTTAAATGGTCATTACGAGCGCAGCGAAGTAATCGCATTATCCAGTAGTTTTTGTGATTGCGTCGTCGTTCCTCCTCGCTGCGGACAAGGTTTGGGAGCGATGGCACAACAAGATAGCTAGGCGACGAAACCAAGTGTTAGGTAGGATTTCAAGACTTGTGTGTACACCGTAGCTCACGAAGGGGGGGGTGGGGGTGAGGGCAAAACCTTTTCACAAACCGGGTTTCACGTTAAGTTGACATCAATCAATATCTTGTGTGCCTACGATTATATATTAAGCATTAGCAATCCTGAGTGTTGAGTAAGGAGTGAGGGTTTATTCCCCTTGTCTGCTTCTCCACTCCTCACTCCCCAATCCCCTACTTTTCTCGTTGTGTATTAGGTAATACTTAATAGGCGGGCTAGAACCTAGCATTTTCTATCAATTGATTACCTAAAAATATAGTAGGAAATTATACCTATTGAATTGGAGATAAGTCCTCTTAGGCAGGTAACTCTTGTAATCCAATCCATCCGCTAATGGATCTTCGTTGCCTTGCGTAGATAGTTGTATTGCCATGTTCTACATTTTGAGGTTTGCTAGGTAATTTTCCTATGACGGCCTCTGCAAATGAACTGGGTTCGTTCCAATTATAAACAGGCATTTCTTGCCAACAGTGGCGACAGAACCAATAAGTCTCCCTACCGCGTATATGTTCTAAAAGTAAACCAGAACAGCAAGGACAGTAATTCATATTTTGTCAAATCCTGTTAATAAAAGTGTTATTGCAAATCCAGGCAGCCAGTTGACAAACCCGTAGTTACTTAAACTAAGTTGTCTATATTTTGACTATAATCTCAGAATGTGAGGAAGTTGTGAGGAAATTTAAATTACTTATTATTTCTATAATATTTATACACATTTATTGAGTAATGACCCCAGGGTATTGAACTATTTTCTTATAAGATATTGAAATTTTCCTAGTACAACTACACAGAAGAAGGGAGCAGAGAGCAGGGGGGAGAAACAGTCGTGTTAATTCCAGAAATTGGGATAATTTATTTTTTCGAGTTCCTTTAGTACTTACGCAGCAATACTAAAAATCAAGGGTTTTGGGAGGTGTAGGAGGCTTCCAGAGAATAAATTATAGGACTTACGCAAAAAGTCTTAAAAAAAGCTTAATTCCTCGTAGACGCTTTGCGGCTTGGCGAAGGCTACCGCCAAGAACGCGAAGAACGCCAAGAATCGTAAAGTTTGCGTAAGTCCTGCCTCTAATCCTAATTATCAATTTCCAAAATTTCACGCTACGTAATACTACAACGCCATTAATTAAGGTAATCTCTTTAAATAACAGCTCATCTATTATTGAATTTGACAATAGAATGAGTTTGTCTACTCTAAAATTCTATCTACTTGCTGTTCCTGGCTTGGTTACTAATTGTGCTATTTTCCCTGTATTCGTCTAGTGAAATTTGCAGGGCATATTCATCCAAATTGTTGATTAATTACTTCTTTGAGCACAAAAATTATTGATTTGCAACAATTGACTTACTTTTAATTTCGCTAGCTTGTGCTAGTTCGTCCTGTTATCAACAAGATAATTAGAATTGACTGATTAACTATGCAATTCAACAATCTGCTGATTGATTTACCTATTTTATATCATGTTATTAATCGTACCCCATTAACGATTAACCCTGATAGTTATGTAGTCGAAGCTATTGTCTTAATGAATCAGGAAAGATGTAATAAATATGCACCGACTAGTTTAAATATATCATTAGATTTAAGCCTTCGAGAGCAACCATTAACTGATTGTGTATTGGTTATGCAGGCAGGAAAATTATTAGGTATTTTTACACAAGAAGATGTAGTTAGACTTATAGCTTCTGGAATTGATTTATCGACGGCGAAAATGGCTCAAGTGATGACGCAGCCAGTTGTTACCGTGAGAGAATCAGATTCTCAAAATATTTTCATGGCCTTATCGTTATTGCGCCAGCACCAAATTAGCCATCTGCCAGTTTTAGATGATGGTGGGCAATTGGTAGGAATTATCAGTGAGGCCAACTTGCTACAAGCGTTTGATTTAGTAAAAATGGCTGGGGTTGTTGAAGGATTAAAGCTATGTTTCCAAAAACCCACAGATGAATTTAGGGAAGTTAATCAGGAACTTCAACTAGCCCTAGAAGAATTTCGGACGGCACAAGAGGAACTACACCAACAAAATGAAGAACTGCTTGCTGCTCGTGAGCTAGTAGAATTAGAGCGGCAGCGTTACCAAAATTTATTTGACTTCGCTCCAGATGGTTACTTGGTAACTAATACAGCAGGTATTATCCAAGAGGTTAATCATGCAGCAGCAACGTTGTTTGCTGTGCCCCAAGAATATTTGTTTAACAAACCGTTAGTATTGTTTGTTGCTCAGGAAGACTGCCAGACCTTTTTCACCCGACTGAATAATTGCCAGCAGATGCAGGAGTGGGAAATTAGCCTCAAACCACCGAAAAAGAAACCTTTCCTAGCGAGGATTAAAGTCAGTGCGATATACAACCGACAAGATGAGCAAGTTGGCTGGCGGTGGTTAATTTGCAAGATCAGGGAACGGCAACAAGGAAAACAAGCACTGCGCCAAGCTAACGATGAGCTAGAAAGACGAGTGGCGGAACGAACAGCAGAACTTGTCTTGTCCAACGTACTATTGCAAAAAGAAATTAGCCAACGCCAACGGGTGGAAGAGGCATTAAGGCAAAGTGAAAACCTCTATCGCCAACTTGTAGAAAGCCAAACTGACATTATTATCCGCATTGATTTGCAAGGGCGAGTGACGTTTGCCAATGCGGCTGCTTGTCAAACCTTTGGCTGGAAACAAGATGAGTTTCAGGGTCAGTCGATTTTTGAATTTCTTCATCCAGATGACTTGCCGCAAGTCAGGGAAAATCTGACAAATTTAATATCTGCGTCTTATCCCTTGACAAATGGTGAGCGACGTGCGTTGACTGTTAACGGTATCCGTTGGTTTCAATGGAAGAGTATCGGGATTAAAGATGAAGAAGGAGAGATTGTTGAAATTCAAGGGGTAGGGAGAGACATTACCGAACAGCAAGCAGCGCTGCGCGATCGCCAAATTGCCGAAGAAGCACTGCGTCAAAGTGAGGAAAAATTCCGCAATTTCGCCGAAAATACCGAGGCAGTAATTTGGATTGCTAGCGCTAAATCATTGCAACCTTTCTACATTAGTCCTGCTTATGAAAAAATTTGGGGTCGTTCTTGTGAGAATTTGTTTGAGCAGTCAGAGTTCTGGATAGATACGGTTCATCCAGACGATCGCGATTTGGCCAATAAATTCATCGAACAACTGCTGAATAATCAGTCAGCTTCAGCAGAATATCGGATTTTCCAACTTGATGGTTCCTTACGCTGGATTTGGAATCGGGGTTTTCCTGTGTGCGATCGCCAAGGAAAAATAAACTACTATAGCGGTATCGCCGAAGATATCACCGAACGCAAACTCACTGAAGAATCACTGCGCGAAAGTGAAGCGCGATTGAATTTAGCTCTAGAAACTGCCCATATGGGCATCTGGGACAGGAACCTCAAGGCCAACACCGTTATTTGGTCTGCCAATATGGGATTACTTTATGGTTTGCCCTGGGGCAGTCCATGTCCTCCCTTTGAAGAGTACCTGAATTTAATCCATCCAGAAGACCGCGAATCTGTGGTTGCCAGCATAACTCGCGTTCTTGAAGAAGGAAGAGGAACCATAGAGTATCGAGTGGTCTGGCCTGATGGCAGTATACACTGGTTAAAGAGTACGAGTCAGGTATACTACAACGAAATTGGTGAGCCGGTACGAACCATCGGTACAAACAGAGATATCACCGATGTCTACGACGAGCTTCGCTTACGCAAACTCAACGAACAAAAAATCTCCGAACAAGCGGCTCTACTTGATATTGCCACCGATGCCATATTAGTTCGAGATTTCCAATCCCAAATATTATTTTGGAATAAAGGTGCAGAGCGGATCTACGGTTGGCTTGCCACGGAGGTTATTGGAAAAGACTCTAGAGAGATTTTGTTTCAACCAGAAACCCAACACCAATTAGAAGTGCCGCTAAAAAGCGTCATTGAAAATGGTTCTTGGCAAGGTGAGTTAAATAAAATTACCAAATCCGGTAAGAAAATTCTCGTCGAAAGCCGTTGGACATTAATGCAGGATGCAAACGGTAAACCCAAATCCATCCTTTGTGTTGACACAGATATTACAGAAAAAAAACAACTCCAAGAGCAGTTTTTTCGTACCCAGCGATTGGAAAGCGTTGGTACCCTTGCAGGTGGCATCGCCCACGATTTGAATAATATATTGACGCCAATTTTAGCTGCATCTCAATTATTACAAAACAAATTTTTTCAAGACGAAGAGCGTTGTCAGCAGCTAATGACACTTGTAGAAAGCAACGCCAAACGTGGGGCGACATTAGTCAAGCAAGTCTTGTCCTTTGCGCGAGGATTTAAAGGAGAGCGCACAATTATCCAAGTTGAGTACCTGATTTCAGAAATTGTCCAAATTGCTCAGCAAACATTCCCCAAATCTATTGAATTTTCGACAAACATTGCAGAAGATATTTTGGCTGTAACTGGAGACACCACACAACTACATCAAGTATTGATGAATCTAATAGTAAATGCCCGCGACGCTCTGCCAGATGGCGGCAATATCCAAATTTCTGTAACAAATCAGTTTCTTGATGAAGCTTATACGAAAATGAATCTTGATGCCAATGTTGGCAATTATATTGTGATTACTATTGCCGATAATGGAATTGGCATACCGCCAGAAATATTAGATAAAATTTTTGAGCCATTTTTTACTACAAAAGGGGTTCATACGGGTACAGGGTTGGGACTTTCAACTGCACTTGGCATTATTAAAAGCCACGGTGGTTTTATTAAAGTATCCAGCCGAGTTGGTAAAGGCAGCAAATTTAGAGTTTTTTTACCAGCAGTGGAAGCAACCGAAGTATTGAATGTAGAAAATTCAGAAGCGCACACAGGACAAGGAGAATTAATTTTAGTTGTAGATGACGAAGCTCCAATTCGTGAAATTGCCAAAATCATCCTCGAAAATCACAATTACAAAATGCTCGCTGCCAGTACTGGCATTGAAGCGATCGCTCTTTATGCCCAGTACAAGCATCAAATTAAAGCTGTATTAATGGATATTATGATGCCAGAAATGGACGGCATCACCGCTATCCGCACCTTACAAAAAATGAACAAGCAAGTTCAAATTATTGCCTGTAGCGGTTTGAACTCAATGGAAATCTTTACTGAAGCTGCTGATGCTAAAGTGCAAGCAGTTTTATCAAAACCTTACACAGCAAAAGAATTATTGAAAATATTAAAAGAAATATTTAGAAATTGAGGATTCAGAATTGGTAATTAAGAGATGGAACCCCGGATGCAAGCGGTTGGCGTATCTGTGCAGTTAAACGTAGTGGATTTAAAACTACAAGGCGATCCAGAGCGGTTATTACAGGCTATCTTAAATGTGCTAGATAACGCTATCAAACATTCAGCACCTAATTCCTTGGTGTTTATTTCTAGGTACACCAAGGGTAAACAAGCGATCGTGAAAATTCAAGACCAGGAATTAGGGATTAGTGAAAACGATTTGCCCCGGATTTTTGAGCAGTTTTATACAACAGACCCCTCCCGCAAAGGTAATAGTAACGGTTTGGGGTTAGCGATCGCCAAGCGCATCATCGAAGCTCATCAAGGCCTTTCCCCCTTTCCCTTTCCCCCTTTCCCTTTCCCCATGCCCAATTCCCAATTCACTCACAACTTCCTCAAATTGTTTTCTTAAAATGCTGATGTGGGTAACATATCGCCAAAATTGGGATACTCCCGATGAATATTGTTAGGAAGATTAATGATGAGTTAGCGATCGCTGGACAAATTACATTAGTTCAGCTAAAACAAATAGCTGATGAAGGTTATAAGTCTGTACTGAATTTGCGTTTCCCTGATGAAACAGGTTTGTGGGCTGATGAACAGAAGAAAACTGAGTTTTTGGGATTGTACTATCTAAACCTCCCGTTCAAAGCTCAAAACATTAACGATAAAGCTACACTCCAAATATTTCGGAGAATTGCTGAATTACCAAAGCCGGCTCTCATCCATTGTGATAATTCAATTCGTTCAGCCACTATAGTATTGCTATATATTGCCTTAAAACAGGGCATAGGCTTTGATAAAGCACTGCAAAAAGTTATTGATTTAGGCTTAATTTAGCTATGAAATTTGTCTATCCTGGATGCTATTTCAATACGGTTCGGTTAAAGGGGAAAGGGAAAAGGGAAAAGGGTAATTTCAAGCCTTTTCGCTTTTCCCCTTACCCTTTTCCCAGCCCACATCAGAGATGAAAAATGCTTATCCGAACTGTATTGGATGCTATCTGGTTTGTTTAGCGTAGGTTGCAGCATCAATTGACCAACTGTTTGAGATGTTTTTAATCATTGCCAAAATTCATTAAAAATTACGAATTTAGCCTAGTGTTAGATACAGACGAGTTCGGAACATAGGTATTTTCTTCCATTGACCGACTGTAATTTTCTTTGATTAAACGGCTATAAGTTCTTTGGGGAATAAAATGGAGTGGATTGTAACCAATGAAACGTAAAATCAGCACACAAGCCCAGGAATATCGACCATCAGTAATTGCTGCGATGACCTGCTCCAATTGTTCTGGACTCATGGCTTTTTGAAAATTTTTTTGAGAGGAAGAAATTTGGTAGTTCATGGTTAACCCTGATGTAACTTACCGAAACAGTTTTCTTCGATAGTGATTACTCAACTATTTGGCCTAGCTCAAGCGGCTTCACTCTTCAAGAAAAACAAATTTTTGCTTTTAATTTTAGATACAGGAGGCAGGAGTAAGAAGAAGAATTTTTATATTTAATTCTCTAGTTGTGTACCTCATTTAGTTGCAAACTGCTGTAGAAATTATTTTGGATTGCTATAGCAATCCTATTTCATTTGTGAAAGCTAGAGTACATTTGTACGTTCTTCTTGACTGTTGCCTGTTGCCCGTTGCCTATT
>JAVRCH010000129.1:0-52008 GCA_034530795.1 Nostoc sp. DedQUE12a
CGAAGGCATCGCCGGAAGCCGGCGCTCATACTTTTCGCTGTGCCTCTGTGGTAGCCTGCGGCAAGCCGCTCCGCGTCTACGATTTTTTAGAACTTGTGCTGAAGTTTAGCAGCAAAATCTTCTTAACCCGAACTGAGGTTACCAAACCTTTGCCCCTTTCCCTTTCCCCTTTCCCCGACTTCTGCAAGAAGTCTAAGACTTATGTGTACACAGTAGAGCAATACCGAGAAAGCGGCTATCGCTTGGTAAAGTTTTCCCTAAGTAGAGCTAACTAAATTAGAGATTGCTTTTACTAAGGCTATTGGCTCGATTGGTTTACAGATGTGGTGGTCAAAGCCTGCTTTTAGTGCTTGTTGCTGATTCATTTGACCAGCATAGGCAGTAAGAGCGATCGCTCTTAGCTTTTGACCTGGTGGCAACAAAGTTCTAACTTCCTGTATCAACATGTAGCCATCAATATCAGGCATCCCAATATCACTTAGTAAAACATCAAATTTAGACTGTTTAAGTACGAGCAATGCTTCTTTTGCTGAAGAAGCGGCAGTTACGCTGGCTCCATACTGCTCTAGTACAAACCCAGTATATTCGCGCGTGTCGGTATCATCATCCACTACTAAAATTTCAATGGCGCTCAAATCAATAGATGAATCAACCTGTTTGCTGTCGCAATCTGTTGTTGGCGCTGTAGACATTAGTGGTAGCCGAATTGTAAAGGTTGCGCCTTCGTCAACACCAAGACTTTCTGCCTCAATTGTCCCACCATGCAGTTCTACTAAATGACGTGCGATCGCCAAACCTAATCCTAGTCCACCGAACTTTCTGGTAGTTGTGCTATCGGCTTGGCGGAAGTAGTCAAAGATGTAAGGAAGAAAATCAGCAGCAATACCTTTACCTGTATCCGTGATGGTAATTTGAACAAAAGTCTCAAGCTGCTGTAAATGGATGTTGACTTGTCCACCTTGGGGTGTGAACTTGACAGCGTTGGACAGCAGATTCCAAATCACTTGCTGTAAGCGAGTTGGATCGCCCAAAACCTGGCTCACGTTTGATTCCAGCACTGCTTCGAGGGTGATGGACTTGGCTTGTGCTGCTAGCCGTACTGTTTCAATTGCCGCCCTAATTATAAATTTCAGGTCTACTTGGCTGTTATTAAGGCTGAGTTTGCCTTGGAGAATTCGGGAGACATCCAACAAATCTTCAATCAGTTCTGATTGCAACTGGGCATTGCGTTCGATGGTTGCTAGCGCCTGAGCAATCTTCGCTTCCGAGAGCTTGTGTTTTAAAAGCAAACTAGACCAACCCAAAATCGGATTCAGGGGTGAGCGTAACTCGTGAGACAGCACCGCCAAAAACTCATCTTTAACTCGGTTGGCAGCTTGGGCTTGTTCTCGTGCTTGCTGCTGTGCTTCGTACAACCGCGCATTCTCAATCGCGACTGAGGCCATCTGCGCCAACTGCACGAGTATAGCTTCATCAGCTTGGTTAAACTCACCTTCATATTTGTCTGAAAGCTGAATCAACCCGATATTGTGTCCGTCTCGTCCAACTAAGGGTGCTGCCAGCCAACCACGCAACGGGGGATGATTTTTCGCCTCTTTACCAAAACCTCGCCAGCTTTCGTCAGTTTCTAGTTGAGCTTGTGTCATCCGCATTGGGTGATTGAGGTCACACACACAAGCGTAAATTCCAGAGCCATCTGGTTTTGCATCGTAGTCTCGCCAAGCCGCGTATTTCTCAGACATGTAAACGGCGTTAATTGCCTGTGCCCAGTTTTGGTTAATGGTCATGCTGGTGACAGACTGGTGAGCGCCAATAATCAATGCTGCCTGTTGGGTGATTACTTGCAAAACTTCTTCCACTGAAAGAGCAGAGTTAATTGCCAGTGCTGCTGTTGTCAATCCCTGCAATTGCTTAGCATAGTGTCGTTCACAGGCAAGCAGATGTTCTCGCTCAAGTTCGGCTTGCCTGCGAGCCGTGATATCACGGGAGATGGATAATAAACGTTCAACTTGCCCATCGGCTCCCTTAATTGGGCTGACTTTGCTATCCCACCATTTTGGCTCGCCTGTTTGAGTTGGACAATAGCCTTGAAAAGTCGAGATTTCGCCTGCTTTGGCGCGATCGATCGCTCTCAACGCCGCTTCTTGGTCAGCTCCAACCCAGAAATCACTCCATGAACGGTTGAGGAACAAACTTATGTCATCAATGCCTAGTAACGCCTGACCTCCTGGACTCATGTATAAGAGCCGCCCTGACAAATCTAATACTTTGATGCAATCGTCGCTACTGTCAAGAATCTGCCGATTGAATTCTTGACTTTGTTGCAACGCTGCTTCCACTAGTTTGTGATTGGTGATGTCAATTAGTATCCCATCCCATACATTTCCCTGTGTCGTTTCCACGGCACGGGAAGTGCCCCCAATCCATTTGAGTTTACCTGATGGCGTAATAATCCGACCCTCCCACCGCCAGGGGAGAAAATTTTTTATGGCATAAGTAACTGAGATTTGAAACGAAGTTACATCCTCTGGATGAATTAATTTAATTAAAGAATTGCCATCTTCAGTAATTGTTTGCGGCTCCATTTCTAATAAATCGCTACTCCCAGAACTGATAAAAGTAAATCGATAGGGTCGATCCATGCTAGGGAAGTAGCGATAGATTATACCTGGCAAGTTCGCCGCTAGTGCCTCGAACTGAGTTTGAGTAAAATCGAGGTTTGCCCCAGTGACTGGCTCTTGAGGTACGGGATTATTTAGCTTTTGAGGTAAACAATTGATATTTTGCAGCCCAGAGATACAAAAACCCGCCAAACTGTTCATCACCCGATAATCTTCAGCATCAAAGTGCCGCGTTTCCCGATGCGACAAAATCCAAAGAGTGCCTAATGGTTGATTATTTACACACAGAGGTATCAATAATCCTTCGGTGATTGGAAACTGTGGATGATGTAAATAAGAAAAATAGCGTTCTGGGTAGGTATAAAGTTGTGCCTGTCTAGAAGCAAGTGTTGTGCCACAGGGACTAAAATTACCTGGAGTGGTGTTTTGTTCTAAAAACTCCAATGCACCTGCCATCGCTACCCAGCGAAATGTTGACTCGCCATTAGGCGCTGTTTGCAGTAAGCTGACTCCGACTGTATCGGCTTGGCATAAGTCGAGTGCAAGCTGCACCAGGGTTTTGAGTAGCGATCGCGGCCGCTCGCCCAGTTTTTGAGAAAGAGTATGAAGAGCTTTGTTTTCAGCTGCTAAATCTGGCTGTCTTCTTGGACGACTAGCCAATGCCTCTGTAATCAAAACCTCTGTTTCTGTAACTACTGGGGTACTGTTTTGAGGTAAACACATATTTAAAATATAAAACTTCACAGTTACAGCAATCCTTGTGTTTGTATGAGTTAACAAAAAACTTATTCATTTTTCTTCTTTATCAAAGTTAATAAAAACTCATAAGTAAAAATCTCATATATCAAAAGCATTTTAGGCTGCTATAAAAAACCTAGCTATCTCACTAAAGATGGATGATGCTACTGAATAAGCTAGTCTTTTAGGCTAGTTTATTTTTAATCTGAGTTTGTAAATAACGGTATTGGTTATGCCTTCAGATAAACAATATAAAAAAATTAATAATTAATAATTAATAATTTACATTCTGATAAATAAATTTAGAAGCATAAATGAATTCAGGCTTTGCGGAAGTTACACAGATCCCAATACTTGTCCGGTTTTGGGGAAAAGGGACTCATGTTAAAGGGGAAAGGGAAAATACCAAACCTTTCCCCCTTTCCCCTTTCCCTTTTCCCGACTTCTGCAAGAAGTCTATTGAATGGGCAGGAGTATCCCGCTAGTACGGCATAAATCCAAATGTAGAGACGTTGCATTGCAACGTCTCTACTGCTGTTGTTTTAAAGGAATAACAATCACAAAAGCTGCACCCCGATCTGGAGATGAAATACATTCAAGGGTTCCATGATGATTTTTGGTGACAATTTGATAACTAATTGACATACCCATTCCTGTGCCTTTACCAATTGGCTTTGTAGTAAAGAAGGGGTCAAAAATTCGTTGTTTGATTTTTTCGGGTATACCCAGACCATTGTCGGCAATTTTAATAGCAATTTGATTTTGATTAATTATTTCTGTCCGAATCTGAATGACACTAGGAGATTGTTTAATTTCCTGTTGACTGCGTTGTTTGTCCCGTTCTTCTAAAGCATCAATAGCATTACTTAAAATATTCATGAATACTTGATTTAGTTGACCTGCATAACACTCAACTAAAGGCAAATTTTCATATTCTTTAATAATTTCAATTGCCGGGCGATCTGGTCTTGCTTTCAGACGATAGTCTAAAATTAATAAGGTACTATCAATCCCTTCGTGAATATCAACTGCTTTATATTCAGCTTCATCCAGACGAGAGAAATTTCGCAGAGAAAGGACGATTTCCTGAATCCGCTCTGCTCCAATTTTTATTGAAGATAGTAGCTTAGGTAAATCTGTCATCAAAAATTCTAGGTCGATAGCCGCAATTTCTGATTGAATAACTGGAACTGGATAAGGGTAGTATTCTTGATATAAGTTAATCAGGTTTAATAAGTTGTGAATGTAATCATGAGCAGGTGCAATATTACCATAAATGAAGTTAACCGGATTGTTAATTTCGTGAGCAACACCAGCTACTAATTGTCCCAAGGAAGACATTTTTTCGCTTTGAAGCATTTGGATTTGAGTGCGTTGTAATTCCTTGAGCGCTTCTTCTAATTGTTGAGTTTGTTGTTTCAATTGCATTTCTGATTGTCGCCGTGCTTCTTCAGCAATTTTGCGATCGCGCGATTCAATTACCAGCCGCACGAAATCAGTAATCGAGCTAATAAAACTTTCTTCTTCTAATGTCCACTGGCGTCTAATTCCCAAATGTTCGCAACAAACAACACCAATCACTTCTCCTCTAGACCAAATCCTAGCATCTAGCATTGATGTAATTCCCAGTGGGGTTGTATAAGTTGCAGAAAACTCTGAAGTACGGGGATCGGTATGAACGTCAGAAACTGCAATAACTTGTTCTTCTTTAAGAGCTTGAAAATAGTTGGGAAAGTCACAGACAAATAATTCCAAACCATGACTGTGGCAATTATTCTCACGTTGATATAAATCAAGACATTGAATGCCCAAACGTTTTTCTGTATATAACCAAACGCTTACACGTTCGACATCAAGACCCAAACTAGCTACTTCTGTTACATACTGGATGGCAATTTGAAAATCATCGTGTTGTAGTTTTTCACTTTGCACAAGTCGCTGTAGAGCAGTACTATGTCTGCGAAAGCGCTTCTCGGTTTCTTGGCGATCGTGAATTTCTTCTTCCAACTTATTTACTGTTTGACGCAGCAAAGCAGTTTCAATTTTATTTTTGGAAGCAATCAGCCGAATTAAACCTACTATAAATGAATTACCAGCCTCATCAGATAATAGGCTTTTCTTAGTAGAAATAATCTGAGTTTCACCTTGGTAATCTGTGATTAATTCTTCATACTCATCAGTCACACCTGTAGTGAATACCAGTTCATCTCGCTCCCAAAAAATATCGGCTTCTGTTTTGCAGAAGAAATCATAATCGGACTTACCAATTAGTTCTGCACGTTGATATCCCATGAACTGACACAATGCATCATTGACGAACACCCAATTGTGTTGTCTGTCTTTGACAAAGATCGGATCTCTAATAGTATTAAGAAT
Source organism: Nostoc sp. DedQUE12a (assembly GCA_034530795.1). Classification (GTDB taxonomy): domain Bacteria; phylum Cyanobacteriota; class Cyanobacteriia; order Cyanobacteriales; family Nostocaceae; genus Nostoc. The sequence continues at coordinate 5,736 of JAVRCH010000129.1, forward strand.
ACTCCAGAGAAAAGCCTGAGAAAATTGTTGCGGAACAATGTCGAAAAATACCATCTTGCTGAATCCTGCAAGGTACTGACTTTCTTCTCGGCATTTCATCCCAAATGAGAGATGAGTAGCTCAAAAGATTGCCTAAGTTTCTCCTTAGTATGCCCAAGATATAGGACTCATATTTGATTTATGAAAAAACTCAGTATACTTTACCCTCCTAACCCATGCCAGCCGCTCCACTTGGGGAGACCCTTCCGCGCTGGCTACCTGCTGCTTAGGAGCAACGAGAATCAAAGTCGCTCTTTTTCAGAGAGATTTAGGAAGATGTAGAACGTTTTGCTACCGACAAAAGGACTTTTCAAACATCCTCTAACGCCATTTGTGAAATTCAGATTTTAATTTTTGAGAATTGGTATGATATCAGTTTCTCTTAACTTTAACTGTTTTAGATATAAATTCAAAAACTTTGTTTTGTTTGGAATTAGGTGTGAAAATACTATTTTAGTAGAAGAGCGATCGCTCTTTGCAAAAAAGTTTTTGTTTCGCGATCGTCAATAATATCTTCATAATCTTCCTAAAGGTTTACTCTGCTTTATTGCCGCTTTGCCCGTAGGTAGAAGAAATGTATGGCTGAGATTGGTAACATTTTCTTGCATAGTTAAAGCACTTGGTTTGGATTTAATCCAATCTGATTGCAACTATCTTTATCGAACGGTTTGGGAAGCAGAAATTATGCGTTGGCAATTAGGTCGCAGGAGTACAAATGTTGAAGATCGGCGTGGGACGAATGTTTCTGCTCCTCTCGTTGGCGGAGGTATTGGAGCAGCACTCATATCACTAGTAGTTTTTCTTTTGGGTGGCGATCCCAGCGTGATTTGGGAACAAAATCCTACGTCAAATGATAGTCCTGTGACTAATTTACCGCAATCAACAGGCTCTAATCCTCAAGACCAAATGGCGGAGTTTGTATCTGTAGTGCTGGCTGACACAGAAGATACATGGAGCGAACTGTTTCGGCAAAACGGACGAACTTATGTAGAACCGAAGTTAGTTCTTTATTCAAATGCAGTGCAGTCTGCTTGTGGATTTACGCGTTCAGTAGTTGGGCCATTTTATTGTCCGCAGGATGAGAAAGTATATATTGATTTAAGTTTTTATCGCGATTTGAAAACTCGATACCAAGCACCCGGAGATTTTGCTCAAGCATATGTGATTGCTCATGAAATTGGGCATCACGTCCAAAATCTACTAGGAATTTCAGACCAAGTTCGAGTATTACAAAATCAAACTAATCAGACCCAAGCAAATCAGCTTTCTGTGGCATTGGAATTACAAGCAGACTGTTTTGCAGGGGTTTGGGCGCATCATGCACAACGCTCGCGTCAAATTCTGGAAAGAGGAGATATTGAAGAAGCATTGAACGCTGCTAGCAGTATTGGAGATGACCGCTTACAAGAACAAGCTAGAGGGTATGCCGTACCAGAATCTTTTACACACGGTAGTTCAGCTCAACGGGTTCGCTGGTTTAAGCAAGGTATCCAGACTGGTGATATTCAACAATGTAATACCTTTGCTAGCGCAAATCGTTAAATAAATTACAACAATTTCTATTACAAATTTTTGCAATCATCTTCTAGGCACAGAGTCTAATTCACCGACCTTCGGTCGAGGGAACAGGCAACAGGCAACGGGCAACAGTAAAAATGTGGATTGAGATATTAGGATTTGTTGGCTGTTTCCTTTCCTCGACCCATCGGTGGGTCAGAAGCCCTGCCCTGAAGGGGCAATTGTGTTGGGCGGGGTTTAAAACCCAGATCCTAACCTTAAGAGTTTCCTGTTTCCTGTTAAGAGTTGCCTTTATCATCTGTGAGTTGCTAGTTTTTAAGCTATTACGCTTTGACATTGCACGGTAATTCATGAGTTTACTAAACTGTTGACGGTTAACTATCAACCGTCAACAACTTGATAATTTTTGTTAAAAACGAACAATGACTTTACCGCAATTTTGACCGCTATATAAATATTCCACAGCATCAACAATAGATTCTATTCCTTTGAATTCTGTTGAATCAACAGCAGGTTTAATCTTACCTGTTGATACTAATTCCATAAGTCGAGACTGTTTTTCTTGTAGATATTCTAAATAGTCAGTAAACAGAAAGCCGCGTAGTGACGCTGATTTCCATAGTAATTTGTTGTATATTCTCGGACGGTTTATCAACTCTAGTTCTGGCGATAAATATTCAGAAATATATCCAACGATAACTAGTCTGCCGCGCCGTGCCAGGTTATCAACACATATATCAAACAACTGACTGCCAACGCATTCATAAACTAAGTCAATGCCTTGGGGATATTCTTTTTTGAGAACTTCATCAAGATTTTCTTGAGAGTAATCGATCGCTCGATGACAGCCAAGCTGCTTGAGAAATTCAACTTTGAAGTGCGAACGGCACGTTCCAATTACATGAGCACCTGCAAGCAAGGCGAGTTGGACAGCATAACTACCTGTCCCACCTGCTGCGGCTGTTACCAATACCACATCACTGCTTTTGATTTCTCCAACAACTTCTAAACCAATTGCAGCAGTCATACCACTAGCCACAACAGTCAGTATTTCTTTTGTCGCTTCTTTAATAGGAATAACTTGACTAGCATCAACCGCAAAATACTCGCGGTATCCACCTCCTATTTGAAAAGTAATAACATGGTCACCTATGTGCAGATGTTGTACATCTTTCCCAAGAGCAACCACAACAGATGCAGCTTCAACTCCGACATCAAATGGTGGTGTATTTACAAAATATACCCCGGCAGCAATATTGACATCAGAAGCATTCACTCCAGCATACAGATTACGCACAACAATTTCATTGGGAGCAGGTATAGGAAAATCAGCTTCAACAATATCGACAGCGGCTCTAAAATCTCGGCTCAACTGTTTGACAACCAGTTTTTTATAAGTTTTCGGGTTCATCATTATTTCCAAATAATTGGTATCAATTTAAATCTTACTTACCAGTTGGCACTCCTAAATCTTAGTCCTAGTTATAGGGTTAATTCTCAGTAAATCACACTTAGGTATGGAAACGAAAGTAAAAATGAGAGCTACAGCCCTCGCAAACAAAGGGTATTCAGCATTGGTAATAGGGCGATCGCTTTCATACTTGAGCAGCTAGATTACATTTTTCAACTTTAGAAACTCTACCCATTGAGCGACAACGAGCAGAGGATTGATAATTTACAATGCGGCCAGGATTTAATTAATTGATGGTTAAATCCTGCCTGCCTCGTCAAAGTTATAGCATCAATTCACAGACACTAACATACTCAATTAATTGTGCCTGGGAAATAATTTTATGCAACCAAATGAAGATTATGAATTTTAAACTTGTATTGTGGTTACTGTGGGCTGGATTTATCGCTTATATTTTATTCTTAGCACCGCCTTTGCACTTAGATGAAACACTAACACTGTTAAAAAATATATTTACTCTTCAGTGGGCTGCTATTAATCCAATTATCCTGTCTTTATTTTCTCTAGTGGGTATTTGGCTATTAATTTACAGCAGTTTATTGTTCATTGATGGCAGGATGCAATCAATTCGTTTTTGGCCTTTTGCCATCGCATCAGTGGGTTCAGGTGTACTTGGCCTTTTGCCATATTTGGCTTTGCGCGAACCAAATCAACAATTTTCTGGACAAAAAGATGCTTTTCTGAATCTGCTGGATTCTCGGTTTTACGGTATTATCTTGACTTTAAGTACAGTTGTCTTGCTTGTCTATGGTTTTGCCTTCGGTGATTGGGGAGATTACGTGCAGCAGTTCCAAAGCGATCGCTTTATCAATGGCATGAGCTTGGCATTTTGCCTATTTTATGTTTTATTTCCTACTGTTGTTGGAGATGATATGGCTCGTCGCCGTTTCCCTAATGCCCAGGTATTTTTAGCAGTAGTGTTTCTTCCCTTACTCGGTTCTCTTGCTTATCTTTGCCTGCGCCCGCCACTACTGTTATCAACTATTAGCGAACAATCATTCATAGCTAATCGATAAATATCGGCACTTTTCATTCATAATATCACTGTTAATCGCCCTGCTCTTATTAGCATAGTTTGTTGATTCATTACAGAGCGATCGCCCGACATTGATATTAGTTAGCAATAGGTGGAGCCAGAGCTACACGCGGAATACCACCACCACCAACGCTATTTGGACTGTTATTATCAACAATATAAAGTGCTTGAAATAATCTCATCAAGTCCTCATAGAACCTGCCATTTTTATCCTTCAAATCGTAGCCATAGATTTGACGAAACTCTTCGTTAACTCCTTGCTCAACTGCAATATCATGAGAGTCCCATCCCGAATCATCAACTATATAAGCACCATAATCTTGTAGCGCATGAAAGATTTTTTTAGCTGCGGGTGTTTGCAACTTGAGAGTATATGTCCTTACTTTTGGCGGAATGGCTAACAAAGTTCCTTGCACAAGGGCAGGGTTTTTACCACCATAAACTTGAGCTGCATAATTATCAGCGCGATTTGCCGGCCAACGATACCCAGGAATATAATTTGTGTAGTAAAGATATTTTTTAGCCCACAGCAGAACTTTCAGTGCATGGCGGATGGGTTGATTGTTGGTAAGTTCACCTTTGCGAATAGAACCACCAATAGAAGAAAGACCAGAACCAAAATGTGCCCCGCCTATTCCCTCTCCATAAATATTTATATCAGGATAGTAACGCCAACCATAGATTGAACCTCCTTTTTGACAACGAGTCAAAGGTTCAAGCTGCACTAAAGTTTTACCATCTGGCATCAAAAAAGCTGAAGCATTGTTAGGTGTGTGGTATGGATATGTTGTAGCATCTGGAATAATCAATGTATCTGGTATCGGTAAATAAATATTCATTGATTGAGTACCTGTACAGCGTCCTTGACCCCAAGTACCAGGAGCATAAACCGGACGTAATGGATGGTTAAAATTAATCTTGTAAAAGTACTCTTTATCGATGCTAATATTCTGTGCTTTCTCAATATTTGCCCTGATGTAACGTGCATTTGAACCAATAGGCATATTCCAAGGCGATCTAGATGAAAAAGGCCATAAAAACTTGTCTCGCGTTACGATTTGACTAGAAGTAGGTGAATAGTGAAGAATAAGAATAACTACAATACTTATGACAATAACAAGTAAACGTAGTTGCTGCTTGCGGTTATTCAGAATTACAAAAATGCTCATCAGATTTAGCAATACATTCACCTAAAAAAGAGTACTAAGAAGGACATTCAGTACTAATATTTCTTAATCCAGATTTTTGCCAAGCTTATTGCTAATGGTCGTGTTCATACTGTTTCTATAGGTTTTGAACCCTTGGAAATTGACAACGATATTCGTTAATAAATTAAATATAGCAATCCTAAATCCGTTGAAAACAGAATTTATTGACTATTGCCTTCCTCCACAAATAAGTTCATAACTCAAATAGTAACGCTATGGGACTCATATTTGATTGCGTGAAAAAAACTCAATACACTTAATCTTCTAGAATCCTGCTGCCCTTCCTTCGGATTGGTGCAGTTGCTTCTCCTTTCAAAGACGCTACGCGAAGAAGTCGCCAAACTGCAAGGGCGCACTGCTGAACCTGTTGCCTTTTGCAAGAGTGCCTATCTACGCAAATAATTTCAGTAATCAAATCGGATTCCTATATATTTAACAGTACTTTTATATTTAACAGTACTTTGTCACATCTTCACCACATTCATCTGCTAAAAACGTCAAACATTTAAAACGAAGACCAATTATTTCTTCATAAAGAGGGTTTAACTTGCACAAAGGTGGAATGCGAAAAAGTATCCGTCCCAAAAATGTCACAGTTCTCTCAAATGGGCAATGAGAGGGGATGAGTTTACACAAAAGTCTAGCAAGTTTATCATTATGTATTTCTACAGCTTCAAGCTGATATCGTAGCTGATTGAATAATTTGTTATTCGATTGAGCTTTTGCTGATAAGTTCATCATAGAAATTTCCTTCAATCAATCTGTTACATTTATAAAGTTACTACGATTTATCAGGATAAACATAGTAGAATTACGAGATTATTTATTGAATTTTTCAAACTAAATTATGAATACAGTAAAATTGCTGAGACACCAAAACAGCTAATCAGTTCTGACTAATAACTGCTAGAAATAGCAGTCAGTGTATGTACGGTAAATAATTGTTTTGTTTTACATCTGCATTCAGTTTGAATCAAACAATCATAAACTGGCGATCGCATTCCTAATCCTGAGTATTGCCTATGTCGGGTTTGCTGACTATTGGTACTCTTGAACTCGAACTATGATACAAATACGTTGGTAGAGAGCATTGCCGTGCCTTTACTAGCCCTTTGAAGTCATGAACCAAGCAAAACTAAACACTACTAGCCATTTTGCTAGGTAGAATTCTCTCCATTTTTCCGATGCTACCTGTAAATATAAAACGGCACGATAGAAGCATCACAAAATATTGCTGGAGAACTTTATGTCTTCATTGCTGGAACTGTCTAACAGTTTAGCCGATACAGTAGAACAAGCCGGGAGTGCTGTAGTTGCTGTCAACGCTGGTAAACGCATTTCCCCAAGCGGGATTCATTGGCGCAACGGTATTATTATTACTTCGGATGAGTCACTTGGGCGTTATGAAGAAATCACCATCACTCTATCAGATGGAGTGACCCGACCAGTTTCTTTCCTCGGCCATGACCCTAGCACTGATATAGCTGTATTTCAATTGCAAAATCATCAACTTCCTGTGGTACAAATTGGCGATGCGACAAATCTCAAAGTCGGCCATTTGGTACTGGGACTGGCAAGGGGTAGCCAAGGTGACTTACGGGCAGCAATGGGAGCAGTAAGTGTAGTTACTGGTGCGTGGCGGAGTATGAGTGGTGGTAATATTGACCAATTTATCCGCCCGGATATCACGTTTTATCCTGGTTTTGCAGGCGGCCCTTTGGTAGACGCGGCTGGTTATATAGTTGGGATGAATACATCAGGGCGACGCGGTACAGTTTTAACTATCCCTGCGGCTACAATCGATCGCGTGGTTAATCAATTACTGACTAAAGGGCATATTTCACGAGGCTATTTGGGTGTGGGAATGCAGCCTGTACGCTTGCCTAGCAACCTGAAAACTGCCTTAAATTTACCTACAGCAACGGGGGTAATTGTTGTTAATGTCGAACCCTCTGGCCCTGCTGATAATGCTGGTTTGTTGCTGGGGGATGTGTTAGTCACATTTGATGGTATTGCCGTGAGTGATACAGATGATGTGCTGGGACTACTAAATAATAGCGATCGCATTGGTAAACTCATCAACGTGCAGCTTGTTCGAGGTGGCGCATTAGTTAATTTAGACATCCTGATTGGCGAACGCCCTGCTAATTAAATAATTACCGCAGATTTAAAGCAATTATGATTACCCAATTCAATGATGAACTTTCAGCAATAGCCACTAAACTCCGTCAAAGCACAGTCAAAGTTAAAACCAGCGGTACAGCAGTCGGTTCTGGTGTTATCTGGCAAGCTGACGGGCTGATTATTACCAATGCCCATGTAGCAACTAGCAACCGGGCAACTGTGGAATTATCGGATGGTAGGGTATTTGCAGCAGTGCGATCGCACTTTGACCCCCAGCAGGATTTAGCAGCACTAAAAATTAACGCCACGGATTTAAATACTGCAACTATCGGTGATTCCGATAAGTTACGAGTTGGGGAACTAGTCTTGGCGGTGGGAAATCCTTTAGCTGATACTGGTGCAGTCACAATGGGCATTGTTCACACTAATCATCCACGCACTGTAATGGCAGATTTACAGCTGTATCCTGGTAATTCTGGCGGCCCGTTGGCTGACTGTCTTGGCCGAGTGGTTGGTATTAACACGATGATTGTCAATAATTTGGGTGTGGCGATTCCCAGCAACACTGTTAACCGCCTTTTACACAGTAGTCATCGTTTGCAATTAGGAGTAACACTGCAACCAGTGGTCTTACATAGACGTACTCTAGGTTTACTAGTGTTATCAATACTTCCTGGCAGTGTAGCGAAAAATGTGGGGTTACAAATTGGTGATGTATTAGTTGGAGTTTCTGGCCGGACTTTTACTCAACCTGATGACTTGGCTAGATATCTGCATCAAAGTGACAAGTCTATCTCATTACAACTCCTGCGAAATGGTCGGCAATTGGTAGTTTATATCACCGGACAAACTGCTGTGGAGGCTACATGATTCGGGTGATTGTGGTTGCTGCTTCTTCCGTGGTACGGGCAGGTTTATCAGCGGTAGTAAGTAGCAATCCGCAACTGACAGTGGTGGCCAGTGCATCTGACTTGGATGTGGTGTCGAAAGAAATTGAGCAATTACAACCGGATGTAATTTTGCTCGATTTAGGTAGTAACCCAGAACCAATGTGGTCAAAATTACAGTTAATTCAAGAACAGCAAATTATAGCGATCGCTGAGGATATTGATGGTATTGACCTAGAAACAGCATTCCGTTTAGGTGTTCAAGGTATATTATCTAGTACCAGCACAGAGGCGGAAATTATTGCAGGTGTTGAGGCAGTGGCTTCTGGTTTGGTAGTGCTGCACCCTGATGTTTTGGAACTGCTGCCGATGCGGGAAAAAGTGCTACCTAACCCCGTGCAAACTTTGACACCAAGGGAAATGGAGGTTTTAGGAATGCTGGGTTATGGGCTGGGGAATAAAGCGATCGCCAAACGCCTACAAATTTCCGAACATACGGTGAAATTCCATGTTTCATCAATTTTTCAAAAGCTTGGTGTTTCTACCCGTACTGAGGCGGTGACTGCTGGTGTCCGCTTAGGTTTGATTATGTTGTAAAAGCTGTTAATCCAGCTTGCCATAGTCTAGTAGTCTATAGTTCTGAGAGGTTATATCATGTCCGCCTAATTAGTTATAATTCCCACAGTCATTGCACCCCACCCCGCCAAAGCTGCGCTTCGTCTCCCCTAAGAGCTTGCGGGGAGGGGATTAAGGGGTGGGGTTCTTCGGGTTTAATAAGTAATCAAGCGGACATGATCTTAGCCTCTCAGAATTAATGCGATGAACCCTAGTTTTGCCTGTAGGCTTTGGGTGTCATACCTGTGATTTGCCGAAACTGTTTACTCAAATGGCTGTGGCTGTTGAAGCCGCACACTAAAGCAATTTCGATAATCGAGCGATCGCTTTTTTTCAACAACTGCTTTGCGCGTTCGATTCGTTGCCCAAGCAGATATTGGTAGGGAGCAATACCCATAGCTTGTTTAAACAGATGACTGAAATGAAACTGACTCATGCTTAGCAATTGGGCTAAATCTGCAAGCTTGATGTCTTGATGCAGATGTGCGTCAATATACTCTAAGACTTGAAGTAGTTGGCGCTCAGGTAAACCACCGTTATAAACAGCAAGCCGGGGTTTGATAGCAGAATATTGTCTGAGCAAATGCACTGCTAAGACATTTGCTAGTGATTCAATGTAAAGCCTTTCCCCTAAATTTTCTTGTTTTAGCTCAGACAAGAGCATCATAGCGATGGACTCAATGTGGCGATCGCGAGTCCGGAATTCTCTGACTAATTCTAGCCCTTCGGGATTTGTGTCAATGGTTTCTCTAGCAACACTCTGGATGAAAGCAGATGCAATGCGAATTTGCAAGTAATGGTCTTCTAGATCCCAACGGGCAAAAAATGGCGTTTTTGCAGGGGTTATGGAAATGTCACCTTTCCCGTACAGCCCTGTATAAGTTTTGCCTCCCTGGATTTGCAATAAGGGCACTGGACGGGGTGCAAGAGACAGACAAATTGCATGTTCATCGCTGTAATAACTTCTTCCTTCACCTGCGGGGTGTTGGAATTCCTCAACCAGAATATTTTCCCAACCCTGATTTTTGCTAGACAGGATAGGCAAGCAGGTTGTTTGAGTCTGACAGCCAGTTGGAATTTTCACGATAAAAACAAAGAATCTATCTTTATAATTTTCTTAGCTAAACCTATTATATTAATTTAGCCATTTTACTATTTTATGTTAAATGCATCAAAAATTATTAGGTTTAATTTTTATTAATAAATTTCCCAATTTGTTGTAGGTTTTAATTTAGCAAATATTATAATTACTCCGCTAGATAATTAATTTTACTCTACAGCAAATCCTGACAATTTACACATTTTTGGCGTATGAAAGCCAATAACAATATCTTGTTTGGGCACACCCATTTCCATCACTTCTAAAGCAATATCAACTTCAGTTGTATTTTGTTGAATCCAGATTTTCTCATTTTTGATATCAAGATGCATTATTGTCCCATAAATTCGCTTTTGATTATTCCATCCGAGACTAATAATTTGGTAATGGTCATGTTCAGTATCAAAAATCTGTTCGACTTCAACATCACCATAGCTCGGTTTATACTGGAGATATTTATTTAATATTTCTTTAACTTTTTTCCGCTATTCATTTAATTTATCCATTGCTCTATTTCCTCAGTCTCTACGTTATAAATAATCTGAAAATCGACAGCAAGATTTTGATAATTGCACAAAAATCAGATAGTTGGGTATGGGTGATTTATCTAAGCTGGAATTGTCACTGAGCAAAAAGAACTATGACACATCTATTGCATATTGATTCTAGTCCTCGTGGTGAGCGTTCGCACTCTCGCAGACTTACAAAAGAATTCGTTGCAGCTTGGAAACAGTCTCATCCAACTGATACCATTACCTACCGAGATATTGGACGAAATCCAGTTCCCCATGTAGATGAACCCTGGATTGCTGCTGCTTTTACACCGCCAGAACAACACACGCCTCAATTAAAAGAGGCCATTCACATCAGCGATTTGCTAGTGGATGAATTTTTAGCTGCTGATTTCTACGTCGTTGGCGTTCCCATGTACAATTTCAGCATTCCCAGCACGCTCAAGGCGTATATCGATCAAATTGTGCGGATCGGACGAACTGTTGCCTATGAACCAGAGGATACTGAGAACCCTTACAAGCCTCTGGTATTGAATAAAAAAATGTGGATTATTATCGCACGTGGCGCTTCTGGTTTTGAACCTGGCGAACGCTACGGAACGATGAATCATCAAGACCCTTATTTAAGAACGGTTTTTGGTTTTATAGGCATCACCGATATCAGCTTTATCCATGTTGAAAATGACGAGTTAGGCGGTACAAGTTTGGCTGAATCCATCGCAAAAGCTCGTGCGAAAATCACAGAATTAGTTGCAGCATAGTTTCATTGTTAGGGAGGTGGAGAGATAGGAGAGATTGTAAAAAAACTTCCTACCCTTCCCATACTCCCCAAATTTTTAAGCAGCAACCAGATTATTTAGCTGGAATTCACACTGTTGAAATAAATAATTGACAGCCGCAAATAGTTTATCTAACTCTTGAATAGAGTAAAATGTGATATTTCTAGTAAATACTTGAGCGTTGAGCTTGGCAAATTGCCAGCGATCGCCATTACAAACAATACCAAAGATAGTGATTGTCAATTCATCATTTAATCTCTGTGCAGCAATCATTTCTGCCAGACATTGTGCCCACCCAGCGTCAAAATTATCTTGCTTTGCTTCTACTAAAATGAAGTATGGCTTGTCAAATACAACTTTACCTAAAGCAGAACGTTGAGCCAAAATATATTCAGGAAATACGGATAATTTTTCGTCATAATTTAATGATTGATGGCTCCATAAAGTAAACTTGCTACTGTATTTCTTCCAAACTTCCTTCAAAACTGGGTAAATCAAATTTTCGCAAATAGCAAACTCGGAATTATCCACTACTCCTTCACGCATTACTATTTCTAAGTCTTCTCGGAAGTAATCAGGAATATTGAATTCAGCTTCTTTGATCAAATTTGATTCAGTATAAGTAGTTTGAAATGCTTTAAGAACTTCACCGATAGTTTTGTAACTACTGAAAGCCATATTGCCATCCTGAAGAAAATTTATATAGTTGCTCAATTTCTAGTTTAGCGCTCAGATCGCCTATTCCTGAATTTAACCTGCTACCACAGTCAATTCATCCCATAGACACCGATTGCTGCACTCAAATTACAGTCATTTTTCATTTAGAAGAAACCCTAAAAACTGTTGAACTACTAGAGATTCTGGCTTCCCGTCTTCCTCTGCCACATATACATAAAATAGTGGTCTTGTATACAGGTAATTTTTTTTTCCTGGCTTTATTCCATCAATTGACAATCTTTTAAGTTGAGAAAAAGCCGTATTACCATAGCTACCATACGCAATTTGATTAACTGTCAAATTCTGACTACTCTGAGTGTACTCATCAGGAATTTCTATAATCATTGTAGAATAATTAGGATTCTCTTTTGAACAAAAAGGTTGATTATCTAAGAATTTATTCTTAAATACATCATGTGTGCCACTTTCAGGGGGGCGATTTAAAAACTGAATATTTTTTTGATTTTTATCAGGCCAATTACGAACTAAAACAGACCATTCGGTAGTTTCACATTGAGCTATCTTCTTAATTTGAGATTTTTCCAAATTATCTACTGGATTATTACGACGCACATAAACGGATAGATAATCTGTTCCTACTTGTACTGCAAATATTCTTTTCCCATTAGTAGGACATTTTTCTCCATATTTTAAAGGTCGTGATGAGGCAGCAATCTCTATCTCTTCTTTACAAAGCAAGTGTATTCCGTTGTCAGAACTTCTATTCTTTTTATCATTATAAAGACTTAAATCTACATTTATTTTAGCAGGAAATTTATCTTTTTCAAAGTCATTTTTCAAATCGTTATTCTTAGCTATCATAGCAACAGAACCAGCTATTCTAACTTCTGCGTTAATTGCTACTTCCATCACATTTGGCGGAGGAAAAATCTTCTTAATTCTAGTGTCTCCAAAGAGTAAATTCAAATTGTTTGTATTTCCTTTGAGAAGGAAAGAAAATATTATAATTATACCTACAACGGCTATTGTTGTCCAAAAATTATTAACCTTACGCTTTTTTATTTGAGCGATTAGATTCTTTATAGAATGAACAAGTTTAGCAACAGATCGAGGTTTTCCAATCTTATCAAGATCCTTCAATACTTCATTCACTGTTTTATAGCGGTTATAAACATCATAACAAATCATTTTTTTGAGAACTTTTTTTAACCTCTTAGAAGCTTTTGTCAAATGTTTCCAAAGAATTTCATCTGTTATTTGATCTCTAGGCAACTCGTTAGGTAGTCTTCCCGTTAGAGCTTGAATACCTATCATTCCTACTGCATAAATATCACTACAAGGATATGCTTGTCCATAACATTGTTCGGGAGCTGCATAAAAACTTACAGTAAGTGTTCTTTTACCATTTGCTTGATTTTGATTTTGAATGTTTAAATCATTTGTGACACAACCAAAATCAATTAAGACAATTTGTTGGTCAATGCTTCTGCGAATAAGATTATTCGGTTTAATATCTCGATGAATCAAGTTTTTGCTATGAATAACTTGAAGAATTTTTAGAATACTTTTCAATAAATTGATAACTTCTCCCTCTTCAAGTTGACTGCCTTGTTTAAGTTCTTGCTCACTCAAATTTTTTTCAGCAATGTATTCCATTACTAAGTAAAAATCAGTCTTCTCTTCAAAGTAGGCTTCTAATTTTGGAATCTGGGGATGCGAACCTAATTGCTTAAGACTTTTTGCTTCGCTTTCAAATAGCTCTTTAGCTGTTGTCAAATCCTCCCTAGAGAATGATTCAATTTTGAGTCGTTTAACTACAACTGTTTCCCCCATTCTATAGGTATCTTCAGCTTTATATGTTTCGCCAAAGCCACCCTCACCCAATTTTTCAATAATTCTATACCGCCCACCAACCAGTGTATTTTTCTCTAAAGACATAAACTGCTATCTCCTTATAAATTCATTCCGTTCGTTTAATAAGTTCAAATTTTAGTTAAAACTTAATTACTACGTAATTTTTTCAAGTCTTGTAATACTTCTGTTGCAGATTGGTAACGTTCTTTCCAATTTGGACGCGCCATCTTGTTGAGGATATGTGTTAACTCTTGACTAGTTTTAACTTGTTTGTGCCAGATGATTTCTCCAGTCTCGTAATTTACTTTAAATTCTTTAGGTGGAACTCCTGTTAGTGCTTGAATACCAAGCATTGCTACAGCATAAATATCGCTACAATATTTAGGAATACCTTGGCTTTGCTCAGGCGCACTATATCCTAAAGTTCCTGTAAAAGTGCGTGTCTGTAACGCTCCTAACTCCTTGAGCAAACCAAAGTTAATTAGGTAGATTTTGCCATTAGGACTTTCGATTAAATTACTCGGTCTAATGTCTCGATGAATAACACCTCTTTTATGTACAAACTCTAAGACATTAAGAACATTAAGCAACAAGTTAATTACTGAGTTCTCTTCCCAAAGACTACCTGACTCCTCTTCAGGCAATTTTTGGCTGAGAGCTTCACCTTCCACGTATTCGTAAACTAAATAGAAGCTTTCTCCATCCTCAAAGTGAGAGAGATAACCTGGAATTTGACTATGCCAACCCAATTGATAAAGAAAGCTTACTTCTGTATCAAAATTTTTCTTAGTTACTCGCTCATCTTTTTTGCGAATGATTTGCTTAACAATACAAAGTTTATTCTTAAGATCCAAATCCTCTGCTAAGTAAATTTTACTAAAATCTCCTTTATTGATGACCTGGTTAATTTGATAACGCTCTCGAATAATTTGACCTACTACATCAATTTTTAAATATTCTTCATAAGCTTTTTCTAAGACACTTCTAAAATTACGTTTTGTGACTTTTCGCCCAGTTACCTGCGTTAAACGATCCCATAACTTAGGAGCAATTTGTGTTTTAATAAAACCAATAGTATGACCACAAAAAGGATCTTCTAGTTCCTCGTAAGGTTTGTTTTCCTTCCAACATTGATAAATAAGTTCTTCTTCAGCAAATGTGAGAGGTTTTCTTGTTTTCTCGACAACTTGCTCTTTGATAAATTTTAAAATTTCTTTAATTTCCATATTTTTACTTACATAATAGACATTTTACTTAGAATAAAATTCTGATTATGAATTGTCAATATGGAAAATATATGAAAAATATGAACTCTGCACAATCGGGATTTATCGCCTATGCCAAATATCCATTTAACAAAACCGCAATTTTCTTAACCTATTACACATGGTAAATATACGTATAAATTTTATAAGTATTGAACAAAATTATTTATGTAAATATATAGCTACGTTGATGAGTAGGAATTTAGCATGAAGTAGAGCTTCCATTCTTTCTAAAAAATGTATTCCTTTATACATTAATTAATCTAACTGTGGATATTTATACAGTAAATTTCTACTGCTGTACTAGCCTCAAAAACAGTCTCTTTTGTTTTCGTTTTCTTTTCCTTCATTAGTACTAAAAGAAGGATATAAACAACAAATTCAGGGAGTTTTAAATATGGAAAGAAAAATACCTAAGGCTTTTGCAAAAATCACCTACGCTCCTATTTTAGCAAAACGTTCTGATGATGATAATTCAAGAGAGTCAGAAAAAGTTAAAAATAAAATATTCAGGGGCAGCTATCGAAAGTTAATTAGAAATGTAAAATATATAACTACTGCTGTATCCTTTCTTATGACCCTACTTAAATTGTTCCAAGAGTTAGGTTTAATACCTTAGAGGAATACTGTACAGTGACTTTTTATTTGTGTCGAGTGATATCAAAGACAGTAATTTGTCACGACGACGTTTAATTAGTTACTGTACATTACCCAAAAGATTTGTCTACACTGACTTATGCCATTTCTTAGACTGTCTAGCTTACATAATATTGATCGCAAATTGAAGGTTAAAAAACCCGGCTTTTACATCAAAACCGGGTTTTTAAGTAATTGTTAATTTATCTCTGGGCAGTACAACAAGGCAATAAAGGTTTATTTACAACATCTTTAATGTCTACAGAATTTAACAAATCTTCCCAGTATTTCTGAACTTCAGGATCGTTAGGACGCTGGCGGCGTAAATTAGCTAAAGTTCTTAAAGAGTCTTCCCAAAATCCAGCTGTGGCAAATAAAACTGCACGATCCAAATCTGTATTTGGTTCTTTGAGTTGTAGGGATAGATTTTCATCCTGCGATCGCACTATTTTACCTTCTGTATACGAATCTTTATCGCGGTTAGCAAGATCGCAAATCATTGAAAAAGTCCAACTATATTCTTTGCCAATTTGTAGAGATGATTTATTAGCAGGTACAGTTACACTCACAATACCATTCTGTCCAACAGACTTGAAAGTTTCTTTATACAATGGGTCAATGCTATTATCATCCTGCAAAACAAATTCTAGTGCTTCTGGTTTTGTAGAAGTTTGAGGAATATAGAAATAGAATGTAGGATGTTCTGCTGTAGTTCGTTGAGCTTCTTTATCTGTTGGTGTTAGAGGAATGATAGATTGTCCAATTTCAACGCAACTTCCTCGCGTTCCTGCTGACCTGACTCTACCGGGTTTACCTGGAACAAAAGCAATACGATTTCTAGCACTGCCACGTTGAATATAACTTCTAACATTTCTAATTGCCGCAGTAGCATATCTATCTCCAGGACGTAGGCGTTCTGCTTGTTGAAAATATCCTAAAGCTTTTCGATAATTTCTTCGTTTGGTTTCGCTATAACCACGCTGCATATATTGGGTATAAGCAGCTCTGTTTTGTGCCAGTTGGTAAACTGACTCTGTTGCTAAAACCTGAGTCATGCTAAGAGGTTCTAAGGGCAGAAATGCTAAAGCAGCAAGCATACAACTTGCCCAAAATTTATGTTTCATAATATCCATGTCCATTCGTAATACATTATTATTGCTTGTATAATACGTTAGCTTAAACTTGAGAGTGATAAAACTTTATCTGTGCTACTTTGTAGTTAGGTTAAAGTAGCTTTGTGAAGAAATTTTAAATTGCTAATAATTGCAAATCCAGAATACACAAGTCAGAATTAATCAGGTTTTAAAACTTAAGGTTAATAATGCCAATAAAACTCCGAAGCCATAGCATATTGATTTTTATAGCAGTTTAACCATAGTTTAAAACATAACCCGTTTGTAAAACTCTGACACTAATAGACTTTCAAATCTGTTTCATGTTCCCTGTTCTGCGTTCCCTACTATAAATAATTCTGAATTCTGACCAAACTCTGACTCCTGTTTTATTTTTTGTTGACACCCAGCTGTTAAAGTGACGATCGCGATGGTAAACTTGCAAACTAAATCTCATGAACACTGAATATATTTGCTACACCAACGAGTGAAAAACCAGCCGCATCAGGAAGCTTACATTTTTCTTCAAGATGGTGAAATAGAAACTCAGTCTCTAACTTACCAACAGTTGGAAGATGGAGTAAAGGCGATCGCAGCATTAGCGATGGCATTTACCCAAGTACCCCACACAATAGAAGGTACTGAAGATATATGAAGATGCGATTATTACTGATGGCTAATGTAAAGACTATGCAAAGATGTGTCTTGTAAACAAAGACATCTAAGTAAATACGTTAATATATGGTTATTGCTCGGTTATTTAAGTGTTCTGTCTTTTGAAGATAGACATTTATAGTTAGTTACCCGCAAAAAGGGTATAAAAATCTTTGGCGTTGCATAAATGCGGGATGAATCATGCAAACACAAGTATTTCTCTATACTTTAAATAATGAAGTAACAATCGAATTGAATGTTTAAGCATAACCACGGATTTAGAATAGCAGAGTGTTTTTCGGTGTAGTCTTGCTAGGTAATGGCGCAAGCGGGTATTTTCGCCCTCGACCCGAGTCATATAGGTTTTGCTCACGATATGGTCTCCTGGGTCAATAAAGCAAGAATAAACTTTCCAACCGTCTGTGACGTAGAAGTAACATTGCCAACAGGAAACAATGTCCCACAAGAATTTAAATGTTTCTGAACTGCGATCGCCGATGACCCAAGCTAAGATACCCTCATGAAAGTGATTTACTGCCGTCCACAACCAAACTTTGTTTTTTTTGCACCGATAAAGGTTTCTAGTTCATCTAATTCTCCAACGGATGGTAAGTCGTTGCTATGCGGTACGTCAGGGAGTTGAGAACCTATTTGTTTTAACCAATAAATTATGGTTGTGTGGTGAACTCCTTTATCTCGCTCAATTGCGCGAAATCCCATGCCATTGACGTATGACCTTAAACATTCTTGCTTGATTTCATTTGAGTACCCTTTTGGTGGACTGTAAACATCGATAAATTGACGACCACAATTGACACAAATGTGATTTTGTTTACCTCTTCGTTTACCATTTTTTCTAATTTCAGTAGAGTCGCAGTATGGACATTGCACAGTAGCTCACCTCAATTCATCCCTCTATTATGCAACGCCCAATTTTGTAATTGTTGCCTAATCGGAATTAGCGTGCCATCTCTGGGCGATATCTTTTACGAGGTGCTTATAATAGCATCTCGTATTGCATTGCTCAATGCAAGTCATTTTGATAACCGATCGCTATTCTTGTACAGATATCAGATATTGTCAGGCGATGGCAAAATGCTATTTAATTATTTTGTCAGGCGGACAAATCAGTACTCAATCCACATCCAAATTTTGCAAACCCATCGCAATCTTACTATGTTTTTCAATTTGTCCCATTACTTGTTTTGCTCGTTGAATCACTACCGCTGGTAAACCCGCCAATCTTCCCGCTTCAATTCCGTAAGATTTATCTGCGCCTCCTGGTTGAACTTGGTGCAAAAAGATAATTTGGTCGGGTAATTCTTTCACTGTCACTTGATAGTTAGCCACATTCGGTAAAATGCTAGCTAGTTCATTTAACTCATGGTAGTGAGTGGCAAAAATCGTTCGCGCCCGAATTTCCACTGCGATATATTCTGCCACCGCCCAAGCTATAGAAAGACCATCAAATGTTGCCGTTCCTCGGCCAATTTCATCTAATAAAACTAATGACCGAGATGTGGCATGATTGAGAATATTTGCGGTTTCATTCATTTCCACCATAAATGTCGATTGACCAGTTGCTAAATCATCTACTGCACCGACACGGGTGAAAATGCGATCGCATATTCCCAACCTAGCAAATCTAGCTGGTACAAAACTCCCAATTTGCGCCATTAACTGAATCAATCCCACTTGACGCAAATAACAACTTTTCCCGCTGGCGTTTGGGCCGGTGAGGATAATCAAATCGGGAGTGGGTGAAGAGGACGCGGGGACACTCTGACGCGGGGACGCGGGGAAATTTTCACTCTCCGCGTCTTCTTCCCCTCCCAATTGTGTCGAATTCGGCACGAAGAACCCCGCAGGTAAAGACTGTTCCACCACGGGATGACGACCATCAACAATGTTAATTTCTCTTCCTGGTAACATTTCTGGACGACAGTAACCTTGCTGTACCGCCAATTCAGCTAAACCACACAACACATCTGCGGCCGCTACTGCACGGGAAAGATTGCGAATTACTTCCGCTTGTTCTGCTACTTCTTCCCGCAACGCCGTAAAAATCTCATATTCCAATTGATTTAAATCATCCCGTGCCGTGAGAATTCGCGCTTCCCGTTCCTTCAAATCTGGGGTGATGTAGCGTTCCTCGTTGGTCAGGGTTTGCTTGCGGATATAATTGGCGGGTACTTGGTCGGCTTTGGCGCGGGAAATACTGATATAGTAACCAAAGGTTTTGTTAAATCCTACCTTTAATGTGGGAATTCCTGTCTTTGCTCTTTCGTCAACTTCCAAATTAGCAATCCATTGCTGGTCTGCTTCTACAGTTGCTTTCCTGTCATCTAACAGAGAATTCACGCCAGGACGAATCAATCCGCCTTCTTTGATGTGTATTGGTGGCGACTCTACAAGATGGGCGTGTAATTTTTGTGCCAATTCTTCCAAAATTGACGGTACTTTTTGTAAAGCTTTCAAGAATGGCGATCGCGCATCAGTAACTAAGTGGGATAATTCCGGTAAGCGTGAAAGTGAATCTGCCAAAGCTGCTAAATCTCTAGCGTTAGCAGTACCAGAACCCGCCCTTCCCGTTAGCCGTTCCAAGTCATAAATTTGCCGTAACAACTGTCGCAAATCCTGACGTAGGGGTGTATTTTCCATCAATTCTTCGATGGTATCTTGTCGCGCCCGAATGCCTTTAATATCGATTAATGGTTGTAATAACCACCGCCGCAAAGCCCGTCCACCCATCGCTGTACTCGTTCTATCTAATGCCCAAAGTAGGGAACCGTGATATGTGCCATCGCGGACAGTTTGGGTAATTTCTAGGTTACGGCGAGTTTGACTATCTACAATTAAATAGTCAGTAACAGTGTAAGTACGCAGTCTTTGTAGGGAGACTGGGTTTTCTTTTTGGGTATCTTCCAGATATTCTAGAAGACCGCCAGCCGCACGAACGGCGAGGGGAAGATGGTCGCAACCGAGTCCTTCGAGCGATCGCACTTTAAATTTCTGCAATAATCTAGGTCTAGCTTCGCCTTGGGAAAATGGAAATTGCGATCGCAAACTATAACAAAATGCTGGCGGCAAACACTCCGGTAAATGTGGCGAAGTTTCCCCCGGACGCAGCAAGCTACCTAAATCAGGTGCATTTGTCGGCACCAGCACCTCTGAAGGTTGCAAGCGCATTAATTCTTGTGTCAGATGTTCTAAATCGCTACCTTGGGCGGTGAGGAATTCTCCTGTGGAGATGTCTGCATAAGCTAAACCCCAATGATTTGCGGCAATTACTACTGCTGCCAAGTAATTATTGCGACTTGATTTGAGCATTCCCTCTTCCAGCAAAGTGCCAGGAGTGAGGACGCGCGTTACCTCCCGCCGTACCAGTCTCCCAGTAGCTTCTGCTGCATCTTCCACTTGGTCGCAAATTACCACTGCGTAGCCTTTTTCCACTAGCATCGTTGCGTAGCGTTCCCAGGCGTGATGCGGAACGCCAGACATAGCTACCCGTCCTTGTTCCCCAGCCTGCTTGCTAGTGAGGACTAATTCTAATTCTTGCGCTAGTTTGACAGCATCTTGGAAATAGCATTCAAAGAAATCGCCCACTCGATACAGCAACATCGCGTGAGGATATTTATCCTTCGTCTCGACATAATGCAGGTACATTTGACTTAGCTTACTGCGGTCTACCTGTCGATGGTCAGAAATAAAAGTACTTGCATCAGGCTTGGTAGATGGAGTTTCAGAGTGAGAGGCCGTCATAGATGCTATCGAGTTACGCACGGAAATGCCACAATATCTGATGGTAACGCGATGTTAGAGGTAAAGGGCGATCGCTCAAGGATATTTTACCCTTCGTTATATTAGCTTGCTGATGCACCCATGATTGTAGTTAGTGTAGTGAAAAGGCGGTCGCAGTATGGCGAAGCTTGGCGAACCTGAGCTACATCAAGCAATTCCAATAGTTTTGGGGCATGGCTTGTTTTATGATATTTTTTCTTATCTGTACGGCGAGTAGCTGCGTTAAGCCATACTCTGAGAGTATCTTTAGAAATTTGTTCTACGCTATGATAGCGTGCCATTCCTTGAAGGATTGTATCTTCCCTGAATCGTTCACCATAAAACTCTCTTAAAGCATCAATATCAGCAATAAACCATGCTTCCATTGTTTGTACCATCAGGTGACACTGTTCATCTTCAAAATTGACTGCATCTAAAATCCAAGGGTGATCTTCTGTTCTATTTCTCAGATGTTCCCAAGGTGTAACAGTTGAATCAACTGAAGATTCAGCATCAATTAATAAAACATTGAAAGCTTCTGGTTGAGACTCTAAAGCAATTTTAAAATTCTCATAAGCATCACTCCGTGAGCCACACATAACGAGAAATATATTGATATTTTCACCAGCAATATCATATATAGATTGAAAAAATTTTCTAAAACCTGGGCGTAATCCAGTTGTAGTTTCTTTTCCACTGATGATACGGCTACGAAAACCTGGCCGTTGTCTAGGTAGCAATTCAATATCATCTTCATCTCCAGCACCCTCAATGTAGATGTATATGTTCATTACCAACGATTTCCACCAATTTGCCCCATCCGCCAGAGATCGCCAAGGCTATACTTTTCTAACCATTTTTCTAATCTCTTAGGTTCCTGACGGTGGAGGTGGCTACCTTTTTGATCTCGTTCACAAACTATTACTGATTCGGGATATTCACTTAAACCAGAAACTAAAGAATCAGAATGAGTAGTTACAACCAACTGGGTACGTTTAGACGCTTGAATGAGCAACTCAGCTATAGTGGGGAGAATGTCTGGATGTAGTCCTACTTCTGGTTCTTCGATGCATACTAAAGGCGGTGGACTAGGATGGGATAGTATAGTTAGTAAGCACAAATAGCGAAGTGTACCATCTGACAGACGAGTTGCGGGAACCGCTAAACCTAGTTTTTGTTCGCGCAGAAATACCTGCACTGTTGCACTTTCAACTCTAATTGTAATGTCATCTATTGCATCATAAAACTTCTGTAGTTGCTTAAGTAGCTTTGGTTTTTCTCCTTGATAGTCTAAGTTATTTAAAACGTGACCCAAATTTCTGGCATCTTCATCAAGAAAGTCATTGGGTAAATCAGCTGGCTGAGCCATTCTTGGAGGAGTATATCTTCCTATATTCCATTCCCGATAAATACGAATTTTAGAGAATTGATTACCTAAATATGTCAATTCTGGATAAGAATCTAAATCTTTTTTTTGAGATAAAACAGATTGATTAGGACTAAGTTCTTCTTGACGAAGACGGCGGGAACTTCTACCTGTAGAAGTGCCCGCCTGACCTTCTGGCGTAGTTCTAACATTTAAAACAGGACGCCCATTTTGATATCGGTAGAAAAAATATACATCTTCTGCTCCGTCATAGTTTGCATTTTGATTTTCGATAGCTTCATCTACAATTTCAAGTCTTTGATTAACCATTGTGAAGCCTAGTTTATAGCGTAAAGGCATTATTCCTTGAGGGTAATCTATAACTGCTTCAATTTCAGCTGTTGGGATACCTGTTGCACCTTTCCAAAGCCACTCTCTAACACCCCCTCCTTCCCGAATAGGAGCAGTTAAATTACCTGGCGTTGCTTGTAATAGTCCAATAGCTTCTATTAAATTCGACTTTCCAGATGCATTAGAACCAATTAACACATTGAGTGGTTGCAGTTGAATTTCTTCTCCTTCATTTCCATAGGAAAGAAAGTTTTCTAATCGAATAGAATGGATAAATCTTTTACCTTCCATGAGGTTTTCCTGTTTAGGTAATTATCTATATTTTATGAATGTCATAGTTGCTAGTAACTATGGAGACAAATTGCATAATATTCAATGATAACGTGATGTTAGAAGCAAAGGGCGATCGCTCAAGGTTTTTTTACTCTTTTTTGCGACTGCTTCGACGCGTAGATGCTTGTGGTGGCGGTGGTTCCTGTGATTTTAGCTTGTCATCATCAGTCAGAAACTCTACATGGAAACCTTTTTGGTGATAGTGCCAACCCAAGACGACAATACTAACATCTCCCATAGAAGTCTTTTCTACAGCTTGATTGGGGAATTTAGCAGCTAACTCTTTTAATTCTTTCTCTTCCCAAAGAACAATTTGCTCGCGGAACTTAGCCCAAGGTGAGGTTTCATCAGCTGCATAAGTTATGATTTCGGCAAATTTTTGAGCTGCTATACGTTTGCTTTCTGAATTTGCTGTTTTAGCCTGTGCAATGTGATTACCTGTTTCTATAACAGCAGCTAAAGGAAGTACTAGCGTTGTTGATTTGGCAATTTCCGCCTCAATTTTCTGATTTACACGCTGATAATCCCAATCATTATTACCAGCAGTTTCTCTACCTGGAACTTCTAACCAAACGCATAAAAGCGATGTATCGATGAGTAGCACCTTCCTCATATTAGTAACTATTCATTACGAGAAAGGCTTCTTTCAATTGCACCCTTAGTTGTCATATCGCCTAAAGAATATGATGCGAACAGCTTAGAAAAATTATCAATATCTTCTAAAAGAGTAAGTTTGCTTTCTCCAGTTTCTTTATCACGGTGTGCAACAACCACAAAAGGAACTATCTCTGGGCCTAAAGCATCCAGCAAAGCTGGGTTATGGGTAGTAAGTAGAATATCAATTTTTCTTTTGCTGCCAATTTCGCGTAGTATTCTGACTAGTAATTCTGCACGTGAGGGATGAAGACCATTATCTATTTCTTCAATTACTAGTTGACTCCCTTCTGGTCTTGTGAGTAATGCTGTGATAATTGCTAAAAAACGTAAAGTTCCATCTGACATAGTTCTAGCATCAATCGTAGTTGGATCTTGACCAGGTTTCCATTGTTCTTCACAGTACAGCATTGCATCAGTTTTAAATCTGCCCACTTTTTCTGCCCATACTCTTTTAATATCACCCTCTGGTAAATCTTTTACGTAGGTAGATAGCGTTAATTCTACTTCTCGTTGCCGTTCATCAGGCAATGTTGCTAGCACACCCGCAATATTAGATGCATCACTTTCAAAAGTGTCAGACAGGCGTGAGTAATCACGCATTTTTGAAGGTAAAGGATTGAAAATTAATATATTTTCTAATCTAGAAATTACATGTTCTTTAACTTTTTGAATTAAAGTTATATATTCCTTGTATAGGTGTTGAAATTCTTCAGTTCCAATGTATATTTCTGTAGAAATATTGTTTCTATCTAAATAGCTTTTAAAAGCTACCATTTCATCTATATCAATAGGAGAATTCAGATCTTTTAATCCGCTTTTAGTTGGAGAATACCAACTTTTAGTGTTGATTCTATTCAAATAATTATTTAAAAAACTTTCAATTAATATTTGAGGTTCGATATATTCTTCTATAACTCTAGTTTCAGGGATTGTTTGAATTTTTATAACATATAAGTAATCAATTTTTTCATGTTCGCCTGCAACCAACGCTTTTAATGTAAACTCTTTTTCTGGTTTAAGTGCAGCCCATTCTACACCACCACGAATAGATGAAAGTATTTTATCTCCAGCTAAAGCCGCTTCAATATTCTCACCTCGTGCTATTCTTTGTAAGAATTCCAAAGCTTCAACTACATTAGACTTACCACTTGCATTTGTCCCAATCAAAACAGTCAACGGGTCAAGTGGAAGCTCCGCATAACGAAAACTTTTCCAATTCTCAAGAATGAGTTGCTTAAGCATGACCAACTCCCAAAATGCTAAAAATTACTTTTCCTATTTCGACAGACTCAATATAAAAACTCTGCGCTCCTCTGCGTTTAAATTTAACCCTTAACTTGCCAGCATAATAATTAAACAATCCAGTACTTACTTCAATTTAGCTCCTATTAATGACGATGCCTACGACGGGCTACGCCTACGCTCAAGTTTACCCTTTTAATGTGATGCCTGCGGCGGGCTTTGCCCACGCCACTAATAAAAGCTTTTCATTATTAATAAATTATCCAGAAAAATTTAAGATGTACAAACAGAATTAGCATAAATCGCCATTTGCGATCTATTACGCAAATTGAGGCGGCTTAAAAGGTGAGTCACATGAGTTTTCACCGTCCCTTCGGCAATGTAAAGTTCTTGAGCGATTTCACGATTAGTCAAACCTTGGCCAATTAAGCGCAACACATCTCGTTCGCGGGGGGTTAACTCACTTAATT
Organism: Nostoc sp. DedQUE12a; assembly: GCA_034530795.1. Taxonomy (GTDB): domain Bacteria; phylum Cyanobacteriota; class Cyanobacteriia; order Cyanobacteriales; family Nostocaceae; genus Nostoc. The sequence goes on from JAVRCH010000129.1 coordinate 31,422, forward strand.
CTTTCTTTTCTGGCTTGGATTTAACAGCCTCTGGTGGGACATTAGCCATGAGCTTTTCCATTAGCCCTGGCCCTAGTTGAGTATATCCCGAATGCACAAACCGAATCGCCTGTGCCAACTCTTGGGAAGGCATATCTTTGAGCAAATAGCCCCTCGCGCCCGCACGAATGGACTGAGCGACATACCTATCATCATCAAATGTACTTAAAACTAAAACTTTCGTCTCTGGATAGTGCTGACAGATAATCCGTGTGGCTTCTCTGCCATCCATCACAGGCATCCGTACATCCATCAATACTACATCGGGTTGTAAAGCAGCTACCTGCTCAATGGCTGTTTCACCGTTATCAGCAGTTCCTACCACTTGCAAATCTGGTTCCAGCGTGAGCATGGCTTTCAGCCCTTGGCAGATTAAACTTTGATCGTCCACCAGTAACAAGCGAATCATGTGAAGTGCGACTTTACTTAGGTAAACATTATTTAATCTACCAATGCGACGAGTAGAATTTCGGATTATTTTTTAGATATATTTACTTACCGTTAAACACTCCTCATCTCATGTCCACCTAATCACTTGTTCAAAAAATTCTCAGCGTCCCTCTGTCCCCGTGTCAGTCTAAACTGTCTGGCGATCGCAATGGCAGTTCAACTGCTATCCTACAACCAGACCCAGGCTCGGTTTCCAAGTGAAAGTAACCTTCTAAGACCGCCACTCGTTCTTGCATTCCTTGGATTCCAAATCCAGTAATTTTATCGTTAAGATCGAATCCCCTACCGTTATCCTCGACTCGCAGATTTATATTGTCGTTGGTCGCAACAATCTCAATTTTGACTTCTGTAGCTTGTGCATATTTGCAAATATTAGTCAAGGCTTCCTGAACAATTCGGTATAGGGTTCTGACCACAGGCAGTGGTACAATTACTTCCAGGTTGATTTTAGTGCTGGGAGACAAACCCGTGCCTTGACGAAAATCTTCCACCAAAGATGCGATCGCATCTTCTAATGGTCGCTCGTCTGGTATATCTTCTCGCAACGCCCTCACAGATTGGCGTACCTCCTTCATCGCCATTTCGCCTAGCCGTTGAGCTTGACTCAAAAAGGACTCAGCCGAGGCAGGGTTAACAGACCAAAGTCTAATTGCTGTTTGGATTTGCACGTTGAGAGCTGTCAGCGCATGACCTAAAGAATCGTGAATCTCGCGGGCGATGCGGTTACGTTCTTGCACAGCTGCGAGGTCTTCTATTTGCAAAGCATACTGTTGCAGTTGCTCGTGGGCAACAGTGAGTTGTTTTCGCGTTTTTTGCTCCACTAGCAATATATTTACCAACTGCAAAACCAAGAATAATCCCAATGCAAACATCAGCATCTCAGCTAATTGATGCATCCAAAATCGCTGTTGTTGTCCCGGTGGCACTATCTGGACAACGGTTTGAAGATACTGTAATTGATGCACCAAAAAAAGAATAAAGCACAAACCTGCCACAATTAAGCGCCCACGCGAACTAAATAAAAAGCAACTGCGAATCACCACAATTAAATACAGCGTGGGTAAGATATGGAGATATCCCAATACTGTGCCGCTAAAAATCAAAATCATGGCGATCGCAGTATATAACACTTTGATCCAGGAATGGCCGCTTGGTAATCTCAAACCCATCAAACCAAGCAAAACCAAGATCAGCACGTGTTGAACTGGTATACTTCGATTTTCCAGAGCTTCAATTACAGCGAGTGAACCGCAACAAGTGAGCATTACCCATTCGGTGTAAAGCAGAAAGCGAAAAGGATCTACACTTGGCATTTCAAGAGTAGTGTATTCTAGTGACTTAGACGATGGCGGAGCAATCAGCGTTGTTGCTAACCTGACTAATCTTACAAGCTTATCTAACCAAGCTAAGTTTTCGAGTGCTGACTTTTCTTTTATCACCCTTACTTAATATTAATGAATCTTGACTGTTGACTGTATCTAAGATTGCAGTTCCTGATTTAGGACTGGTTTATAGCATTACTTAATCATTTGTAAAAAGTCAGATCCCGGACTTATTTAATAAGTCCGGGATCTGAAGATCGCAACCGAATTTATTATTCTGATTCCTGAATTCTGAATCCTGAATTCTTCTGAATATTTATTTTTCCGGCTGTAAATCTACTTTGTAAACAGTTTCTCCTGCTAAGTTCCGCAATGTAACTGTCATCACTTTTGTATTAGCATTAATTTTAACTCCTCCAAAGAATTGCAAACCTTCGCTTGGGGGACGATTTGCTTTTGTACCTGGAGGAAGGCTTTGAAATTTCAATTCTGGGCCAAAAGTATTTTCCAATTCGTTAGGGCCAAATGTACCAGAGTTCAAAGGGCCGGCGACGAATTCCCAAAAAGGTTTAAAGTCAGTAAACTGCGCTTTTGCTGGGTTGTAATAATGGGCTGCTGCATAATGCACATCAGCAGTTAACCAAACAACATTCTGGATATTTTTGTTTTTAATAAATCGTAGTAAATCCGCAAGTTCTAATTCTCTTCCTAAAGCTGGGCCGTTTCCGTTAGCCCAAGCTTCAAAATCTGTGCTACCATCTCTAACTATCAATCCCAGAGGCATATCACTAGCAATTACTTTCCATGTAGATTTTGATGATAGTAATTGTCTTTTTAACCACTGTATTTGAGTTCTGCTTAAAAATTGCGTTTCTTTACTTGGTGTCGATTGATTATTAGGAGTATTTGGCCCTCGGTAAGTGCGTTCATCGAGCATGAAAATATCTAATAATGGGCCATACTTAAAGGAGCGGTAAATTCTCGCTTTATCTGGATTGTTTGTTTCATAGCCAATAGGCATATATTCTAAAAATGCTTGCCTTCCTCTTTGGGCTAGCAAGTTAACATCTTTAACTGTATAGCGATTATCGCTTAAAAGAACTTCTCCAGGATACCAGTTATTTGTGACTTCGTGGTCGTCCCACTGTGCCAAAATGGGAACTTCAGCGTTGAAACGTTTAATATTATCGTCAAGCAAATTGTAGATATAATTACCACGAAATTCTGCTAATGTTTCTGCGACTTTGGATTTTTCTGGTGTAGTAATATTTTTCCAAGTTGTGCCGTCGTCTAATATAACTTCTGCTTGAATTGGGCCATCAACATAAACATTATCTCCAGAATGGATGAAAAAATCAGGTTTAAGCTGGCGCATGGTTTCGTAAATTTTCATCCCACCAAAATCAGGATTAATTCCCCATCCTTGACCGGCGGTGTCACCACCCCAAACAAAGAATATATCTCGACCATATTTGGAGGGAGTCTTGAAACTACCTTTAACAGCTGCGCTATAGGTATTTTTATAATTTAAATCTTGAAAAATTACCCGATAAAATATTTGTTGGTCTGATGGTAAATTCTTCAAGAAAAGTCGCGCTGTAAAGTCACTATCTTTTAAAGCATTTGGCCCGACAACTCGCTGCACATTTTTAAAAGATTCGCTGGTAGAATATTCTACAATCATTTTGGCAGGGCGATCGCTCTTACTCCAAATAACAATGCCATCATTCGATATATCTCCGCTAGCTACACCATAAGGTATACCAGGACGCATTTTATCAGGGGTAATAATTGCAGGTGCTTGTCCAAAAACTGGGGATTTTAATACAACATTTGTGGTGATAATTCCACCTGCTGTGATAGCCGAACGTAGCAAAAACTGGCGACGGTTTAGCATATTAAATAATATCAAGCCTAAGAAGCATTACACGATAAGTGTCTACCATATCTTCCTGTCGTAACAAGTAAAGATTAAGTTATCGAATGGTTAATAAAAAATCTTGAGTTTTTGTAATCAAATTTAATATACATTAAACTAAAATATTATTTTTACCAAAAATTAAAGTTTACTTAAACAGAACGCTTCAATATAATAATTTGATTCCAAACATTTGCCAAATTATATTCCTTGATTAGAACGTAGTAATAAATCATTATCGCTGTTCTAATTGTTGAAATAACTTTTGCAAATAAATAAGAAAATTAAGTAATCATTAGCTTATTTCTAAGCTTTATATTCTGGATTGCTTGGAGAAGTTTATGGGAGGCAAAAAAGATGAAATTGAAATTGGTTCCACAAATAGTGCTTGCTGCTAGTCTTACTGTGGGTTTAACAACCGTAGATGTCAAATCTGTATCTGCGGCAATTATTAATTACGCTTTCACAGTTGATAGCCCTACAAAAAAAGGACAAGGCTTTTTTAGCTTTGATGATTCAACTTTTAGTAATGATAGCATTCCAGAGGCGATCGCTAATTCAGTCTCTTTTCAATTTGATGGGGAATCGACAATTTACACCGAACAAGATGATTTAAATTATCCAGATTTTCCCATTGTCTATTCAATAGAGCAGACATCTTTTGTCGGATTAGAATATACGTTCAACGATATCAATCCTGAAAACTTCATCACTTACGAAATCGTTGGTGAGAATTTTACAGTTCTTTCTAGCACTTCTCCAAATACTGAACTTTTCTCTGGTAAAGTTTCTTATAAAAAAGTACCTGAGCCTACAACTTTAGGTGGTGTTCTCTTGGCTTGTGGTCTTGTTGGGATATTAAAGGCAAAAGCAACCTCCATCAAAAAAGTTAAAGCTTAACCTAATTTTCGCAGAGTTAGAAAATATAAGGTATTACTGTTTTAAATTGCACAGTTACTCATGAGGATCGTTGACCGCTGATGGTTAGCTGTCAACCATCAACAGCCAGCATAAAAACGCGACAGCTTAATCATTTATTAACCTTTAATTAAATAAAAGATAAATGAAGTATGAATCTCTTATACTTCATTTTTATTTTTTTCTTCAGTAACAAAATTTTAGGAGATTGGTGATACTTTTATTATGTAATTGATGTTACAGGTAAAAAGCGATGCCTAGGTTGGGCTTTCCTACGAAACGCTACGCGAACGCCTACGTTTAACTTTTTTCTGCTCCTCAAATGTGATATTTTTTGTGCGTAATAAATAATACAATACAGCTAATAATCGCTACTATAGGCCTCTTGCAAAAAACACTTTTGCAAGAGGTGGGAAAAGGGACTCATGTTAAAGGGGAAAAGAAAATACCAAACCTTTCCCCCTTTCCCTTTCCCCTTTCCCCGACTTCTGCAAGAAGTCTCACGACATACTTGATTTTTCCGCATCTAACTTGTGAATTTTAGTTAACAATTTGGGAAAAATAAGTTTGTAACACTTGATGAAGTTAAAAATTAGCGAGATTGTTGTTCAGCATGTTACCAGAAATATTACCTCAACAGTCTAGTATTGAGAGTATGATGGCTACAAGTGGCATAAAAAATGCTAATCAGCCAAACTTGCAATTAGAGTCAACTTTACAAGAATTACCCTTTTGGCAGGTTCAAATTGAAGTAGAGCGTCCAGGCAATGATTTAGTTACACTTTTTAAGCAAGAGCCTTTACTACCAGGAATTATTCTTAATAACCGTCAACAATATGTGGGGATGATTTCACGGCGAAAATTCTTTGAGCAGATGAGCCATCCCTATAGTTTGTCATTATTCTCTCTCAGACCGATTAAAATTCTCTACAAGTTTTTTCAGAGAGAGATATTAATACTTTCTGAGGATATGTCCATTGTTAAAGCCACTGAAGTAACTTTGCAACGACCACATCAAATTACCTATGAACCAATTTTAGTTAAAACTGCATCTGGAAAATATAGGTTGGTTGATTTCCATCAATTACTTTTAGCCTACTCTCAAATTCACGTTTTAACACTAATTCAATTACAGCAGGTAGAAGAACAATCGAGAATTGCTAAAGCAGGCTTTCGCGATTTGCAAGAAAATTATACTAGATTAATTCAGAATGAAAAAATGGCTGCCTTGGGGCAACTTGTGGCTGGAATTGCCCACGAAATTAACAACCCCGTGAACTTTATTTCTGGTAATCTTGTCCATGCGATTGAGTATAGCCAGGATTTGCTGAGTTTAATTAGATTATACCAACAATGTTATCCCGAACCAGAAGCAGATATTAAAACTGCGATCGCTCAAATTGAACTTGATTTTTTAACTAGAGATCTCCCTAATCTTCTCAATTCTATGAAGGTCGGTACAAAGCGAATCGAGGAAATCATTCTTTCCTTGCGAAATTTTTCCCGCCTTGATGAATCTGAAAAAAAATTAGTTGACATCCATGAAGGTATTGAAAGTACTTTGTTAATTTTACAAAGTCGTCTTAAAAATCATCACATTGATCAAAACATCAACCTGATTAAAGAATATGCAAATCTTCCCTTAGTCGAGTGTTATCCTGGTCTACTCAATCAGGTATTTATGAATATTTTGGCAAATGCTATTGATGCCATAGAAGAGGAAATAGAAAATGGGGAAAGCGGAGAAATAACCAATACCCAATGCCCCATACCCGAAATTTGCATTCGCACTGAACTCATTGACGACAGGGAAGTAATTATTCGTATTGCCGATAATGGTTCTGGAATTCCAGAAAGTTTACAAAAGCGATTATTTGACCCATTTTTCACTACTAAACCAGTTGGTAAAGGAACTGGATTAGGGTTATCTATTAGTCATCAAATCATTGTAGAAAAACATCGTGGTCAACTAAAATGCATTTCTGCCTCTGGCAAAGGAACTGAGTTTATTATTAAAATACCAGTTGAACTTAGTTCCTGTGTTTAGTTAATATAAGAGTTTATTTTTCATTTAAAAATAAAATTATTTCAGCCTGTATTATCTGCATATTTAGATCTACTTATCTGGTGGTGCGTTTAGGCTTCAACCTAACGCACCCTACTTAATATTTACTATTGCCTTTTGCCTTTTGCCTATCTCCACAATTAATTTCACAACTCAAATATGATTAATTAAATACTAACTATAAATCCCTGCCGTCTCATTTGTGACCTTTGTAGACTTTAAATCAATATCATCTATTTGATTTAACTCGCCAGCACGCCAACTATCTGCGGTATCCTTGATAAAACTGGCAACCGGAATTGCAATTAACAAACCCAGCACACCTCCTAATTTAGCCCCCAGTAGTAAAGAAATTACTACCCAGACAGGATTTAAGCCAGTTAAATTGCCGAGAATTCGGGGTGCAATAAAATTAGAATTAACTTGATCGATGGCAACAGCTACACCTAAAACTTCCACTCCTAGCCAAAAGTTTTGCAACGCTACCAAAAGACTAACTATACCGATACCTATTCCTGTACCAAAAGGAAACAAAGAAAACAAGCCAATCCCAATACCAAAAAGCAGCGCCAAGGGAACTTGCAAAATCCAAAATGCTAGTATAATCGTCACTCCCAACACAGCGCCCAATGTAGCTTGACCGATAAAGTAATTATGGAAATCCTCTCGGAGTAACTGCCGGACTTTTGAGCCAATATTAGGGGGAAACCATTGAAAAATTCCATCCCAAAGACGCTCTCCGTTTAATATGAGGTAGATAGTCAGCACCACCGCCAGCAGTACGTTGACCACAATACCAATAGTATCAACAGCAAAACCGAGAATTCTCCCTGTGAACGACTGGACTTGATTAGATAATCTTTCTAAAATTTCGCTAACTAAAGCACTGAAATTAATAGGTAGGTGCTGTTGACTTAATGCCCAGTCTTGGAAAGCTTGTAACTGCTGAGTACCAGAATCAATCCAACTAGGCAAAATATTAGCTAATTCGTTGAGTTGTTCTATAATTAGCGGCACCAAAGTGATGCCTAAACCCACTATAATCACCACAGTCAAAAGTAACACTCCGACGATCGCCAAGTTCCGTTTCACCCCTTGTTGCTGAAGAAACTGAATTGGATAATCCAAAACGAAAGCCAGTAGAATAGCGGCGGCAATAATGCTCACCAGCGGTTGAAAATACTGCACAACCTGGAGTAACAGCCAACCGTTGAGAATAATAATAGGGAATGCCAATCCTATACTTAACCATCGTGGCAGTTTGTTTGCTGATTGCATTAGTGATGACTACTCCACAAGAGTTTTAACTTTATTTTGGCTGATGGGGAGATGGGGAGATGGGGAAAAGGTTAAAGGTTAAAGGGAAAAGGAATAAATTTAATCTTTCCCCTTTTCCCCTTACCCCTTTCCCTTTCCCAATGCCCCATGCCCCATACCCTAATTTATCGATTCTTCTCAATAAAATCCAACATAATTCGTTGATGCATTTCCCCTAATGGTCGCACTTCGTTGGCATTTTTTGAATAACACTCACCTTGGCGAATATCTTCTGGAGTCAATAATCCCATATCCCAGCCTTCATTCAAAACCAATTCATTCATCTCCACTAAGAGTGGTGCATGGAAAACATGACGGATAACTGTTTCATCGGGATAACAGCCAAATTCAACAAAAGGCGGCAAATTATAGCCGATTTCTTCTAAAACTTCTCGTTTGACTGCCACATCCGGTGTTTCACCAGGTTCGATATGACCGCCGAATAACGCCCAGTAGCCAGGATAACGAATAGTGGGGATGTTATCCCTTAGTTGCATGAGAAATTTGTTGTTTTGGTAGAGAATAGCGATCGCTACATGTACTAGTTGATTGTTCATATGTTCATTTTTAATTGCTCAATTATTCTTCTTCTAAATAAATTTCTCCCATTTCTTTCCCAGCTAAAGGAATACTCCGGTAGCGAACTTTACCCTTAAACACTACTTCCGATCCCTCTGGCAAACTTTTTTGGTTAGTGACAACCCAAATTTTGCCGGTTGTATCATCTATTTGATAAGCCCACTGCTTCATCAGCGGAGCTTGCTTTTCTACCTTACCTTGGATGTAAACTGTAGCCTGATTCTTTTGTTCTGCTTTAATTTGTCGAATTGGGGTAACATTAGCGCCAAATTTTAAGCCAGTTCCACTCAAGCCAGAGGAAGCTAAATTACCACAACTAGAAAGTCCTGCTACCAGGAAAAAAGCTAACCCTACACGGTAGAGAACAATACTCTGCCCATACAAGAAGGCAAGGGACGAATTTCTCGTTTGTTGCATGAAAGCCACCGATTGAGCAAATTTTTGCTTCACTGCTTGTTTTGTCGCCACTTTGATGGGGTCAGTTCCCATCTATGGTACTTTGTTCTGAATTGGGCAAACAGGGCATGGGGCATTGGGCATTGGGGCAAAAGAGTGGAGTTCAAAAACTTGTTAACCAGTATCAAAGACTCGCCCACGAGTATTAAAGACTCATTCACGAGTATTAAAGACTCGTTCACGAGTATTAAAGACTCGCCCACGAGTATCAAAGACTCGTTCACGAGTATCAAAGACTCGCCCACGAGTATCAAAGACTCGCCCACGAGTATCAAAGACTCATTCACGAGTATTAAAGACTCGCTCACGAGTATCAAAGACTCATTCACGAGTATCAAAGACTCATTCACGAGTATCAAAGACTCGTTCACGAGTATTAAAGACTCGCCCACGAGTATCAAAGACTCGTTCACAAATTTTAGATTTATAGGAAATCATAGTTATAAATCATTCCCCATGCCCCATGCCCAATGCCCCATGCCCAATGCCCTGTTTGCCCAATGCCCCATGCCCCATGCCCAATGCCCTTTTTAATCAAACTTGCGACACAAGACGAACATAGCCAGAAATTCTCATGAAAACACAAACTGCCAAAATCCTTGATGGTAAAGCTTTAGCTGCCAAAATTCAGCAACAACTTTCTGTTGCCATTAGCGAATTACAACCAAAAGTTGGAAGGCCTCCTGGCTTAGCAGTGCTGATGGTTGGCGATAACCCAGCCTCAGCTGCTTATGTACGCAATAAGGAAAAAGCCTGCGCTAAAGTTGGTATAGCCTCTTTTGGCAAGCATTTTCCCCCCCAAACTACCCAAGGGGAATTAGAAGAGGTCATTACTGCACTCAATCACGATGAACGGGTAGATGGTATTCTCGTGCAGCTACCTTTACCTAAGCATTTGGATGCTGTTAGCTTATTACATCAAATCGATCCCGATAAAGATGCTGATGGACTGCACCCAGTAAACTTGGGGCGACTAGTACGGGGAGAAACCGGTTTACGTAGCTGTACCCCTGCTGGTGTGATGCGGCTTTTAGAAGAATATGAAATTCCTTTGCAGGGAAAGCAGGCAGTAGTAGTGGGACGTAGTATTTTAGTGGGTAAGCCAATGGCGTTAATGCTATTAGAAGCTGATGCTACGGTCACCATTGCTCATTCGCGATCGCACGATCTCAAAGCGATCGCTCAAAATGCTGATATTCTGATTGCAGCAGTAGGTCGTCCCGGACTAATCTCTGCTGATATGGTAAAACCGGGCGCTGTTGTGGTAGATGTGGGAATGAATCGGGTCACTGATGCCAGTGGCAACAGTCGGCTAGTTGGCGATGTTGATTTGGAATCAACTGCTGCTGTAGCAGGATTTATCACCCCAGTTCCTGGCGGTGTCGGGCCAATGACCGTCGCCTTATTGTTGCAAAATACATTTGCTAGCTATTCGAGGGGGGTAAGAAAGTGAGAGTGAGGAGTTAAGAGTGAGGAGTTAAGAGTGATGAGTTATATTCCCAACTCTCAACCCCTAACTCCTAACTCCTAACTCCTAACTCCCAACTCCTAATTCTTAACTCTTAACTCTTAACTCCTAACTCCCCATTTTTTGAGTCCCACAGCACCTTAAAATTGTGACGTATAAGACGAAAATCACAAAATGTCAGGAATTGAAGAATGGTAGCAACTGATAACTTTCAAAAGACACCACCAGAGGAAGCCAACTTTAACCTAGCAGCCTATCTCAAAGAACGACAAAAGCTTTGTGATACCGCTTTAGATCGGTCTATTCCCATCGTTTATCCAGAAACAATTTATGAGTCGATGCGCTACTCATTATTAGCTGGAGGTAAGCGTGTACGCCCGATCCTCTGCCTTGCCACCTGTGAAATGCTCGGTGGCACCATCGAAATGGCTATGCCAACAGCTTGTGCAGTGGAAATGATCCACACAATGTCTTTGATTCATGACGACCTGCCATCAATGGATAATGATGATTATCGTCGCGGAAAGCTGACGAATCATAAGGTCTATGGCGAAGATGTGGCAATTTTAGCTGGAGATGGTTTGTTGGCTCTGGCTTTTGAATATGTTGCTCTTCATACTCCTGAAAGTGTTCCTAGAGAGCGAGTTTTGCAAGTAGTTATCCGTCTTGGCCGTGCTCTGGGGGCAGCTGGTTTAGTCGGCGGTCAAGTTGTGGATTTACAATGTGAAGGTAAATCCGATATTTCTCTAGAAACACTGAATTTCATTCACGAACACAAAACAGCTGCCCTTTTGGAAGCTTGTGTAGTTTGTGGCGGGATCGTAGCTGGGGCATCATCTGAAGATGTGCAACGACTCAGCAGTTATGCTCAAAATATTGGGCTAGCATTTCAGATCGTAGATGATATTCTGGATATCACTGCTACCCAGGAGCAATTAGGCAAAACAGCTGGCAAAGACGAAAAAGCTAAGAAAGTTACTTATCCCAGCCTTTGGGGAATTGAGCAATCCCGTTCAAAAGCCCAAGAGCTAGTTAAAACAGCTTGCGCGGAATTAGAAGCATTTGGGGAAAGAGCTAAGCCACTGCAAGCGATCGCTCATTTTATCATCAGTCGCAATAACTAGTACAAAAAGGCAAAAGGCAAAAGGCAAGAGGCAAGAGGCATAAATGCTCAAAGCATCAACTTTTTGTCTATTTTTAACCGTCGGGTTATTTCCACATGATGTACAAGGTTAATTTGAGATTGGGTTGAATCTAAATGTTTCCTCAACCAACAACTGCTGCTCTTATCACTAACCTAATCACAATACCATGCAGGATATAGGCAACATTTTAGACAACCGGGTGCTGCTGGTTGCTCTGGTAGCTTGTTTTATCGCTCAAGCATTAAAACTCATAATCGAGATTGTCAAAAATCGCAAGCTGAATGTGCGTGTTTTAGTGACAACCGGAGGTATGCCCAGTGCTCACTCAGCTTTAGTTACGGCTCTAGCTGCTGGTGTAGGGCAAACACTTGGTTGGGCATCTCCTGATTTTGCGGTGGCCATGGTTTTTGCCATCATCGTTATGTACGATGCAGCCGGAGTTCGCCAAGCAGCTGGCAAGCAAGCTCGTATTCTCAATCAAATGATTGATGAATTATTTCACGAAAAACCAGACTTTAGCCAAGACCGTCTTAAGGAATTACTTGGACATACACCAGTTCAGGTAATAGCTGGCTCAGCTTTAGGTATAACTGTTTATTGGTTAGCCAGGGCTGCTTATTAAAGAAGAATGCAGAATGGGCTACGCCCCGCTGCACTAACAGAATACAGAATTCAGCAATCTTAATGGTGGGGATTTAAACCTGCTACTTTCTTATTGACCATTAAATTGAACTCTCTACGGCGAAGCAAGCTAGCAAGAGGATCTGGTAGAGAAGATTTAGTGAGGAACTTAAACCCGCTAACTTCACCGCCACTTGTACAGAATTCATACTGAATTCACCAATCCTGACTCCTGAATTCTTTATTCTTAAAATCCCACAGTTGACCGCAACAAAATCACCTTACGGCTATTGACGATACTGGCAACAAAACCGCGATCGTTTAGCTTTTGTAATGTGTTGTATGCTTCACTTTGGTTAGTAGTATAAACTGCCAGCAAGTATGGGCGTTGTCCATAAGAAGCAAAACCGACGTTACCTCCCACCGCTTGCTGTACACTATTTGCTATTTCTGGGCGATTGTAATAATCTACCAACACCGCATAACCCTCTCCTAAAGCTTGAGGATTATAGGTGACCCTCTGCTGCTGAAGTGGCTGTGCTTGTACAACATCTGGCGCTGTTGGTCGAGTAGTAATAATGGCAGACAAACCAACAATATTACTGACATACCTTGCCCAGCGATTGGCATCATCAATTTGATTAAAACCCCCGATGCGCGTCACAGTTTCGTTGAGATATTGGCAGGTGGTAGTTTTGAGTTCAGGCGGTAGGGCACTACGCAACTGCCTTTGATTTTCTGCCGTGGGACTGACTACTAATAAAAGATACTCGCCTGCACTCGGTGGTTGACAATTAGGAATGGCTTGTTGGGCAGAAACAGAACTCATGCCACCAATCAACCCAGCGAAAGCGAAGCTCGCCGTAGCGAAAAGTTGGAGTGGCGGCTTCCGCCGTTCTGAACTTTTCAAGACAGACATCGCTAATCCTAAAACACTTGGTAAAGTCTGAAATCTCTGCACAAAAGTTAAATAGGTAAATTATGGTGTCATAAAAGATTTTATAAAGAAAAATGGGAAATGGGCATAGGGCATAGGGCATGGGGCATGGGGAGATGAGGACATAGCTTCGCTAAGGGAAAAGGGAAAAGGTGAAAGGGAAAACAGAGATCTTTCCTTTCCCCCTTCCCCTTTCCCCTTTGCCCTTTGCTCCATGCCCCATGCCCAATTATTAAGACACAGTAGCCAAAGATGCTAGAGCATCAGGTATTGCCTCAGAAGGAGCTTGGAATTCTCCTGTAATAACGTACTCTAAACGCAATTTCAACCAAGTAATAAATTGGGGATTAGTAGAAATAATTGCTACTGCTGGTTGGGGACACTTCGCTTTTACCTCTGCAAACTGAGGCGCTTCTAAGAAAGCTGGTTGCTTGATGAGCCAAAAATCAATTTGTTTTTCTTGTTCGTGGTAATGACGGGTACGTTCTTTGAGAACTTCCTCTATCGGTTCTTCTTCGAGGATAAAACGTTGACTGGCTAAAACGTAATGATATGTTTGCATTTTCATCCTTTGCTTGTTATGGCAATAATTTCAGGGCACAGCACTACATACTGTACCCCTGAAAATTAACTTTTTTGGAACTTTTTGAACCAAGAACTGAAGGGACAAGCACTTCCTTGGTTGTCTGCATTTGCCTTGCCACCAGATGTTAGCTTAGTCAAGAACAGACTATTGTCAAAGTAGTGTTCTAAGGAAATAATCTTTAAGTCATCGGTAACTTTTGCAATGCTCATGCCGATAATTTCCACTGTCTCTCCAGTAGGTGCATAGTCTTTGTATTGTCCGTTGAAATGTCCCCAATGCCGCCATTTGAATGTTACATTCGGTGGCCCTGAGAAAACTTCCAGCACTTCCCAAGGAAATCCTTGGGGAAATGTTGTGTGGAAGAGTTTTGCCGATGATTCAAAGCTTTCTTCTGAAGCCTTGTAGTGTTCTGAATCAGGCATAAATAAATTGTAAGTACCTTGGGCTGATAAATCCGCCGCTGTGTAATCTACTCCGCCATTAGTACTGAGGCGAAACTTGTCATTCACAATAGATAACCACTGTTCCGGGTTAGCTTTAAAGGATACTTCCATCTCGAAGGTTCGCACCAAGTTTTGTACGATCGCCTCTAGTGTACCTTCTAAGTGATTGCGCGTACTTTCTTGAGCCAGATTTTCTTTGGAGCGAGAATAATCTGGTGGTGTCTCATAGCGCCACTCAGTATCAATACTTTCTCCTATCACCCGATCCCGATCCTGTACCCAAAGCGGCAGGTTGTTAGACTGTGTTGCGCTCATAGAAGTTTTTAGTTGAAGATTGATTTCTAGATTTCGCAGTTACAACCCCTCTTGGGGAGGCAGGAGGCAGGAGGCAGGAGGCAGGAGGCAGGAGGCAGGAGGCAGGAGGCAGGAGGTAAAACTATTATCATTCCTAGCATTCACCCTTGTCATTATGTCCTAAGCTATGTGGTTACGGCTATATATACAGATCGAGAAACACGACCTTACTCTAAAAGCGATCGCCCCATCCACTATTAAGACACAGTTACCAAATCAAGGATTATATCCCCCACCCCAAGATTTTTTGCTATTCAAACAGATGTAGAGACGTTGCAATGCAACGTCTCTATATTACCCAGTCTTCAACAAGCTAGTTATTTTCCGTAGCAGGTTGTACCTGGAGTATTTTCGGGTTTGAACTCGTTACATTCTCTGGTATTTGGACGCTCCAACGACCAGCCGTATGGTTTGTCGGAAGTAACGATGCCATTATTCAAAATTGTTAGTCGGTAATTTGCCGCCCGAAAATTGGTAAATAGTAATTTGGCATCCTTTAAGTTTGCTGCTTCTAAATTAGCGCTCATGAAACCTGCATAGGACAAATCAGCATTTTCTAGGGATGCTGATTTCAAGTTTGCACCGGTTAAAGAAGCACCAGTGAGATTCGCCGAATTGAGAATTGCACCCTCTAAATTCGCACCTGTCAGATCGGCATTGGTGAGATTAACTTGAGATAACGTCGCACCAGTCAAGTTAGCCCCCCGCAAAATGGCTCCACTTAGATTCAGTTGAGTTAGGTCAGCACCACTCAAATCACACCTGGGACAAGTGTTTGTCGCCTTCAACTGCTCTAAGTCTTGCACGTTTGATGCAAAAGTCTGCCCTGCAAAGCCGAAACTAGCTAACAGGCAGACGGTGGCGACAATCTTAAGTTTCATATTTGTTACAGATATTTACAAGGATGACAAGTAATGTACACTCGGTACTGTCATAATTACATATAGAACCTGCCAAGTGAATAACAGGCATGAAGCATTGATTAAGAAGCGATGAATATACGATAAATTGTTGCGTTAGCACTACTCAAAGTGGAATCTAGGCTATACAATCGAGTCGTAAGGAACTATACCGAACCATTTATAGACTACCACATATGTGATCCCCCTAGCTCGATGAAAAAAAACGACTAGGGGGATCTTGTTTTTGGCAGTATTGGGGATAGGAATGGGAAAAGGTTAAAGGCAAAAGGGAAAAAGGAAAAGGAATAAATTTAATCTTTCCCCTTTCCCCCTTACCCCTTTCCCTTTCCCCATTCCAATGCCCAATCCCATTTACCTCCAGCCCAAAAAACGCAACCCAGGGACAATTAGGTAAAAGCTCACTCCTAACCAAAAGCTGAGAAAGAAGCCTACAGAACCAAACAAAATCAGAGGCTTGTATAACTCTGCCCAGCCTGGTTGACTGGAAAATTCCAACATCGGAGGTGCTAAATTCAAAAGAATCAAAGTTGCATAGGCGATCGCACTACCAAAGGCAGCGAAAACTGCATACACTATATGATGGCTGCGAAGTCCTAAACTTAAGGTGAGTAAGCAAACTCCCACCAAAATCATTGCCACTAAGCCCTCGCCGCTGTTTTTTGGCGTTATGAATTGCAAAATCAACCAGCCAAAGCTATAACTAACGATGCCCATCAACGAGGCTACTAAAAATCGCCGCCTTTGACCAAAACATCCGGATACTGTTAGCCCCCATGCGGTTCCCCAACCGGCAGCAAGAAAGACTAAAATATCTGCGCCGAAGCTGGGTTGGGTGTTGGGAACTAATTGGTTAACCTGAAGCAAAAGAAATTCGACAATGCGAGGCCCCAAGCTGGTGCGATAGGCCAAAATAAAACCAGCGATCGCACCAAAACAAGCACCAAAACTAGTCAGCATCATTGCCCAAATTGTTGCCAAACAAGCTCGCACAATTCTCAAGATTGTCTGAGCAATAAAAATAATGGTTTGATTTACACCTTGGCTAAATTGACCTAAAGCTTGTTCGACAGCTTGTGTTAGCTGTGTCAAGTTCTGGGAGGCTTGGGTTGAGGTTTGCTTGAGGCGATCGCGCAGTTGGGAAAATAACCCTGGCGACGGTAATGGTTGAGAAATCTTGGCTAGGCGTTTCTCAATCATCACTGCATTTACCGGACGCGATCGCACATCTTCCTGTACCATCTCATCTAGCAAGTCTGCTAACTCCGGGTTGATATTGACTTGGGTTCGCCAGCGCAACTCACCGGTTTGCTGGTCTTCTAAATCTGGCGGATATTTGCCCGTTAGTAGTTCAATCATTGTTCGACCAAGGGCATAAAAATCGGCACCAGGCCCCACAATGCCCCCAGTCACCTGTTCTGGTGGACTGTAGCCAGAAGAAAATAATCGAGTGGAACTAGACCGGGAACCCACTTTTGAAGGGCTAACTTGTTTTGCTCCGCCAAAATCGATTAATACCAGGCGATCGCTTTTTGGTTCCCCTTCTAAGGTATCCAGCATCAAATTAGAAGGTTTAATATCTCGGTGAATAATTTGACGTTTGTGTAATTCTTTTAAAATCTCTACAGCTTGGGCGAACCAGTTTAAAACCAAATCCTCTGGACACCCTTGGGGATATTTTTGTAATATTTCCTCTAAAGTCTGCCCATTGATTTTTTCCATTACCAGACAAGGCAGTTGGTGAGGTTTGGGGTTGAACAAATTTACCTGAAAATACCCGTCAGCTTCAACTCTGGGCACCCCAGGATGATGTAATCTTGATAAAACCTCTGCCTCTTGGGTAAACAATTCCAGTGCTTTTGGTGAATCTTCTACCAACACTTTCAGCACTTTCTCGGTTTGAGCTTTTTCATCCCAAACCGTGTAAATTTGAGCAAATCCCCCGGAACCCAAACGCTGAATTGGAACATAGCGGTCTAACAACTGTAGCGGTGCGCCACAACTGTTGCAAAATTTGTTTCCCCAAGGCTGAGGATAAGGACGTTGACAATCAGGATTTATGCAGTGAACCTTAGAAAAACTGTACATCAACGCTTTTGGGCATAATAAATGCAAAGATTCTCGTTTAATGCTCAAATACCCTACTTTTAGCATTGTAAGTATAAATTATTGATATATTTTTATACTCAATAACCACACTCAACCAATGCTCACCCTCTGAGGGAAGGCAGAATAAAAGCTTATATCTATCTTAAATGGTAGAAGTTGTCCATGCTCATTAAGAGCTACCATGACTCAACCTCTCCTGAGATTTAGCGGGTAGTGTGTTACACTATCCACCGTCATATCATTGAGCTAGAGCAATAGGGATTAGTAATGAAATGGAGCAGTTATGCTCTGTTTTGGACTTTTATCTTGAGGTTGGATATGTCTAATTTATATGAGATACTACAAAAAATTAAACAAAGGCCTGCTTTATATTTAGGAAAGCGTTCTTTGAGCCATCTGCAAGTTTTTTTAGATGCATACACATTTGCTCGCCGTGAGTTGGGAATAGAAGTGACAGAGCAAGAACGAGAATTTGAAGATTTTCAAGAATGGATAGAGCGAAGATTTAATCAGCCCGATACTCAATCTTGGAGTCGAATTATTTTGTTTTATTCTGAAGATGAAAGTGAAGCTTTGGATAAATTTTTTGAATTATTTCAAGATTTTTTACAGCACAACAATACTTCAGAAGTTAATGAAATAGCTCATGTAAAATCTGGAGTTTGAAACTCAGATTGGGATGAAATTTGGGTGCTACCTTACTTAAAATTATTGCTTCAGAAGTATTAGACTTCTTGCTTAAGTCGGGAAAAGGGGAAAGGGAAAGGGGGAAAGGTTTAGTATTTTACCTTTCCCCTTTAACATGAGTCCCTTTTCCCATCTCTTGCAAAAAGCACTTTTGCAAAAGGTCTATTGAACTCTCTAATAGTTTAATTGCTTTGACTTATTAGTAAACATCGCTACAACAATTCTGTGATGGAAAATAGCCGTTGTCTGTCTATTTTTTGAAGTTTGAGTTTTTCGGCATAAAAAGCCTGATAATAGGATTGATATTTTTCTGGTTCGGTTTCGGGATCGGTTTGTTGCCAGAGTTCGAGAAAGTGGCGATAGCGTTTTTCCAGCATTACCAAATCCATGCAAGCGATCGCCGCTTGAACCACCTGCGGAGTGCGAAGTATTTCTTTCTTCGTTTTCTCGTTCAAATGAAATAGATGCGATACTAATCCCAGGTCTTCTGATAATTCTAAATATCTATTTTGCAGAGTTGAAATTAAATCTATTTGTTCCACTGTTGTTTCTAAAATCTGCCGCCATAATAATCGATGGTGGGAAAGGCTAAATTGCAAATCCCGTTCTTCTAGTTCGTCAATAATTACTTGACGCTGTTCGGGACAATGCAAGTAAATTCGCAGTAATAATGCTTCTGCATATTCTAAAAGGCTGCGTTCTGTCGGGAGTGGCGAAAGTTTTTCACTACCTCCCCATGCTTTTTTCGCTGATACTGGTTTGGAATATGTAGGCGCAGGGGGAGCAATTTGAGTTAGTAAATTTTCGACTCGTAAAGGTATAAGTCTGGTATCGCCTAAACTGAGGATTTCTGCACAATAAGAAACATAATAATTTCGTGTATCGCTGTTAGCGATATTTTTGAGTAATTTAACTAATTGCTGAGTGACTTGTTGAAAATCGGTAGCTTGTTTTAAGTCACGGTTTTGAATAATTTGTTGAATTTGCCAGTCTAACCAAAGGGGCGCGTTTGCTAACAGTTGAGCATAATTTTCTGGTGTTTGTTCGCGCAAGTATTCATCAGCATCTTTGCCATTAGGTAAATTGAGAATTTTTAGCTGCACTTCTCCTTTATATGCTAGTTCGGCAATTTCGCCGATCGCCCTTTCGGCTGCATTGGTTCCGGCTTTATCAGCATCAAAGTTGAGTACTAGTTGTTTCGATTCGCTGTAGCGTAATACTAGCCGCACTTGTTCTAAGCTTAAGGCTGTACCCAGGGAAGCGACGGCGTTATTAATTCCAGCAGCGTGGAGGGCGATCGCATCAAAATAACCTTCCACCACCACCGCTTGATCGAGTTGGGAAATTCCGGTTTTGGCGCGATCGAGGGCAAATAATGTTTTACCTTTACTAAAAAGTTCCGTTTCTGGGGAATTTAAATATTTTGGTTGTTCGTCAGTCAGGGTTCTACCACCAAAAGCGATGACGCGTCCTTGGACATCGCGGATGGGAATCATTAAGCGATCGCGGAACACATCATAATAACCGCCGCCTTCCTTGCGTGGTTTAATCAATCCGGCTTTTTCCACCAGTTGTGCTGGATAACGTTTGTCTTCCACTAAGTAGCGATACAGAGTTTCCCAACCTGCCGGCGCATAACCTAAACCAAACTGCTGTATGGTTTCTTCTTGAAGTCTGCGGTTAGATTGCAAATATTCAATTGCCTTTTGCCCTTGGGATTGTCTGAGGGCGTGTTGATAAAACTGTGCACAAGAAGCCAGAACTTCATATAATTGTTCCCGCAAAGATAGCTGACGCTGTAATTCTTGGCGTTGTTCGGGTTCTAAGGTTTGTACGGGTATTTGGTAACGCCGTGCTAAATCCAGTACTACCTCAGCAAAAGAACGCTTTCCCAAGTCCATGACAAACTTAATGGCATTTCCCCCAGCTTGACAGCCGAAGCAATAATACATTTGCTTAGTTTGGCTGACAGTGAAGCTGGGAGATTTTTCATCATGAAACGGGCACAACCCGACGAAATCTTTCCCTCGCTTACGTAAAACTACGTACTCAGAGACGACATCGACAATATCAGCTCGTAGTTTAACTTCTTCAATTGTGTCTGGGTGTAAGCGGGGGATTTGCATAGGATTGGGCATGGGGCATGGGGCATGGGGAGGTGTGGGAGGTGTGGGAGGTGTGGGAGGTGTGGGAGGTGTGGGAGGTGTGGGAGGTGTGGGAGGTGTGGGAGGTGTGGGAAGAGAGGGAGGTGTG
>JAVRCH010000130.1:0-19471 GCA_034530795.1 Nostoc sp. DedQUE12a
AGATCGGCGATTAAAAATCTCTGGAGCACAATGGGATGAATCTAATGTCTCTCAAGTTCTCAAGCATCGCTGTGCTTATCTTAACGCCCAGCTTTAGAACCTCTTTAGTTCATATGTTCTAGCAAAGTTGACATACTCCCAAATTTTATCCAAATTAAAATGGCCACCAAAAAGGTTTGGTGTTAGTGTAAGTGCGGCTAAGAGTCCGGGCATCGGAAGGCTTTGCTTGCTTAAAATCGCTACCCAGCATTTCGTATAAAGCTTGAGAGGGGTTATCAACTGGTTTGAGAAAAAATAAAACTTTAGCATTGTAATGATTGCAACCGATACCTCTGCGTTCCACTGCACACACAACAGATTGCTCGTTCAGGCGATCGGCGGTTAAATATTCAGAACGACCTGTATCATAAATACTTTGTAAGCTTTTAGCTGTGTTTTGGCAATTTTGCACGCCATTCACCGCAGAAAAATATTTCGGAAGGAAATTTAACATGATGTAATCTTTAGCACTTCCGTCTTTTTCCAAACTCAAAATTACTTTTGGTGTACTGGCGTTAGTCTTGCAAATTACTTGTACGCTATTAGCTCTACTGGGTACAGAGACTGCTAATATAGCACCCAGAGCTAATATTGGGGCTGTCGCCATAGTTGCCCAAGACTGCCAGTTGTTCATATTACTTAAACACCTTTCTTGACCACAATTTAGGCTCGAATATAGACTCAATAATATCATTTTTAGTTAAATGTACTTACAATTAAGCTAAAAAAAATTTAAGTAATTCTTCTTTTTTGGTAATTTCCCCTGTGTAAAATGAAACAATTTTTTTGCAAAATTTTAATTACTAGTAGTGCTTATATCTGTTATCTAATTACGGGCTTTCCAGTTGTAGCACAAATTTCTTCAGACAACACACTTGGTGATGGACAAAGTGTAGTTTCACCAGGGACGACCCCAGGGCTGGATTTTATAATTACAGGCGGAACACAAGTCGGTAACAATCTCTTCCATAGTTTTCGAGAATTTTCTGTTCCCACTGGTGGGGAGGCTTTTTTCAACAACACCGCACCTTTTAGTAACATTAGTAACATAATTAGCCGAGTTACAGGTGGTTCAGTTTCCAATATTGATGGCTTAATTAGAGAAAACTACGGTGCGAATTTCATACTGATAAATCCTAGTGGTATTAACTTGGGTGCCAACGCTCAACTTAATATTGGCGGCTCGTTTTTGGCCAGTACAGCAGATAGCCTGAAATTTGCTGATGGTGCAGAATTTAGTGCTACGGATTCAACTTCCCCTCGGCTAACCATTAGTGTGCCAGTAGGCTTGCAATTTGGGCAGAATCCGCAAGCGATTCGCGTCCAAGGTCAAGGGCATAACATCACTCTGGAAAGTCCGATCTTCTCGCCCTTCACTAGGGGAGAAACCGCCGGACTCAAGGTGCAGCCAGGTAATACCCTAGCTTTGGTGGGAGGAGGAATTATTTCAGAGGGAGGAACGCTCACAGCCGAGGGTGGACGTATTGATTTAGGTAGCGTGGCAGGAGGTTTAGTAAGTCTTAATCCCAGCCCTCAAGGCTGGAATTTAGGTTATCAAGGGGTGACAAACTTTCAAGATATTGCTTTATCTCAAAAAGCATTAGCAGACACCAGTGGCCCTGGTAGTGGCTCGATTCAGTTGCAGGGGCGAAACATCTCTATCCGCGATGGCTCAATGGTGTTGATTCAAACCCAAGGAACGGAATCAGCCGCAGGGATTAACGTCAATGCCTCTGAATCATTATCCTTAGTAAGTACTACAGGAGATGGGCTGATTTCCAGCACCTTATTTACAGAAACTATTGGCGGTGGCAAAAGTGGAGATATTAGCGTTAATACCCCCCGCTTAGTTGTTCAAGATGGAGCAGCCATAGCTGCGGCTACTTACAGCCCTGCTGCTGGTGGGAATATTGATATTAAAACCGATGATTCCTTACAAGTGTCAGGATTTTCACCATTTAACCCCACTCGCTTCAGTAATATTACAGCAGGAAGTTTTGGGGCTGGGAATGCAGGAACTCTAACAGTGACAACCCAGCGATTAACTGCGCTTTCAGGAGGAAATATTGCTTCCGTAACTGCTGGCACTGGCTCTGGTGGAAATGTAACAGTGAATGCCTCGAAGTCAGTAGAATTGCTTGGTGTAACACCATTTGTTTTCACTCCTAGCCAAATAACTGCTGGTACTGGCGGCCCCGGAAAAGCTGGTAGTGTGGTAATTAATACTCAACGCTTGGTAATCAAAGACGGTGGTAGGGTTGATGCTTCCACCTTAGCCAGCGGCCCTGCTGGTAGCGTTACTATTAACGCTCAAGAAAGTGTAGAGGTAAGTGGCAAAGTTCCAGGCTCGGTAAATCCTAGTTTGATTATCTCCTCAGCTAATATAGTCGATCCGCTCTTGCAACTATTATTAAGAGTGCCTCCTATACCAAGTGGAGCTTCTGGAGACGTGACAATTAATACTGGGCAATTAGTTGTTAAAGACGGCGCACAGCTGACAGCGAGGAATGATGGCACCGGTGACGCAGGGACGTTGCGGGTAAACGCTGGCTCTATTTTGGTGGAAAATCAAGGTGGAATCACTGCCGCTACTAAAGGGGGTCAAGGTGGCAACATTGATTTACGAGTCCAGAATTCCTTACAGGTGTCTGGTAATAGTCAGATATCTAGCGACAATTTTGGTACGGGGGCAGGTGGAAGATTGACAGTTGAAGCGAGTCAGTTGACACTTGACCGCGCCTTGTTATCTGCTGCCACCACATCAGGCGAAGGTGGTAACATATCTCTGCAAACGAATGCTTTATTGATGCGCCGTAACAGTCAGATATCTGCTACTGCTGGCGGAAGTGGTGACGGAGGCAATATTAATATCGCTGGCTTTAGTCCGGGCAACTCTGTGACGCTGTTAGAAGGCAGTAAGATTACCGCCGACGCTTTTGAGGGGATGGGAGGAAATATCAGTATCAATACCAGAGGATTCTTCGTGTGTCCGACTTGTGAGATTACTGCTAGTTCCGAGCTGGGAGTTGCCGGACAAATCAGTGTTATTACACCAGAGGCCCAAAATAATTTTGAAATTATCGATGTACCGCAAGAAGTGGCGAAACCAGAAGAAGTGGTAGCTCAGGCTTGTCGAGGGACAACAAATCAAAATAGAAGTGAATTTACCATCACCGGACGTGGAGGATTGCCACCTCGACCGACCGAACAGCTAAGTAGTGGAGCTTTAATTAGTTTTGAGCCTGGTGATGCCAGTGCTGCTACAAAGGTGAATAATACTTCCCAACTGCCACCTCCAGCTAGAGGTTGGTATGTTAACGCGCAAGGTGTCCTAGTTCTCGCCAGCCAAGTACCTAATCCTACCCCTTATGGTTTTGGGTTAACTTCATCTAATTGTTAATTAACTGGGGATTGGGGATTGGGGATTGGGGAGACAAGGGAGACAAGGGAGACAAGGGAGACAAGGAGAATAATTCATAACCAATGACTAATGACTAATGACCAATGACTAATGACTTATCCAAAATCCAAAATGGTATTAAGTGTTTGGCGACGGAGATTTTTTTTATCTCCTTGTGTTGCCTTTATACTGGTGGTGTATCATACAAATTCTGTTTGCGCCCAGCCGATTAATCCTGTTACGCCGAAGCCGCCGGAACAACTGCCTACTAATCCCCTACCACCGACAAACGTACCTATCCAAATACCCCCGACAGTACCGCCAACGCCGGAAGAAGCCGTAGATATTCCGGGGAGTATCATTGTGCAAAAGTTCGAGTTTGTTGGTAATACTGCCTTTAGTCAAGAAGAATTAAACTCTACGATCGCTAATTTTACACGCCAACCAATTACCTTTGCCGAACTCCTCAAAGCTGCCAATCAAATTACCGAGTTGTATGTGCAAAAGGGTTACATTACCTCTGGTGCCTACATTCCCAGTCAAGAGTTTCGTTCGGGTATCATCAAAATTCAGGTAGTGGAAGGCAGCTTAGAAGATATTCAAGTCAATGTCATTAAAGGACGCTTGAACTCAAATTATGTCCGCAGTCGTATTGCGATCGCTACTACCAAACCGCTGAATATCAACCGCCTCAAAGAAGCTTTACAACTGCTGCAACTCAATCCCCTAATTGAAAGCTTAGATGCCGAACTCACCGCAGGTACTAGACCGGGTGTCAATTCCCTAGCGGTAATCGTTAAGGGAGCGAGAACTTTTAATACCCAACTCAGTATTAATAATAACCGCAACCCCAGCATTGGTACTTTTGAGCGCGGTATCGCCTTATCAGAAGGCAGCCTCCTGGGAATCGGCGATCGCTTGAGTTTTGCCTACAAAAATACCGATGGTAGCAATAGTTATGAAGGTGGTTATACCTTACCAGTGAATCCTCGGAATGGCACTGTTGGCTTCAACTATAGGATTACCGACAACCAAATTATTGAACCTGATTTTAAGAATTTGGATATCGAAGTCAATTCCCGTGAGTTTGAATTATCTTTTCGCCAACCAGTTCTGCAAAGAGCCACCCCAGAAGTCAACCAAGAACTTACCCTGAGTTTAACCGCAGCTAGGCGGGAAAGTAATTCTTCGATTCGAGGAGTGGATTTTCCCTTGTTTGCTGGCGCCGATCCTCAAGGAGAAACGCGCATATCTGAATTGAGTTTCGCTCAAGAATGGCTACACCGGAGTCGTAAAGAAGTCTTAGCTGCTCGTTCCGAATTTAACTTGGGAATTGGAGCTTTTGACGCCACGATTAATGACAGCGAACCAGATAGCCGATATTTCCTTTGGCGGGGACAAATGATTTATTTGCGTCTCCTCGGTCAACCAAAAGCACAAACAACGGCTCCGACTTTGTTGTTGCGCTCTAATATCCAATTGACCACTAGCTCTCTGCTTTCTCTTGAGCAGTTTAGCTTGGGAGGTCAAGGAACAGTGCGGGGTTATCGCCAAGATGTTTTACTCAATGATAATGGCATTTTTGCTTCCGCAGAATTGCGATTACCCATCGCCCGTTTCCCACAACTGCAAGGGACTTTACAGGTTGCACCATTTATCGATTTTGGTACTGTATGGAACACAGACAGAGAAAATCCTGACCCGAATACCCTACTAGGCACAGGATTAGGACTACTTTGGCAAATGGGAGATAAATTCACGGCCCGTTTAGATTGGGGTATTCCTTTAATAGATATTGATAATAGCAAGCGCACATGGCAAGAAAACGGCGTGTATTTTCAAATGGAGTATAGAGCGTTTTAAGTAGGAGGCAGGAGGCAGGGGGCAGGAGGCAGGAGGCAGGAGGCAGGGTAATTTTATTAAGTTAAAAACTGTCGCGTTGAGTTCATACGTTTTACACTGTTTGTATTTAAAAGTCTTTTATTACAACTGAGCAATTGATAAAAATGATTTATAAAAATTACCGTCGTTTATTAATCTTTATCTTTTCAGCTTTATTGGGGCTGTTATCTAGTTTCACTCTGCCGGCTTGGTCAAATTTTTCCAGCTTACATGCTAATGGTGGTAGTCCTTTAGAATTAGCAAGGGAAGGCGAACAAAGATACAATGCCGGAGAATTAGAAGCAGCAGCAAAGTTATGGGAAGTGGCGGCTGAGGCTTATGAAAAAGTGGGCGATGGCGATGGAATGACTAAGAGTCTGATTAACAAATCCCAGGCTTTGCAAGATCTAGGATTGTATCCCAAAGCTTGCAATACTTTACTCCAAGCTTTTGCGATTCAAAACCCCAACTGTAGCCAAAACCAAATAGAGCAACTCCAAAAAAACCTAGCTCAAAAGGGTGATTCTCTGACTTTAACTCAAGCGATTGGTTTGCACAGTCTCGGTGATGTCCTACGCAGACAAGGGTTATTACAAAAATCACAAGAAATCTTGCAGTTAAGTCTTTCTTCAATTGGCGAATCGGCTGAAAAAAGCGCTGTGCTAGTGAGTTTAGGCAACACCGAACGGTTCTTAGGCAACCAAATCCGCGATCGCTGGGACTATGATGTAGTGACGGACATTATCGATCGCAAATCTGTCGTCGATGCTCTAAGACCCTACAATCAAGCTGTTAATTACTATATCGAAGCAACAAAGGTAGCATCAGCACCACCAATGCCTAAAATTCAGGCACAACTCAATCAATTCCAGCTATTACTGGAGATGAAAAGATGGTGGAGCGAACAGACGCAACGCCGGATTGCTTCTTGGGCGAGATTTTCTGAATCTAAATTAATTCAAAGGGGGAAAGATTTCCTCTCTGGGTTGGAGTTGCAGTTGAGCCAAGATGCTCAAGCATTGCAAAATCAAATTCTACTTAATTTAGCTACTCTTGCTCCCAGTCGTGCTGCCATCTATGCTCAAATTAACTTTGCTGATTCTTTGATGCAAAGCGGACAAATAAATCAGGTTGAACCTTTATTAGAGAATGCACTCCAACAGTCACGGACTCTACAGAGTAGACAAACCGAAACCTACGCTCTAGGGTATTTGGGCAAACTTTACGACAAACAAGGACAGTTAAATCGGGCAACCAAACTGACGCAGCAAGCACTGATATTAGCCCAAGAACAAGATATCAGTGGTGATGCTAGGGAAATTACTTATCTTTGGCAATCTCAGTTAGGAAGTTTACTACGAAAACAGGGAGATACAAAAGGAGCGATCGCAGCTTACACCGCCGCATTTAATATTTTGCAATCCCTACGCAGCGATTTAAACGCTAATAATCAAGATGTCCAATTTGACTTTCTCCAAGAAGTCAAACCAGTCTATCTAGAATTAGCAGATTTGCTGTTGAAATCAAATTTGACTGACAAGGAATTAAATTCGTTAATAGTTTCTAATTCTACCATTAATCGGGAAAAGTCGGAAAATAAAAATTCTCAAAAACGTCTAGAATTAGCCCGCCAGGTGATAGAATCTCTGCAATTAGCAGAACTAGATAACTTCTTTCAAGACCCCTGTTCCGAAACAGCAAATGTCGCATTGCAAATTGATAATATTGATACCAATGCAGCTGTAATCTATCCGATTGTTTTGCCAGAACGCTTAGAAGTTATCCTTTCCGTACCGGGAAAACCCTTGCAGCAAGTAGTAATTCCTATTAGCGAACAAGAAGTTAATGAAACTCTAGATCGGCTTTACGATAATTTAGACAACCTTAGTATCAATAATTCTGCACGAAATATTCTTTCTACTTCTAACCCAAATCCCCAAGAATTAAAGGAAAATCTGCAAACACTTTTACCAATTTTTGGCGAAGTTTATAATTGGTTAATTAAACCTTTTGACGCAGAGCTAGATCCCAAGCAAATCAAAAATTTAGTATTTGTATTAAATGGGAGATTGCAGAGAGTCCCAATAGCTGCGCTCTACGATGGACAAAACTACCTAATTGAAAAATATGGCATTGCCCTGGTTCCTAGCCTACAACTGCTAGCTCCTCAACAATTGGAAAAAAAACAACTAAAGGTTTTAGCTGCTGGAGTTAGCGAGCAAATTAAGGTACAAGGAGAATTTTTTGCCGCATTAGTTAATGTTCCCAAGGAATTAGATCAAATTCAACAAACTTTTCCTGCTTCCGAAAAACTGCTCAATCAAGAGTTTACTGTCAAAACTATTCAAAAACAGTTGAAATCAAATTTTCCTGTTATCCACTTAGCTACTCATGGGCTATTTAGTTCTAATCCCCAAAAGAATTTTATTATTACAGGAGATGGTCAAAGTATTAGTATTAATGAGTTGAGTGCTTTGCTAAAAGAACCAGGCACAACTATAGAATTATTAGTGCTGAGTGCCTGTGAAACTGCTACTGGCGATGAACGAGCTGTGTTAGGTTTGGCAGGAATGGCTGTTCGTTCAGGCGCACGCAGTACCCTTGCCACTCTCTGGCCTGTAGGAGATGCTTCTACCGCTCAATTTATGGGTCAATTTTACGAAGACTTGAAAAAGCCAGAAGCAAAACAAGCTGATGCTTTGAGGAAAGCTCAACTATCGCTATTAGAATCTTTGAAGCTAAATCCACCTTTTGAAGAGTTGCAGAATTTACCACCTCATCCTTATTATTGGGCACCTTATGTTTTAGTTGGGAATTGGCAATAATGGCTGTTGATGGTTGACTGTTAATACAAATTCTCCAAAATTGGGCAACAGATGTAAATTATACAAATTGGAAAAAAGAATGCGACAAATAGACCATTTGTAGAGACGCGATTCATGAGCCAGCGCGTTGCGGGGGTTCCCCCCGTTGTAGCGACTGGCGTCGCGTCTTAACCCAAGGATGTGTTGTTAATCGAAATCTGTTGGCTTATTTGGATCGCGGTAATATTCAAATAATCGAGTAATTTGAGATGCGACAACACGAGTTAGGGACAAGTTTGGAATTTCTGTTTCTCTAAAAAAACCAACTTCCTCGGTTTCAAAACTTGCTTTTGGAGTCCCACCTATTAATTCGCACTGAAAAAATAGTTTATAAATATGGTATGCCAATGGTGGATGCCCATGACGGCTATGATTTCTATCGTAGACAGCAAGCAGCTTAACAACTCTGGTTTGATATCCAGATTCTTCATATACTTCTCGTACAACTCCATCACTCGGCGATTCGCCTATATCTGCCCAACCTCCTGGTAATGTCCAACAACCATCTTCTTTTTCTTTTACTAAAAGAATTTTATCTGAATCAAAGACAGCAGCCCTTACATCCACTTTTGGTGTGGCATAACCTACTTCGGAATTGAATAAATTAAGGAGAGAACTGGCTTCAATATTAGAGTGTGTTGATATAATTTCAGCAGCAATTTGACGCACTTGCTGATAACGTTCCTTGTCAAATGGGTTTTGATTATACGTCAACCCATTTTGAGCGATCGCTTGTAATTTTTGTCCCCATTCTAACCACTTGAGGCTCATTTCAGCTTCTTGTGCGATTATTTGCTTCGGAATTTTACTCATAATCTTGCAACTACAATTTGCTGTTAAATCTCATTGATTGATGTCATAATAATTTATCTTTTTAAAAAACAAATTATTAATGACAATTTTTTCAGCAGTCTTTTGCTACTAAACCTAATCTGCTCAAACAAATTAACTATGCTCGTCTATTTGACCAGCTAAGATGCCATGCTTCCATTACCATATCGGAATTCAGAATATTTTAATTAATACCGAATTCGTGGGTCTACATAAGCATTTAAAATGTCAATTAAAATGCTGGCACTGACAACGATCGCTCCAAAAAATACTAATACTCCTTGGACTGTGGGATAATCGCGATCGCTAATGGCTTGATATAGTCGATTGGCTAACCCAGGCCAAGAAAATGTTACCTCTGTCAAAATCGCTCCACCCAACAAAGACGCAAAGGTTAATCCCAAAACTGTAATCACCGGAATTAAGGCATTTTTCAACGCATGGGAGACTAAAATCTTATTTTCACCAATACCTCTGGCTCTAGCTGCTTCTACATAATCTGCTTGTAGGGTTTGCTTCAAATTCACTCGCACAATTCGTTCAAAAATCCCACTCAGCAAAAGCCCCAAAGTCAAACTCGGTAAGGCAAGATGATGCAAAGATGTGAAAAACTGAGTGAAATTTCCTGCTAGTAAGCTATCAATTGTATACAATCCTGTGATGGGTGTGGGGGCAGGAAGGTTGGGCGGAAAACGGTTAGAATTGGGAAACCAACCAAGTTGTACTGAAAAAATTAACTGCAAAAGCATTCCCGCCCAAAACATAGGGAGTGCGTAGGTCACGATACCAAACAACCGCCCACCCAAATCAAAAGATGTTCCAGGACGGGAAGCCGAAAGAGTACCGACTAAAATTCCTACCATAAGTGCAACAGCCATACTACATACTGCTAACTCCACCGTCGCCGGGAAATATTGTGCAATGATATTCCAAACATTCTCTCCCCGACTCAACAAAGAAGTTCCTAAATCAAAGCGCAACACATTTCCTAAGTAATTTAGATACTGTAACCACAAAGGCAGATCTAAACCGAGTTGTTTTCGCAATTCTTCTTTAGCGGCTTCTGGCGCACGTCCACCGAGAATCGCATCTGCTGGATCTCCTGGTGTTGCTCTGAGTAAGAGAAATACAATAGTGATGATAGTTAATAGCTGAAGTGGTGCTAACAGCAACCGGGAAACAATGTAATATTGTAAAGCTTTAGAACGAGACATAAATAATTCGTAATTCGTAATTCGTAATTCGTAATTTGTAATTCGTAATTTGTAATTCGTAGTTCGTAGTTTTTGAGCTTTTTGCTACACAAAATTGCTAATTTTGTGGCTTTTAGGTGTTGGTGATTTAGGCTTCAACAAATTTAATTACGAATTACGAATTACGAACTACGAATTACTTTTTAATTGTTTGGTAAACCAAAATTTGGGTCGGATTAAGTTTTACATTACTAACACCATTTCGGGCAAATACATAGTCTTTGTTTTGCCATAGGGGAACGTAAGGTACATCTGTAATTACTTGATTTTGAATGTCGGCAAAAATTTTCTGACGCGCTTCGGGGTTTAATTCTTTACGTTGCTGATCGATTAACTTATTAACGTTTTCGTTATAGTAAAATGAACCCTGAGTTTGACTTCCTCCATCTTCACATCCTTTCGCGACTGAACCTTTTTCACAATACAAAAATGGCTGGACGTAATTATCTGGATCTAAAAAGTCTGGATACCAATCAAGTAAAGCTACTGGATATAATCCTCTAGAAATGTCTTTAAAGAAAGCAGGGCCTTCGGCAATGGCGACTTCAAATTGCAGGATTCCGTCCATTTTGGCATCAACAAGCGATTTAAGTGTCTGTGCTGCCAAACTCCGAGTAGGCGAACTAGAAGGATACCAAACTTGAACTTTTGCAGGATTTTCTTTGGAAAAACCAGCAGTAGTTAATAGTTGTTTAGCTCGATCAAAATTCGCATCGCCATATTTATCTTTAAATAATGGCACAGATACATTAAATGTAGTGGGAATCATGCTATAAAGCGGATCTGCTTGACCAAGTAATACTCGTTCATTGATTAGTGGACGGTCAACTATTGAAGCGATCGCTTGTCTTACTTCTACCCTATCTAAAGGCTTTTGATTCCGGTTTAACACCATATAACTGACTACGCTACCCTGAGCAGCGATCGCTTGCCAATCCCCTTTTTTACCACCTTCTTCCAAGCTCCGAGTTTGGTCTGGTTGTAGCGATAAATAAGCTACATCAATTGCACCTGTACGGAAAGCATTAAACAAGTTAACAGGACTAGTCTGAATTTGGACGTTAACACCGTTGTTAGCTGGCTTTTCGCCCCAATACTTATCAAACACATCAAATCGCAGTGAATCAGTACCATACTGGGCCAACTTGTAAGGGCCAGTACCTACAAAAATATTCGGTTTGAATTTACCCGCACCGACTTCATAAGCTTTGGGCGAAACTGCACACACCCCAGGAAACGCCAGCAGTGAGGGAAAGGCTGCAAAGGGCTTTTTCAGCTTAATGCTTAATTCATACTCCCCTGTGGTTTTCACCGAATCTACTATATCGCCCAGTAAGAAAGAGGGTTTTCCTTTATTTTCAATAAACCGCTGGATAGTAAACGCCATTGCTTGGGCGTTGAAGGGAGTTCCATCGTGAAAAACTACTCCCTGGCGTAAAGGGATGGTGTAAGTTAAAGCATCTTGGCTGACTTTCGGTAATGCTGTGGCGAGTTGGGGTTTAATTTCTATGCTTCCTGGTTCGTAAGTATAAAGGCGATCGCTCATATTAAACACTAAACCCAGAGCTGCTAACTCATAAGCATCAGCCGGATCGAGGGTTCTCGGCTTGGCTGTTGTACCTATAGTAATGCGGCCATCACCTGTGGGACTATTTACAGAACCTGATGGTGGCGTAGTTGTTTGTGGACGAGGAGCGCAACTCACAACTAAAAATAAACATACACAGAACAAAGATAGGAATCGTATAATCCGACTCCAGCGTTTCACGGATAAGGAAAACCATGTCATAGCAATAAAATTTTAGATATCAGCGGTCAGACATCTTACTACATTTGCGGGTATTGTGCCTTAATTTTTACAAATAATTTTGGCAATGGTTGTAGCTAAGTATATACGTACAAATAAGCTTATATGTTGGCTTATTTTCAGCGAACACCGTCATTATTCGTTCGTCCTTTGTAAATACAAATGCTAATCGCTAATGACAAAGGACAATTATTTAAATGAGGAAAAGTTTTTATTTAATTAAGATTTTAAACATTGACTAAATTTGTCGTACATTCACAGTTACTAGGGAAGTAAGTTTGTTAAGCTCTGACAGTAACCCAAGTAGCGTACATAAAAACTTAGCCTGTTGCTGCTTGGTTACATATACCGTGGAGCCGTTTATTATAGAGAACAGCTGCATGGTTTTGCTGACAAATCTAGTATTTATACATCAGCGAAAAAAGCGATCGCGATATCACCAACAGCAGATTTAAAGTCTAATAGCGAGACTAATACCGTGAAGTATTTCTTTCTATCTGAAGGATGGACAGTTGCTAGAGTATGGGCATCTGACGGACTCTGGCAAATCACCGCATGGCGACGCCAACCAGATATTCAGCGAATGAATATTTGTTTAGTAGAAGAAAACGAATTGCTATGGCTTTATCGAGTTGAAGAAGCCATTTTAACCGTAGAAGTGAAGCCAACAACTCCTGTAAACGCCAGTCAGTCCATCGGTCAAGTAGTACTCAAGCGTTTGATGAGCGCCGAACAAGTAATCGAACGCCTGGGTAGCGCCCAAACGAAGTGTCACCTGCAAAATATCCAGCTGGTGGTTCAGTAAAAATTGGTCATGGGGCAAAACCCTTCGGGTAGGGAAAAGGGAAAAGGGAAAAGGGAAAAGGGAAAAGGGTACATGAAGGATCTTCTCTTTCCCCTTTACCCCTTGCCCTTTACCCCTTGCCCTTTGCCCCTTGCCCTTTGCCCTTTACCCCTTGCCCTTTGCCCCTTGCCCCTTGCCCCATTCCGTAAAGAAAAGATAAGCAAATTTAATCCTCGGCAGGATTGGTAGCGAAAAAACTTGCACATGCTACGCGATCGCATTAATTTACACGCTTGCAAACAGTTCCATCAATAGTTACACTTTTTAAAACATTCTCATTTTTGCTTGGCGATGGCTACTCTAACGGGTAAATCTCCCGAAGCGAGTAAGCATTGCCAAACCACCACGTTGTCTGACTTAATAAGACTAAGTTGTGGTCAAACTCTAGCTCTGGCAATAACAAAAACAAAAGAGAGTTTTCTGAGTGGCGGTTTTCGTTTCTCAGAACCTCAGTAAGAAAATTGCTTTGTAAACTAACTCATCGAGGAGGAGCGTAGTCGATGGGACTACCCTGGTACCGAGTACATACAGTCGTTCTGAACGATCCAGGGCGGCTGATTTCTGTACACCTGATGCACACTGCCTTAGTAGCAGGCTGGGCTGGTTCAATGGCACTATATGAACTGGCTACTTTTGACCCAAGCGATCCGGTTCTCAACCCGATGTGGCGTCAAGGAATGTTCGTGCTGCCCTTCATGGCACGTTTGGGCGTTACCCAATCTTGGGGTGGTTGGAGTGTTACCAGTGCTTCAACAGGCGATCCCGGCTTTTGGTCATTTGAAGGCGTTGCTGCGGCTCACATCGTTCTTTCCGGTCTATTATTCCTAGCTGCCGTTTGGCACTGGGTTTACTGGGATTTGGAACTTTTTAGAGACCCCCGCACAGGTGAACCCGCTTTAGATTTGCCAAAAATGTTTGGCATTCACCTGTTTTTATCTGGTTTACTTTGCTTTGGCTTTGGTGCTTTCCACCTCACCGGACTATTTGGGCCGGGGATGTGGGTTTCTGATGCCTACGGTATAACAGGCAGCATCCAGCCAGTAGCGCCAGAATGGGGCCCAGATGGTTTTAACCCATATAACCCTGGCGGCATTGTGGCTCACCACATTGCTGCTGGTGTTGTTGGTATTATTGCAGGCTTATTCCACCTCACAGTCCGACCCCCCGAAAGGCTCTACAAAGCTCTACGGATGGGGAACATTGAAACAGTACTTTCTAGCAGTATCGCAGCAGTATTCTTTGCTGCTTTCGTGGTAGCAGGTACTATGTGGTACGGTAACGCTACCACCCCCATTGAACTGTTTGGCCCTACCCGTTACCAATGGGATCAAGGCTACTTCCGTCAAGAAATTCAGCGTCGCGTCCAAAATACTGTTGGTCAAGGTGCAACCCTTGAGCAAGCTTGGTCGCAAATTCCAGAAAAACTAGCTTTCTACGATTATGTCGGCAATAGTCCTGCTAAAGGCGGTCTATTCCGTACAGGGCCAATGGTGAAAGGTGATGGCATTGCTCAATCTTGGCAAGGTCACGCTGTATTCAAAGATTCCGAAGGACGCGAGTTGACCGTGCGTCGTCTCCCCAACTTCTTTGAAACCTTCCCAGTAATCTTGACCGACGCTGATGGAATTGTCCGTGCTGACATTCCCTTCCGTCGGGCAGAATCTAAGTATAGCTTCGAGCAATCTGGTGTTACCGTTAGTTTCTACGGTGGTGACCTCAATGGTCAAACCTTTACAGACCCAGCTGACGTGAAGAAATATGCTCGTAAGGCTCAAGGCGGTGAAATCTTTGAATTTGACCGGGAAACCTTGAACTCTGACGGCGTATTCCGCACCAGTCCTAGAGGTTGGTTTACCTTTGGACACGCTGTGTTTGCTTTACTATTCTTCTTCGGTCACCTGTGGCATGGCGCTCGTACAATCTACAGAGACGTATTTGCCGGTGTTGAAGCGGATCTAGAAGAACAAGTCGAATGGGGTCTATTCCAGAAAGTGGGTGACAAATCTACCCGCCGGAAGGAAGCCCTCTAACGGACTGGGGACTGGTGACTAGGGAAAAGTATTTAAAAATACTTTTTTAGTACTTAATACCCAATCCCTAATACCCAGTCCCCAATACCCAATCCCTAATCCCTCATTACTAGCTGGATAGGCAGGAACTTATAAAATGGAAAGCGTTGCATACATCTTAATTTTTACCCTGTGTATAGGTGTTCTCTTTTTTGCGATCGCATTTCGCGAACCCCCCCGCTTTGAGAAAAAAGAGAAGTAGATCGCTATTACCACAACTTTAAGCGCATTCAATGTTAATATCCGTTACTACTAAGTATGGTAGTAACGGATATTATTGTGTTTGTCATTAATCAAAACCCTTCGAGTAGGGAAAAGCGGAAAGGTTAAAGGTAAAAGGAAGGATCTTCCCTTTCCCCTTGCCCTTTTCCCCTTTACCCAATCCTTTTAATAAGGTAAAAGGAAGGATCTTCCCTTTCCCCTTGCCCTTTTCCCAATCCTTTTAATATTGTGATATAATTTCCAATCTTGGGAGTTGATATGTGTTAACACTAGCTTTTCTGCGCTAGGATGAAAAAGGATGTTAAGTGCGGACTGCATTAAAGACAGTTGCATGTACATCACGTTTGTCGCACAACCTTTACGGAGACTAGAACCAGGAACTAAATCAGCATGGTCAATCAGAATTTAACCGCTACAGAAATTGGATTCACTCACGAAGATTTCGCTGCTCTACTTGACAAATACGACTATCATTTTAGCCCTGGAGATATTGTACCAGGAACCGTTTTCAGTATAGAGCCGCGCGGCGCTCTGATTGACATTGGTGCTAAAACAGCAGCATACATACCTATACAGGAAATGTCTATTAACCGGGTCGATGCCCCGGAAGAAGTCTTACAGTCAAACGAAACACGCGAATTTTTCATCCTCACCGATGAAAATGAAGATGGTCAGTTAACTCTTTCCATTCGCCGTATTGAATATATGCGGGCTTGGGAACGCGTGCGACAACTGCAAGCAGAAGACGCTACCGTTCGTTCTGGCGTATTTGCTACCAATCGTGGCGGTGCATTGGTAAGAATTGAAGGATTACGTGGTTTTATCCCCGGTTCCCACATCAGTACCCGCAAGCCTAAAGAAGAATTGGTAGGCGAAGAACTACCTCTGAAATTCCTAGAGGTGGATGAAGAACGCAACCGCTTAGTTCTATCTCACCGTCGCGCGTTAGTTGAGCGCAAGATGAACCGCCTAGAAGTTGGCGAAGTAGTAATTGGTACAGTTCGTGGTATCAAACCCTACGGTGCTTTCATTGATATCGGCGGCGTCAGCGGTCTACTACACATTTCCGAGATTTCTCACGAACATATTGATACACCTCATAGCGTGTTCAATGTCAATGATGAAGTGAAAGTTATGATCATTGATTTGGACGCAGAAAGAGGTCGAATTTCTCTATCTACCAAGCAATTAGAACCAGAACCTGGTGATATGATTAAAAACCGGGATTTGGTCTATGATAAAGCAGAAGAAATGGCTGCTAAGTATCGGGAACAGCTGCTAGCTAAGCAGCAAGGTATTACTGCTGCGCCTGGTGGAGCTGTGGAAGTTATAGGAGATGAAGAAATTCCGCCAGCAGTGGAACTTGAAGACGAAATTCCTCCAGCTATTGAAGATGAGATTCCTTCAGCTATTGAAGACGAAATTCCTCCAGCTATTGAAGACGAAATTCCCGCAGCCATAGAAACCGAGGACGAGATTCCCGCAGCTATTGAAGAGTAATACATTTATAGTTTTACTGTCTTTAATGAAGAGTATTAAAGCATTGTTGAAAGAGGGTTTTTCCCTCTTTTTTTATGTGAGGAATTGGTGAAAGTTAGGAGTTAGGAGTTTGGGGTTATAATAACTCACTTCTAATGTGAATTGGAAGACAATAAGTTTCAGATTTCAATAAATGAATTTCATGCTTTGTTTGTACAATGCCAGATTTTTTAATTCAGATCAATCCTAATTCCTAACTTATAACTCATAACTTTTAAATAAAGTAAGCAAGGTGAAATATTTTGGTAACTATTAAATGTAGAAACGTCACTTTTTATAATGTTCAAGCAATTTTGTTTGACAAGAATGGTACTCTAGAAGATTCGGAAACGTTCTTGCGATCGCTCGCCCAAAAGGCAGCGAGGTTAATAGACGCTCAAGTTCCCGGTGTTGGGGAACCGTTATTAATGGCATTTGGTGTCAATGGCAATATCCTCGACCCAGCAGGCATAGTATCGGTAGCCAGTCGCCGCGAAACAGAAATTGCTGCTGCGGCTTACATTGCCGAAACTGGAAGAGGATGGTTTGAATGCTTAAAAATAGCTCGTCAAGCTTTGGATGAAGCGGAAAAATACCTTGGACAAACTCCTTCACCGTTGTTTGTGGGCAGTTTGGAAATATTGAAATATCTACATGAAGCTGGTGTAAAACTCGGTATCCTCTCAGCTGCCACAAATTATGAAGTACAACAGTTTGTAGCCCATCACCAATTAAGCGATTATATTCAGCTACAAATGGGAGTCGATGAAGGGCCGAGTAAACCAGACCCAGTGCTATTTTTGCAAGCTTGTCAAGCCTTGGGAGTCGAACCCAGCGCTACCTTAATGGTGGGTGATTCCGTTGGTGATATGCAAATGGCGCGTGATGCTAAAGCCGCAGGTTCTATAGGAATCACTTGGCTGGGTAATTTGGATAATGTTAAAGGTGCAGATGTGGTGATTAATCAACTTGATGAAATTCAGATTTTAGAAGAGTAAGAATTCAGAATTCAGAAGATTTTGATACCCAAGTGAATGACGCTAGAATTTATGCAAAATACTTATCAAATTTTGTTATTCTTGTGCGTCCTCTGGAGTTCAATTTATGGATGAAGTATTCTGACTTTTGTTAATCAGCATACTAATATTATTTTTTCAAGTTAAAAATGCTAACATACTAATTCTCTTCACAGATACACATACTCAAACCCTTGTGAGAGCTAGCTTTCTTAATTTTGTTAGCGCAGCTAAGCCGTGTTTGCGTACTCGTCATTTTGAATTTTGAATTGATACAGCAGATTTCATTTGCATGAGGTACAAATTGACTGGTTTTGAGGCAGGAGGCAGGAGGGAGAAGAAGAATTTTTATCTTTACTTCTCTAATTGTGTACCTCATTTAGTTGCAAACTGCTGTATCAGGTTATCTCAAGAATTTGGTATGCTCCCAGGTTGAAGTTGCTCTCTCATACCATTTCACTAAAATCCTGATACAAATTCTTTCCCCCCTGCTCCTCTGCTCCCCTGCTTGCCTAAATGTATCAAATTTAAAGTGAAACGGTATCAGGTGAGGGTTAGAGAAGGCTGACAGATATTACGCCATTGCAACATCAGTGTCTTGTGCCTTATTCGGACGTGTTTGCCCTGGAAAAGACTTTTTATGACTAAATAATACAAAGCACTTGGAATTGACTTTCAAACAGCTAACTATTCAGGTCTTTTTCATGCTGTGTTTATTGAAGAAACAGCTTAATTTAGATTCATGGTTAAACAAAAGGTTCTGAACGCGGCAAGCACAAAACCAAACAGCTAAGACTCTATTGAAAATAATAAAGTTTCTTTATTTTCATCAAATTAGAAGCTGCTACATTTCACTAAATGTAGGTTGAAGTATAAAGTTTACGTCTGTGCAAACCAAAAATTAATCCGAACTTGACCACATCACAATCAACATCTAAAGGACAAAAAAAATGACACTTTTCAATCTTGGTACACTAGGTAGCACCCCTGTTATTAACAATAACTTTAATTTAAATCCATCGGAACTCACGGATGTCTTTCAGTTCAAAATTACTAGTGGTAAAAACATTAACCTGTCTCTGACAGATATCAGTGCTGGTGATAATGCAGACATCCGACTGTTTAAAGACGCTAACCTTAACGGTGTACTGGACAACTTCGACCGAAAAGTTGGACTTGTTTCCAATCAGGGAAGCAACCATGATGACGCCATTAACTTTAAAACCAGCCCAGGTACTTTTTTTGCCGAAGTGTCTCCGGTCAATTTAGCTAGTTCAGGCAATCTCAGTTACGATTTAGCTTTGTCTGCGACTGAACCGTCTGGAACTTTTCCCCTTTCAGCCAGTTTCAGCAACCTTCTACCTAAGGAATTTGTACTTGGTAACTTGTCAGGTGATGTCACTCGTACAGGTAACGTCAATAACCAGAACACTACTGATGTTTACAACTTTTCTTTGGGAAGCTTTGAGGGTGTCAACATTAAATTGAACGGACTAAGCACCGATGCTGACATTCGATTGATTCGGGACTTTAACAACAATCGCATCGTTGACGCAGGAGAAGAAATTGCAAGGTCTACTAGAAGCGCAGAAATGTTGAATGTCGATACAAAACTTTACATATTTAGTTAAAGTAGCTCTAAAAAAACTAAAATAGTCAACATACCATCATCTCCTCAAACCAATGAACATAACTGATTTTTTGACACATACATGATTGTAAATAAC
>JAVRCH010000131.1:0-46126 GCA_034530795.1 Nostoc sp. DedQUE12a
CATCAACGGCGACCAGTCACCAGAGATGGTGCTGCAAAATATTTTGACTCTACTTTCTGTTCCTTAGAGATGGATAGGGGGGCAGGGGAAAAGGTTAAAGGGAAAAGGTTAAAGGGAAAAGGAAATAAATTTAATCTTTCCCCTTTTCCCCTTACCCCTTTCCCTTTCCCCATGCCCTGTTTGGCCCACTAAGGTAACCTTAAGGCAGTATTCCATTTAAAAATCTTGAGGAAATCCAATGGCTTGGCAGCGTCCAGACGGTCGTCTTCCCTACGAACTACGTCCTTTAAGTTTTTACCCTAGTTTTACCCGCTTTGCTCCCGGTTCTGTTCTCGCAAGATGTGGCGATACTCAGGTACTTTGTACCGTCAGTGTGACTAAGGGAGTTCCTAAGTTTCTAGAAGGAGCAGGTAAGGGCTGGTTAACTGCTGAATATCGAATGCTACCATCTGCTACACAACAAAGGCAAGAAAGGGAATTATTGAAATTATCTGGACGGACGCAAGAAATTCAGCGTTTAATCGGACGCAGTTTACGCGCAGCATTGGATTTTGAGGCACTGGGAGAGTATACGCTGACTGTGGATGCTGATGTCCTGCAAGCAGATGCTGGAACTAGAACCACAGCGATTACGGGTTCTTTTGTGGCTTTGGCTCATGCCATTTCTAAATTATTGCAGCAGGGAACGTTGCAGCGATCGCCCCTGTGTGGGCAGGTAGCAGCGGTTTCCGTAGGATTACTAGAAAAAGAGGCGTTTTTAGATTTAAATTATATAGAAGACGTAGCTGCAACAGTAGACTTTAATGTGGTGATGAATCAACATCTGGAAATCATTGAAGTTCAAGGTAC
Source organism: Nostoc sp. DedQUE12a (assembly GCA_034530795.1). Lineage (GTDB taxonomy): Bacteria > Cyanobacteriota > Cyanobacteriia > Cyanobacteriales > Nostocaceae > Nostoc. Next base: position 850 of record JAVRCH010000131.1, read on the forward strand.
AGCTGAAGAAGGTAGCTTTAGCCGGGATCAGTTGAATCAGCTCTTAGATGTCGCCCAAAAAGGAATTGAGCAATTGTTAATCGCTCAACGCGAAGCGATCGCTGACTGGAAAGACCTATTCGTGGGGGATTTTTAATATAGCAGGGAACAGGGAACAGGCAATAGGCAATAGGCTTAAAAGTCTTTCCCTGTCGGTGTTTAAAGAGCGGTTTATGTCCCTGCTTGGCAGATGCTACATATCATTCTCGCTACTGAAAATACGCACTAGGGTAGAACAGCTTACCCTACTAACCAAAATAAACTGATTATTTTTATAAATTTTTGTAAATTTTTAATAAATTTTTCCCATCTGGGGTAAATCAACCGAGTATGAAGTAACTGGATGTCAATAAAAATAATCATGACAGTAGTTAGGACGACTGACTACTGACAACTTAAATGTGAAGGCGATAAGGTACGTCTACGTTTATTCAAGGTAGACGCTCTTATGATAAATCACACAACGAGGGCAGAAAAATATTTATTTCCCAGTTATCAGTCAACAACCAACACTCAACGCTATGTTAAATGTTTCAAAAGTTAAAAAGGGGGATTGTAAGAAGTTCGGTATTGTATTGCTGGAAGCCAGCAATATGATGATGAAGCTATGAACAAAACGGTTGAAGTTCTACCGGATCAGCCAGCGCTGGTTGCGAGAGCGCTAGAATTAATTCTGTCTAAGTTAGAAACTGCCATTGAGCAGCGGGGGCGATTTACCATCGCTTTATCAGGCGGTAGTACACCTAAGCCGTTATATGAAGCGATGCCTTCGGCGGGCTACGCCTACGCCAATCAAAAATTGCCTTGGGATAAAATTCATGTATTCTGGGGGGATGAGCGTTACGTACCACCGGATCATCCCGATAGCAATGAACTGATGACGCGTCGTGCATGGCTAGATCGTGTTGATATCCCAGCTGCTAACATTCACGCCGTACCGACTTTAGAAGCTGACCCAGCCCAGGCTGCTGCTAAGTATGAACAGCATCTAAAAGAATTTTTTAATTCTTCTGGAGCGGAGTTTCCCGTGTTGGATGTAATATTACTGGGGATGGGTGATGATGCACATACCGCATCTTTGTTTCCCCACACAGAGGCACTGAAAGTACGCGATCGCTTGGTCACTGTAGGTAACAAAAACGAAAGCCTGCGGATAACTTTTACATACCCCTTCATCAACTCTGCTCGCAGCGTGATTTTTCTGGTTGCTGGTGCTAACAAAAGACCTGCTTTGGCGCAAGTCTTTGCACCTGTAGCCGATGACTTCACTTACCCATCCCGTTTAATTCAGCCCCAAGGAGAACTTTGCTGGCTTCTCGATGCAGCAGCAGGTTCGGAACTCCAAACTTAAGGAAAGGGGGACTGGGGCATGGGGCAAAGGGCAAAGGGGAAAGGGCAAAGGGCAAAGGGCAAAGGGGAAAAGAAAGATCCCTCTTTTTCCCTTTTCCCTTTTACCTTTTCCCTTTTACTAGGGCAAAGGGCAAAGGGCAAAGGGGAAAAGAAAGATCCCTCCTTTTTCCCTTTCCCTTTTACCTTTCCCCTTTTACCTTTCCCCTTGGCGAAGCCATCCCCCCATCCCTTCAGGAGTAATTGCTAGAATCGAAAGCTAAGGCCGCCCCTGGAGCTTGCCAGTCCTAAGCTATTACGCTTTTAAGTTGCACAGTTATTCATGAGGTTCGTTGACCTTCAACAGTCAACAAGCAACACGAAAAAATGTGCTGCGTTAGACGCGCGACAGCTTACTTTATTTTTATGATGATCTTGAACAAAGGCTAAAATCGATGATCGTCTGCCCTAATTGCAATCATCCCAATCCTGACGGTGCTGTCCAGTGTGAAGCTTGTTATACGCCGTTACCAGCAACTACTCACTGTCCCAGTTGTGGGGCAACAGTGCAGGCTGATGCTGCGTTCTGTGGTCAGTGTGGCTATAACTTGCACTCATCAACAGTTCCACACGTTCATGCCCCAGTGGCTGCAACAGTGACTCCCGATATCCCCGTGGAAGTACCGCCGTTAGTTACGCCCGATCCCCTTGTAGAACTTTTACAGCCAGATGCCTTGGGAATTAACGGATCTCCGAACTCCCATCCTCCTGTTAGCTCATCCTTACCACCAACAGCGGTGGCGGCTGCTCCAGTAACTCCGCCACAGCCATCTGTTACAGAAAGCAGCCCCCCAACACCACCGCCAACCGTCGCCGCCCCACCTGTGGTATCTAGCCAAGGTATTCCGACGCCACCACCTTTGGAACCAGCACCAAGCCCACCAGATGAAGTACCTCCACCGCTAGCACCACCACCAACGGTAACTGCTGCCAGAACGCAGTTACAACAAGTAAATGCGCGGCTAGTCCACGTTCAAACGGATAGGTTGATTGAATTGCCGCAAAATCTCTCTGTGATTCATATCGGCAAGCCCAATGACCGGATTCCTCCAGATATTGATGTTTCAGGATTTCCCAATTCAGAAATTGTCTCCCGCATTCATGCAGATATTCGTGTCGAAGGTGACGCTCACTATGTAGAAGATGTGGGAAGTTCCAATGGCACTTACATTAATAATTTGCCTCTGTTACCGGGAAATCGTCACCGCTTGCGGCCAGGCGATCGCATTAGTTTGGGCAAAGGAGACTTGATGACATTTCTATTTCAACTTGCTTAGCTGATTTTCGAGCAATCGTAACATTAGTCTAAGTATTTTCTGCCTCCAGCATCCATTTTGGAGGAGAAACAAATCAACGGCATCAGACAAGCAATGGATAACTATGTTGTTCTGTTTAAGTAGTTAAATGCTGTGTACTAACTCCCCTTTATGGGGAGTATTATTAACTTTAACGTGAATTCGATGTATACCATTTTGACCTCACCCCCAGCCCCTCTCCTTCAAGGAGAGGGGAGCTAAAAGCCTAATTTTTCGTTACTCCTCCCTCTCCTTGCACCATAGGGAGGCTGGGTGGGTGAGGTCTGTCAAATTCACGTTAACTTTAATACTATTGAAATATTTCCAGTCTTAAAAGCAGTAGTACTGAAATAGCGATCGCTTTTGACATCTCAGGACTTACCCCCAAGTCAAGAGGCAGTAGGTGGAAGGCAGGAGGCAGGAGGAACCCACGCTTAAAAACGTGGGATTGAAGTAAGGACGCTTTATACCTCGCGCTGCGCGTCTCGGTATAATTCTTTTTATAAACGTGGCTCTAGACCCAGAACTAAAGTTTTAATTGATACTCCTAACTCCTGCCTGTTTTGTATAGCTAATAACTGTTGGTTAAGCTGCAATCCGGGGGCGGGTATCGGATGTGGTTTGAGCTAGTAGACGAGTGTAGAGATGAGTTAGTCGGAATCCTACACTGTACCAACTAAAGGCAATTTCTGTGCGTTGCCGAGCTGCTTCACCTAACTGGTTTCGCCAAGTTGGGTTAGTAAGAATGCGGTCTATGGCAGCAGCAAAAGCTACTTCATCTTTTGGCGGTGCAAGTAACCCTGTGACTTCGGGTACAACAGTAAATTGCAATCCACCAACATTACTAGCTACCACTGGAGTTTTACTCGCCATTGCCTCAATGGCAACTAAACCAAAAGGTTCATAGTGGCTGGGGACGACGCAGACATCAGCAGCGGCGTAGTAAAAGGGAAGGATAGTATCATCTAGGCGGCCGGGAAAGGTTGTACAATTTTCTAGTCCGAGTTCTGTGACAATGCTGGCAATGCGATCGCGTTCGATGCCATCACTCTGACCCGGACGACTACCACCGCCAATTATTAGCTGGAAGTTGTCCTCACCTCTAAAGCTAGACTTGGCAACGGCTCTGACTAAGGTTTCTATTCCTTTACGGCGGTCAAAGCGTCCAACGTAGAGAACTATTTTAGCCTCTGGTGCAATTCCCAACTTTTCCCGCGCCACAGACCGGGGAATTTCTCCAAATTTGTCGATATCGGTACCGCAAGGAATCATATCAATGTTTCCCTTGCTGGAAACGAGTACCCGCATATGCTTCTGCTCTTGCGGACTAGTTGCAACCACACAGTCTACAGTTTCCAAGCAGGCTTTTTCTACAGCTAATCGCTGGGCAGCAATTACAGGAACATCACCAATACTTCTGTATTTGACTGCTCCTAAAGAATGGTAAGTGTGAACCTGAATCAGCGGTTGCTGCTTTTTCAATTCCATACCAACCCAAGAAGACAACCAGTAGTTAGTATGAATTATGGGGTAACAGAACCCTTGCTGCTGCTGGAATTGCTGGAATTCTCTGATGAATTCTGGTAGATGGCCGAATAAGTTATCTCGCCCAATAAACTCTGCTGGGCCAGCTTTTAACCGAATAGTACGACAGTTTGGGCTATGTTGAACGATGGCAGCTTGTTCGGGACTACTACGACGAGCAAACATATCCACCTGCCAACCAAGGTTTGCTAGCGCATAACCGACTTGACGCACATATACATTTTGACCTCCAGCTTCTTCTTGACCGATTTCAATAGCTGGATCTCCATCAACAGAAATGAGAGCAATGCGATGTTTCTTATTCTGGAACATGGTTAAACTTTACCTCAAGGTAAATAACCCTGCCTCAAACGCCAGAAATCAAGGTAATATTATCCTCTACTCAAGGCCGAGGGCAGGTACAACGAAGTGCAAAGTTACCAGCCAAAGGACACTGACGAGAACAAGGCATTACTTGTAGGAATGCTGCTCGTTCAGTCTCCTCTCAATGCCGACGAAGTTAGCTGACGGGCTAGGACTGAGAGATGTCCTTCTGCGATCGATTTTGGATTTTGGATTTTAGATTTTGGATTAGTCTCCATTCTCAAATCTCATATCCACTAAGTAATCGATTTCAAGATACGCCCCAGAATTGGTTCCTCCGCTCCGGTTTACCCGTTACAAAACTTTTTAGGTAATAAAAGTGGATTAGGCAGACTGATTTAATTTTCTTAACGTTTTATAACGTGGGTTCATCAAACATGTCAACAGTGTGAACAAAAAATGTGTCGTGGGGGAGAGAGAATGGGCATTGGGCATTGGGCATAGGGTCATAAATTCTCTTTTTCCCCATCTCCCTATTCCCCACTTCCTCCAGCCATCAATAGACCAATCTCTTCTACTGTCGTCTTTTGTGCATCCAAAATGGCGATAAACTCACCTCTGTAGATTACAGCAATGCGATCGCTCATGGACATTACTTCTTCCAACTCAGTAGAAATATACAAAATTGCTGCACCGCGATCGCACTCTTGCAATAATCGAGAATGTACTGCTTGTGCCGCCCCCACATCTAAGCCCCGCGTTGGTTGCATGGCGATAATTAAATCTGGTTTTTGCGCGAGTTCTCGCGCCAAGACTATTTTTTGTTGGTTTCCTCCCGATAGCTGACTTACTTGCAAATCTTCGCCTGGGGCGCGGATATCAAATTCTTGCATGGTAGATTTAGCATAATTGGCGATCGCTGTTTTTTGTAATAAAAAATAACGACAAAATGGCAAGTTTTTAAAAGCTTTCAAAATCAAATTTTGAGCAATAGTAAATTGCAATATTAAACCTGTTTTTTGCCTATCCTCTGGAATATATCCGATGCTTGCTTTCCTTATCAAAAATTCTATTTTTCCCTGTTTGGCACTTCGTAAAAAAGCAATTGCATCTGCTAATTCTCGCTGTCCATTCCCATCAACACCAGCAATTCCTAAAATTTCTCCGGCTCTGAGTTGAAATGATATATTACGTACAGCAGTCAAACCCCGTTCATCTTCAACGTGTAAATTCTGCACCGACAATACTATTTTTCCTGGGGAAACTGGAGATTTATTGAGTTGTAAAACAACTTCTCGTCCTACCATCAATTCTGCTAATTGTTGAGGCGTTGCTGCTTGAGTTTTTGTAGTTGCTACTACCTTTCCTCGTCGCAATACTGTTACTGTATCGCACAGATTTATCACTTCTTCTAATTTGTGGCTAATAAAAATAATTGTTTTGCCAGCAGATGCAAGTTGACGTAAGATAGTCATTAATGATGCTACTTCTGGCGGTGTTAAAACTGCTGTTGGTTCATCGAGAATTAATAATTTTGCTTGGCGGTAGAGAACTTTGAGAATTTCTACGCGCTGTTGTGCCCCTACTGATAAATTTTCTACTTTGGCTGAAGGGTCAATTGCTAATCCGTAAGCTTGGGATAAGGCAGCAATTTCTTGTTGCTTTTGGCGCAGATGGAGACGCCAATTGTTATTTGTTCCCAAAATAATATTTTCTGTAACAGTTAACTGTGGTATCAGCATGAAGTGTTGATAAATCATACCAATACCAAGTTTAATAGCCTCATTGGGCGAAGTAATTTTTACTGGTTGTTCCTGCAAATAAATTTGACCAGCATCAGGTTGATAAAGGCCACTAATAAGATTCATTAAAGTAGTCTTGCCTGCTCCATTTTCCCCTAAAATTGCATGGATTTTTCCAGCTTCAATACTCAGATTTATATTATCGTTTGCTAGAAATGAACCAAAGGATTTAGTAATTTTTTCTAAATTTAAATATATCATTGGCAGCAATTTTTTAAATGAATATATAGGAATCGAGAGGCTCAGATCCCCGACTTCTTGAAGAAGTCGGGGATCTTTTTGTTTGTAACTCATTTAGGACGTGCTATATCTATTGCGACTTTGGCGATCGCCTGTGACATCACTGATTGGCTTTATATTAAAACAGCGGACAAATTTAAGTCATATCAAGTTTTTACGCAACGTGTATCCTTACCAGCATCTTTGCAGTTGTCAAAGGTAATTTTTTTGTCTACAATTTCTTGTTTTGCCTGCAATGCTTTTTGTTTAACTCCTTGTGGTACTGCTGCTCCAAATTTTCCTAAAAATAAAATATCTGGTCTTTCTAGACCAATTGTATATATTTGCCCCTTGAGTTGTTTTTGTTTTGCCAGTTCTGCAAGATAGGCGATCGCTATATCTAGTCGTTTGACGGCACTAGTTAAAACTGCTTTTGGGGCAACATCTAACTGGTCTTGAGTATTACCAAAGGCATACACTCCCTTATCACTGGCAGTTTGCAACACTGCGGCTGAGGCATTATCTAACCATTGATAAATTACGTCTGCTCCTGTGGAAATTAAAGCCAAAGTCGCTTCCTTTCCTTTAGCAACATCATTCCAATCTCCCGTAAAAGTAGAAGTAATCTGAATATTAGGTTTGACAGATTTTGCTCCTAATTCAAATCCCCGTAATTCTTGTTGAGTGGCTTCAAATTCTTGCCCAGCAATATAAGCTAATTTGTTGGATTTAGTTAAAGAAGCAGCGATAATGCCACACAAATAACTACCTTGGAGGTGGTCTATTCGCAAAGCGGCAATATTATCACCTTTAATAGAACCGTTAACAGCTACAAAGAATGTATTGGGAAACTGTGAAGCAACTTGTTCCACCGCTGCATCAAATTGTCCGCCGTGGGCAAAGACTACACTGTAGCCTTTACGAGCAAAATCTGTTAAAGTTTCTGTCTGATCTGCTTGGGCTACTTGTTCGACATAGGCAATGTCTCCACCGAGTTTTTGTTTCGCCAGATTTACGCCTTCGTAACCAGATTGATTCCAGGCTTTATCGGTTATGACTCCAGGGAGAGCGATCGCTATTTTAAATCCTTCCCCACCACCTGCATTACTTTGTGTTGTACTTTGGTTATTGCTACTACACGCTTTCAGCACTAGGCTACCAGCAAAAACCGCCGAACCATAAATCAATTCACGCCGACCAAAGTTTCCCACCATAAACTAGTCCTCAAATTAATAGTTTTTTTAGTAACAACATATATACATTAAAACTCGGAAAACATTTAGTATTTTAAAATGATGAATATCTTTTTAACTAAAGTTTTTGAGGGAATACTTTATGACTATTTGGGTAAATGAGCAAATCGATCCGTCTGGCATGATTCATGCTTGTATTGCTTGTTGTAACGAATCTCAAGCCAAAGATTGTCATCATTCCTTTGAGAATAATTTAACCCAGACGCAAAAAGCAGCGGGTTGGGTAGCGCGATTACGCACAGTCGATTCTTGGGATGAAGTTCCAGTCAATTCTTTAAAACTGAATTAAGTAGTCGTCGTTGAGGTAATGGAAAGTAGGCACAACTGCATTCTTTCTCTAACTTCAACGACACTCACAACTCATCACCAAATCCCCATTAGCTAATCGATACAACCTTTGCAGTTCCAGAAAGCTGTTGCACTATTTCAACAGCCAATCTGGCAAATCCTATTAAACAGGTTAATAAAGCATAAAAATCAGATTAAAATTCTCAAATTATTAACAACTACTTTCCAAAAAACTAATATATTATAGAAATTTGATGATTTTTTGCAACTATTAAGAGCTATCATCTATACCGTAGATTAAATTAAAAAACTTGCTTTCAACCGAATTAATTTAGTGAACTATCCCAGAGTTTACGCTTCAAAGCAAGGCTATCCCATTAATTTAGTTGGCGAAACGGGACAAGCGGTTCAAATTTCAATTCATCCTCCCAGTCAATATATCTGTGCCAACTGCGAACGGATATTACCAGATTGGAAACACCAACCATTTTTGAGAGTAGCGATTGTCTTACAGCAATCGCGTTATCAACTAGTGGAAAAGACCGCCGAAATTGAGACAGAGAAAGAACGCTTGCGAGAAAAGTTTATGAAATTTGGCTGCGATTTGGCATTTAATCTGCGCGATCGCGGTTACTTAACTGACCTCATCGACCCTCGTACAGGTTATCCTTTATTATCCCATCCCGGAGCAATTCCCCACGACGACACGGCAGTTGTTCAAGCTTTACTCAACTATCCAGTGATTAAAAATCAATGCCGCGTCTTAATTCATCCCGAATGGGGTGCAGCAGTTTATCCTAGCATTATGATCTCAGAAGCTCCACCAATTGTAATCGAATGGGTTACTAAAGCTATAGCAGCAACGCATGGTTGGAATGAAATTAATTATTAGTCATTGGTCATTAGTCATTAGTCATTAGTTATTCTCCCCATCCCCCCATCTCTTCTATATTGGAAATGAGAAAATAAAAACAAGCATCATAAATCTGTGTCTTTAGACAACTTATTCCAAGAAGTTAGGACAGTGGAAGCTTCTGGTAATGCGGCTTGCTACTTTCCCCTGATGAGTGGACGCTACGAAGTTAAGCCAGGAATGATGCCTTTTGGCTGCTGTTTGGGTAACACTCAGGTTGATGGACAGGTATTTCAAATTGATGATAATTTTACCGACTACCGTCAAGCTAAGCTTTTAGCTCGTGAGGAAAGGTTGAGCAAGTACTACCAAACTTGCAATTATTCTAAGACTGTGGCAAGTGCGATCGCTCGTTTAATAATTCATCGCCTCATCCAAGAACATCCAGGGCATTTTAATTGCCAAAAGTCAATAGATAACACCCTGAAATTTCATAGCCAACTCACCAAAGAAACGCTTTATTTAGACCCACAGTTGCAGTTACAAAAAGTTGAAGGTAGCCGAGTTGTTCCCCCTTACGCTTCTACTCTTGATGCTTTAGCAGCACAGGTGCAGGAAGACTTAGCAATTATTTGCCGTTCTGCTGATGGTAACAACTTCTTGAGTGCAGTTCATCTGTGTTACCCCAACCACTGGTCAGCCGAAGAGAAAATTGGCAAGGACTTTGCTACTATCCATGCACCGGTGGCGGGTATGGAAAAAATAAATCGGCGAGGGAAAGCGATCGCTAATACAATGATTACCCAGAAGCCGATGGTGCGTTTTGCTTGGGGTTTGAGTACCGATACCCGCCTCAACCATCATCCCGAACCACCGCCTGGCGTCTCAGTTAGCCAATGGCAAGGTAGAAACTTTGATTTGCAAGATCCCAGGCTTTATCTGCGAATTGAGCGACAGGTAATTTGGGGAATACCAGAATGTGAAGCAGCACTATTTACTATTCGTACTTACTTTAGAGATTGTGCTGTAGTTAAAAAAGATTCACTATTAAATTCTAAACTTTATGCTGCTATTGAGTCTATGACGCCAGAAGCTTTAGCATATAAAGGTTTGGTAGAAAGTAAAGTTAGTATTTTGCAGTGGTTAGAGGATATTTAATGGATAAAATATTTTGGTAGAAAATGCGATTCAAGCTAATCAAAATAGCAAATATATTCTGGTTTTATAGGACATATTTTGAGTTCGCTAATTTAAGTTTCATTACACAATTTATACTATCATTTATGGGAGCATCCCAAATGTTTGATTTAAACGCAAAGGCACACAGAGGTTTACGCAAAGGAACGCAAAGGGTTAATTGGGAGTTACTTCATTTTGTGTTTTGAAAAAATTGGGATGCTCTCTCATTTATAGCAATTCCACTATACGAGATTATTTAAAATTGGTATAAAAAAGCATATTCTCAGCCCTTTTTCGGTCGCCGCAGTTGCTTGTGATTAATTGGGCCGAGAATTTTGTTGAGGTTACGCAACTGCTCAGCTGTACCCATACCAATTAGCCGATCTCCCGGCATTAACACTGTATCGCCAGTGGGGCCGCCAATTAAAGTACCATCAAGGCGGCGAATTGCCAAAACTAATGCACCAGTTTGCGATCGCAATCTCGCTTTTTGTAAAGTTTGACCGACAAAAGGACAAAAAGCCGGGTCGAGTAAAAATTCTTCCATATACAACTGACGGTCTGCACCTGTCAAAATTCCATCTACAAAGTCCAAAACCTGTGGTCTGAGAGCCGCGGCCGCCATCCGTTTCCCTCCAGTAATATACGGTGAAATTACTTCATCTGCACCGCCACGCTGTAGCTTTTGTAATGCTTCTTCCGTACTGGCACGAGCGATCGCCCGAATTTCTGGATTAAGTGTTTTTGCTGATAAAACTGTATATAAATTCTCAGCATCAGAAGGAAGTGCTGCCACCAGACAAATCGCCCTTTCAATGCCCACCTTCAAAAGAGTATCATCTAGCGTTGCATCACCCTGGTATACTATATACCCCTCTGATTGTGCCCTGTGGACAGATTCCAACTCCGAATCAATCACGACAAAAGTTACACCTTCTGCCCGAAATTCCTTAGCAATTTGACGACCAGTCCGACTAAAGCCACAGATAATGTAGTGTTCTGACAGGGATTCCATTAACCGCCTCTGTTGTTGTAGTCGAATTCCTTGTTGGAAGTAGCCTTGAACGATCGCTTCTGTAAGCCTGTTAACAATGTAACCAATATTGACTACGCCCAACAAAATCAGGGCAATTGTAAACAAGCGTCCTCGGCTTCCGAGTGGGTGGGTTTCTCCGTATCCTACGGTAGCTAAAGTGATGACCGTCATGTAAGCAGCATCTTCCCATGACCAGCCCTCCATTATTCGATACCACAAAGTGCCAATAAGGAAAACACCACCAAGAGCGATGACCCCGGCCATTAACTCCTTTTGGATACGTTGATATTTTTGCTCAAGAGTTGAGAATGACGTATAAATAGTACTTTGGGCCTATATTTTTGAGTTTTGTACTAACTTTATAGTATTTATCCTGGGGAGCAAAGAGGACACGAGGCAAGAAGATGTCCTAATATTTTTAGCGATCGAAAATAACCTTTTTCTTCTTTATTGCCACTACTTATTAGCATCGTCGAAGTGGTAGTCGTTGTGAAACAGGAAACAGATGCAGAACTAGTTAACCTGGCACGTTTGGGTGATAAAAACGCTTTTGGTCAACTAATTGAAAGATATCAATCAATGACCAAGCGTATTGCTATGGGCATGGTAGCAAATGAAGACACAGCCAAAGATTTAGCGCAAGAGGCAATGTTGCAGGCGTATCTTTGTTTGGATAGTCTCCAGGATAGCTCCCGTTTCCAAAACTGGTTGTATGGAATTGTGCTGAACGTTTGTCGCAGCCATATCCGCTCGCGCAAAGCTGTATTTTTCTCCCTCGAAGAGATTTCTGGCGGTATGAACTTTGATGGAATTCCTTTGGTAGAGGTAGTACCCGATCCGCAAGAAGTCGCCCAAGAGCAAGAAATTTACAACTTGGTTCTCGAAGCCATAAATTCTTTGTCCCCTAAGAACAGGACTGCAACGCTACTGTTTTACCAAGAACAATTGAGCTTACAAGAAATATCGGCGCTTTTGGGTGTTTCGGTAACTGCGATTAAAGGTCGGTTGCATAAAGCCAGACAACAACTCAAAGCCCAGTTGCTACCAGTATTTAGCGATGACAAACAAACTCAGTTCAGCAAGCATAGGAGAAACAATATGATTTTAGTCACCATTGCCGATGTTATGTTCTCTAAAAAGATAAACTCCCATGCTGTTCTTTTGTGGGATTCAAAAGGTCGTCGAGTGTTGCCAATATTTGTTGGAAAGTGGGAAGCTGAATCAATAGCTCTCGGAGTTAACTCAAATTCCCTTCCCAGACCCTTGACCTATAAGTTTATAGCTACACTTATAGAAGTTGCTGGTGCGAAGTTAGAATCGATACGAATCGATACCCTTAAGAGTGATACTTTTTACGCTGTTGTATCGCTACGCAGTGGGGATAAAGTGCATGAAGTAGATGCGCGACCTAGCGATGCAATGGCGTTAGCGGTACAAGTTAAGTGTCCAATTTACGTAACAGAAGAAGTACTAGAATCAGCTAGTATCAAAGTTCCGCCAGGTATTGAGAACGAGCCTCATGCTAAGGGATTGGAAGAAATGAATCTTCATCGGGAGCAAGAAAAACGAGAGCAGGAGGAAAAATTGCAACAAAAAATTACGGAATATTCAAATATTTCCGAACAAGAGCGATCGCAACAGCAGCAGAAATTTATTGAATATTTGTTTAGTGGCGACGTAGGAGTGGATTAACATCATCGCGTAATTCCCCTTCCTCAACCGAAGGTAGGGAGGCTTTCAAGGGTAGGTTTTTTAGAATCTCGAAAATAGTTGAGAATTTTCTCAATTGTTTAACGTGGTTTGGATTTTTTTACCCTGTTTGCAGACACAGCGATCGCACAGCACTCTTCTTTGATGACAGCAAGTGCGTTAGCATCAGCATAGCGAACATTCGCTAATTATCGACCAAAAAGCCGACCTCGTGACTCGATCGCAGACAAAGCTTGCGTAAATCGCTACGTACCCGTTAAATTACTTGTGTGATGTAAAGCGATCGCCCCTAGTTAATTGGAGTCAAAACCGTCAGGGGTTCACGAAGCGATCGGGCTTTGGGAGAATAAAAAGTAATTTTTTGAGATTTCTAGGAAACTAGTAAATAACTATATGATGAAAAACTTCCAGGAGGAGCGGTAGTGAGCTTAAAAACTCTAGTTGAACAAACCACCATCCCCCCAAATTCAGGGTCTTTAACACCGAGTCCGTTTGATGCAGATAGCTTTAATCAAGCTGTCATGTCTACCTATGGGCGGTTTCCCTTAGCTCTAGAACGGGGTGCTGGGTGTCGGGTTTGGGATACACAGGGGCGCGAATATTTGGATTTTGTGGCGGGAATTGCTACTTGTACTTTAGGACATGCTCACCCAGTTATGGTAGAAGCGGTGACGCGCCAAATCCAAAAGCTGCACCATGTCTCTAATTTGTACTATATTCCCGAACAAGGTGAATTGGCAAAATGGATTGTTGAACATTCCTGTGCCGATCGCGTCTTTTTCTGCAACTCTGGAGCTGAAGCTAACGAAGCAGCAATTAAATTAGCCAGAAAATATGCCCACACGGTATTAGACATTGAAAAACCGATTATCTTAACCGCCAATGCAAGTTTCCACGGCCGGACTTTAGCAACCATTACCGCCACGGGGCAACCAAAGTATCAAAAATACTTCGATCCTTTAATGCCTGGGTTCCATTACGTAAATTACAACGATATTAACTCTGTGGAAGTGGCGGTTAGTGAGTTGGATGAAGGCGATTATCGTGTAGCAGCGATTTTAATTGAGCCTTTACAAGGAGAAGGCGGCGTGCGTCCGGGAGACATTGCCTATTTCAAAAAGTTACGGCAAATTTGCGACGAAATCGGAATTTTGCTGATTTTTGACGAAGTGCAAGTTGGTATGGGTCGCAGTGGGAAGTTATGGGGTTACGAACATCTGGGCGTAGAACCCGATATTTTCACCAGTGCTAAAGGCTTAGGCGGCGGTATCCCCATCGGTGCAATGATGAGCAAAAAATTCTGCGATGTTTTTCAACCAGGAGAACACGCTAGTACTTTTGGTGGCAATCCTTTTGCTTGCGGTGTCGCACTGAGTGTTTGCCAAACATTAGAGCGGGAAAATATCTTGCAAAATGTCCAAGACCGGGGCGAACAGTTACGAACTGGCTTAAAAGCGATCGCAGCTAAATATCCCGATCGCATTAGTGAAGTTCGGGGTTGGGGCTTAATCAATGGTTTAGAATTACGAGCTGAGGTTGCCTTAACCGCAGGCGATGTCGTCAATGCTGCCATCAACGAGGGTTTATTGCTCGTACCAGCCGGGCCAAAAGTCATCCGATTTGTGCCACCATTGATTGTCACAGAAGCCGAAGTAAATACTGCTTTGGAAGCTGTGGATAAAGCAATAGCGATCGCTACAAAGTAAGCAACCTGCAAAATTTAGTGTTTCTTACTTGGATACAACACATCAACTACTGTTGTGTTTCTAAATATCAGTTTAAGTGCCAACATCTTAAACGTAGAGGGGAAAGTTCATTGAGCTTTCCTCTTGCTATTTCTACTTATTTTTTCCGAGAAAACTTGTACAATTATCAAGGCGGTTTTCATTAACAGGTAGTTCTCCGGTGTAAAATTTATCGACAGCAAAATTTTTCTACTTTGTGTTTTCTCATCCTTCATTTGTGGCTAAAATACCACAAATTGGACGCTGATATCGTGCAATAAGATAAGTTGGCACAGAAAAATAAATTAGGCAAAAACCCTTATTGCCTATTGCCTATTGCCTATTGCCTGATTCCAACGATAATTATTTATGCCGACTTACTTAGATAACCTTTTCCTCATGACTGGAGAGCAAAATCTTGGGAATAGAACTACGCAGTTTCGTGTTTCTCGACAGCCTGCAACCTCAACATGCAGCATATATGGGAACAGTAGCCCAAGGTTTCTTACCATTGCCAGGAGATACATCGTTGTGGATTGAAATCTCACCTGGTATCGAAATTAATAAAATTACAGACGTAGCTCTAAAAGCTGCTTCTGTGCGTCCGGGAGTACAGGTAGTTGAACGCTTATATGGTCTATTAGAAGTCCATTCTGGCTCCCAAGGTGAAACGCGAGCCGCTGGTCAAGCCATTTTAGCAACACTGGGAGTCAGAAGAGAAGAATGTCTCAAACCGCGTGTTGTTTCCAGCCAAATTATTCGCAACATTGATGCTTACCAAACACAACTCATAAATCGCACACGTCGGGGACAGCTTCTATTAGCAGGGCAAACGCTATATGTATTAGAAGTAGAACCTGCTGCTTACGCCGCCTTGGCTGCAAATGAAGCAGAAAAATCGGCATCGATTAACATTCTTGAAGTGCAAGCTGTAGGCAGTTTTGGAAGGCTTTACTTGGGTGGAGAAGAACGAGATATCTTAGCAGGTGCAGCGGGAGCATTAACGGCCATTGAAAGCGTACCTGGTCGAAATCGTCAAAGTGGGCGTCAGGAGTAGAAGTGTTGAGTGAGGAGTGAGGAGTGAGGAGTGAAGAGTCAGGAATGAAAAGTGGTGAATGGAAAGTGGGGGGATGAGGGGGATGAGGGGGACAAGGGAGACAAGGGAGACAAGGGAGACAAGGTAGATGAGGAGAATAACTCCTAACTCCTAACTCCTAACTCAGCACTAATAATGGTAAAGGAGAGAAAATGGCAAATCGAGAGCATCTGGGTTTACTCAAAGCAGGTGCAGTTATATGGACTGAGTGGAGAAACAAAAATCCCGATATTCAACCAGACCTCAGCTTGGCGAACCTGCAAGGGGATAACCTCAGAGGTGCAAACCTCCAGGGGGTAAACTTGAGCAAGGGAGATTTAGCTAATGCTTTACTTGTGCGGGCAAACCTCAGCAATGGGGAACTCAGCGGCGCAAACCTCTACAAAGCCTTGCTGATTGAAGCTAATCTCAGTTCTGCTAACTTTAGTGTTGCTAACTTGAGCGGTGCTACACTTTCACAGGCAGATCTGAGCGATGGCAATTTTATTGGTGCTGACTTGAGTGAGGCGGATCTTAGAGGTGCTGGGCTTGTTAATGCTAATCTTATTGGCACTGACTTAAAAAACGCTAACTTGAGAGATGCGGATTTAGATGCAGCAAAACTGATTCGAGCTAACCTCTGTTTTGCTAACCTCATTGAAGCTAACTTGATTGGGGCTGATTTGAGCGAGGCCAGCTTATACGAGGCGGAAATGTTGGGGGCTTATCTTTACAAAACTGATTTGTATAAAGCTAATTTGACTAAGGCTCATTTGAGTGGCGCATATTTGTTGTCTGCTAACTTGAATGAAGCAGACTTAAGTCAAGCAGATTTGAGTTGGGCTAACCTCAGACGAGCGAATTTGGCAGGGGCAAATCTGAGAAAAGCCAACCTCCGAGGAGCCGACTTGAGGGGAGCTAATCTCAGCGGTGTGAATTTTCAAGAAGCAATTATGCCTGACTCTTCAAAGCACGATTAGTTAACAAGATATATCAAAATTCAGAATTCAGAATTCAGAAGCATTTAACCTAAAACAGTATTTACATTAGGACTTTTATTTGATTGTGTAAAAAAGCTTGCTCTCAACTCAAAAAGCCTGATTCTTTACTTCCTTAGTGACACGATTAATTGCATCTCTACCTACGCAAATATAGCGGTTGACAATTTAATTAGACCTCTTGCAGGAATGGAAAATTTGCCCTCATCCCCCAACCCCTTTTCCCATAATTGGGAGAAGGGGGGCAAATTTCAAAGTTCCTCTCCCATGCATGGGAGAGGGATTTAGGGTGAGGGCTTTTGATTCATACAAGAAGTATATTGAATACACTACGAAAAGGATTTATTCTAGGTGCGTACACCTGTGTGCCCCTACTGTAGTCTATTCAATTGTAAATTGCTATAAATTCAAAAATAAAATCGAATTACTATACTTGGCTTTAAGACCTAGTTTATTATTTAATCTCTAGTCAAAAATCTGGGATCAAACGTCAAAAATTTTGATTGCGATCGCTGATTCCCACTTTAGGATTATTAAATTTAGCAGTAACGACAACTATCTAAAGAGTGAAAGATTCACCCCAAATTACAGCCATTAGTTAGTTGCGGAAATTGGATAATAGCTCAAAAATACTACTTATAGCGCCAATAATGATTTTCCTTTATAAAATATTAATAAATCTCATGATGCATTAAGCTTGACCCTATTTACCTTTCTCGGCAATCATAAAGGCACAGCTTATTAAAAGCCAATTAAGTAAGCTGCTTGAGTGCGATTCTAAGCCTGATAAAATCGCCCAACTGTAACCACTGTCTTTATTATTGCAATATATCAGATGACCACAGTATCTCTTTTTATTCTTAGTGTTATCTGCGGTTCTGGAAAAATCCCATAAAAAGCAAAAAGTAAAAAGTAAAACTAGCGTTCAATGCACACTTTTGTTGAATTCTGCCTTTTGCCTTTTGCCTTTTGCCTTTTGCCTTTTGCCCCATTCAGCCACTTTTTTTTCTGGAGGATATTGTAATGTTTAGTCTGTTTCGCTGGTCATCACTAAGAGTAGCTTTGCTAGTTTTTGGAATGACAACTGCTACAGTAGCTCCCATCGTAATTTCTACACCAGCTTCATCTCAAAATACTGTTCCCAGTACCACTCCATCTCCTACTCCATCTGCTACACCATCACCAACTTCACCATCACCAACTTCAACAGTTAATTTGTCAGATGTCACTTCAGATTACTGGGCACGTCCATTTATTCAAACTCTAGCTGACAATAATGTAATTAGTGGCTTTCCTGATGGGACTTTTAGGCCAAATCAATCTGTGACTCGTGCGGAATTTGCCGCCCTTATTCAAAAGGCTTTCGGTAACCAAAACCGAATTCGCCAATTGAGTGCGGGTGGATTTAGTGATGTTCCTGCTGGCTACTGGGCAGCTGCGGCAATTCAGAACGCTTACGAAATCGGGTTTTTGTCGGGTTATCCTGGTAATGTATTTAGACCAAATCAACAAATACCTAAAGTAGAAGCGATCGTTTCTATCAGCAATGGCTTGGGTTTGTCTGCTAGCGATACAAGTATTCTTAATACTTCCTACAGTGATGCTTCAACTATCCCCAATTATGCCGTTAGTAGCGTAGCAGCAGCAACACAAGCTAATCTTGTTGTCAACTACCCAGATGTCAAACAACTCAATCCCCAACAACCCCTGACTCGTGCTGAAGCAGCAGCAATTTTATATCAAGCTTTAGTTAGACAGGGACGTTTGCAACCCATTGCTAGCAATCTGCCAGCGGCTCAGTATGTTGTAGGTCGAGTTGGTACTGGCAATCAAACAGGTAACGACATTGTTTCTCTGGCTGCATCCAGTAACTCTTTTTCAACACTGACTTCTTTGTTAAAAACAGCCGGTTTAGCAGAAACTCTTCAACAGCCCGGCCCTTATACAGTTTTTGCTCCCACTAACGATGCATTTGCCGCTTTACCTGCTTCTACCCTAGAACAATTGCAGCGACCAGAAAACAGAGAAGCATTGGTGAAGATTTTGAGTTATCACGTAGTTCCCGGTGCGGTAACTGCTAGCCAACTCACAAACGGCGAACTGAAAACCTTTGAAGAAAGACCTGTAAATATTCAAATCGATCGCGCTAACAATCAAGTCGCAGTCAATAATGCTAGAGTCATCCAAGCGGATGTGCCAGCCAGCAACGGTGTTATCCATGCCATCAACCAAGTCCTCATCCCGCCTGATATTAATCTCAGTCAGTTAAATCAGCCCCAAAATGGTGGCAATGCTGATGGTGGAACTAATGTTGATGTAGGTAGAGCTACTCGCGGTGGCAGAAGCTATATCGGTGTTGCTGGTAACATTGGTTTGAGCGGCAACGATACAGCTTTGAGTGAAGGTAACTTTACAGTCATCAGCAAACTTGGTCTGACAAACTCCATATCAGTACGACCATCAGTGCTGTTTGGCGATGATACAGTATTCTTGGTTCCCTTGACTTATGATTTCACTCCACGTGCAGCAGGTTCCGTGGGCGAACGAACTCTTAGTATAGCTCCTTACATAGGCGCAGGCGTAGCCATTGAAGCTAATCTCGATACTGATTTTGGATTATTGCTGACTGGTGGTGTAGACGTTCCTCTAGGTACTCGGTTCACCCTTACAGGTGCTGTAAATGCCGCCTTCATGGATGAAACTGATGTCGGCTTACTATTCGGTCTTGGTTACAATTTCTAAGTATTACTGATATGAGCGCCCAAACCAAGGGCGCGTTTTTTTACCGTAGGGTAGCACAGCTAGCTGTGCTACCCTACAACTGTTGATAGCGTGCTAACCTAAAGTTTAAACTTCCTTGGGAAATTCTCTAATGGTAGAGAGTAAGCAGATTTATCCGTGGAATTAATCAAAAATCCCAAATTCCCAAACCTTCAAATTTATCTTCCAGATAAAACCAAAATCTAAAATTGCCTGACTGAAAAAAATGGTTCCTTCTAAACGAGTTTATTTATTATTAGTTTTAGGAATTGCGATCGCCCTTATCCTATCCTTTTTTCTCCCCATTAAAGCAACCATCGTCATAACTTTGTTATTTGATGTTTTAGTTCTCCTATTAATGGTTGCAGATGGTTTGCAGGTGCGGCGTTATCGCGTGCAAATTACCCGCGAATTACCACCACGGCTATCCATTGGGCGGGATAATCCAGTTGTATTAAAAGTAACGTCGCAAAAAGCCAACGCTCAAATTCAAATCCGCGACTATTACCCAACAGGTTTTGGCGTATCTGCACCTGGAATAGAGGCGATTATTCCCAGTAACAGCAGCCAGGAATTAACTTATACCGTTAACCCGACACAACGGGGAGAATTTCCTTGGGGAAATATTCAAGTCAGACAATTGGGACTTTGGGGGTTAGCTTGGGATGATTGGCAAATTTTACAAAGTCTGCCAGTGAAAGTTTATCCTGATTTAATCGGGTTGCGATCGCTCACAATTCGCCTGACGCTGCAATCATCGGGATCGATGCGCCAAGCTAGGCAAACGGGTATCGGTACGGAGTTTGCCGAACTGCGGAATTATCGCACTGGCGACGATTTGCGGTTTATTGATTGGAAAGCTACCGCCCGTCGGGTTGGTGCTTATGGTAACTCACCGCCATTGGTGAGGGTTCTAGAACCAGAACAGGAACAAACTTTGCTGATTTTACTCGATCGCGGCAGGTTAATGACGGCAAAAGTCCAGGGTTTACAGCGGTTTGACTGGGGTTTAAATGCAACTTTATCGCTAGCTTTAGCCGGGTTACATCGAGGCGATCGCGTTGGTGTTGGTGTATTTGACCGCCAGATGCATACGTGGATTCCCCCAGAACGCGGTCAACTTCATTTGAATCAGCTAATTGATAAACTGACTCCAATTCAACCGGTTTTATTTGAATCTGATTATTTGGGCGCGGTGACAAATGTCGTGCAGCGACAAACTCGTAGGGCGCTGGTGGTGGTGATTACTGATTTAGTTGATGTGACAGCTTCTATGGAATTGCTGGCTGCACTTTCTAAGTTAGCACCCCGCTATCTGCCATTTTGCGTGACTTTGCGAGATCCCCAAGTAGATCGTTTGGCAAATACTTTTAGTGAAAATGTTACAGATGCTTATGTGCGTGCAGTGTCATTAGATTTATTGGCACAGCGACAAGTGGCATTTGCTCAACTGAAACAAAAGGGTGTATTAGTATTAGATGCACCAGCGAATCAGATTGCGGATGAGTTGGTTGAACGATATCTGCAATTGAAGGCGCGAAATCAACTTTAAAATGTTTTTAAACGCAGAGGAACGCAAAGTAAGCGCAAAGGTACGCAGAGTTTTTTGGAGTTTAATTCGCTAGGTAATGTTGAGAATAGGCTATGTTGGAATCTGCTTTCCCCTTTCCCCTTTCCCCTTTCCCTTCTAATTTGGTAGGTTTGGATGGAAAAATTAATTAAAGTAGTCGGATTTTGGCTTTGTGCAACTATCATAATTTTGGGTTTGATGGGCTGCGAACGCTTTATTGGTAATTCTGGAGATGTGGTTGAGCGAGTGAGTGATGGTGATACTTTAGTAGTAAAAGATGCTAATGGTAAAAATGTTACCGTGCGCTTTGCTTGCGTAGATGCGCCAGAAATAGCTCATAGCAATAAAGAAAAACAGAGTAAAATTAGTAGCGATCGCAATCAATTTAGTTGGGGTGTCAAAGCTCAAGAACGCGTACAACAACTGGTACAGCAAGGAGGCGAACGCGTCACCTTGAATATAACAGATAGCGATCGTTATGGACGTAAAGTTGCAGAAGTTCGTTTAAAAAATGGCACCTTCATCCAACAAGTATTATTGCAAGAAGGCTTAGCAAAAGTATATCGTCCCTATTTAAATAAATGTCCTAGCAAAGACTTAATTCAACAAGCTGAAGCACAAGCCAAAAACCAAAAGCTTGGCATTTGGAGTGATACTAAATTTGTCAATCCTTGGGAATATCGCGCTTTATATAAAAAATGAAAAAGGGCATGGGGAAGCAGGGGAAAAGGTTAAAGGGAAAAGGGAAAAGGAATAAATTTTATCTTTCCCCTTTTCCCCTTACCCCTTTCCCTTTCCCCAGTCGCCATTACGGCTGATACCGCAGGCTAAAATAAAAACCATCATCTTGAACGTTATTACCGCGATCGCTCAAATCGATAAATGGAAATCCATAATCGAGTCGTAAATTTAAATTATCAATGCCAAAGGCTTCATTCCACAATAATCCTAAACCTGCACCAATCAGAAAAGTTTGATCGGGTAGCTGATTGGGATTATTAGATTTATTCCAAACGGCTCCCATGTCAACAAATGGTGCTATTTGAATCGTTGATAATCCAGATTCATTACGCTGCACTGTGATTCTATCTTCGATCGCTACCCGAAATCCATTATCCCCTGAGCGCACATTTTGACGATATCCTCTGACTGATTGTCCGCCGCCAATAACGAATTGCTGGGAAGGTAAAAGGCTATCTGGTGTTAGTTGTAACTCTGCTTGAACGAGCAATAATTGGTCGTTGGTGAGTCGCTGGACGCGCTGTACTTGAAACAGCCAACTGAAAAAGCGACCATCTGGTATGGGGTCATTGTTGATTGTGGCATCTAATATATCAACGCCAAAATTAAATTGCGATCGCAAAAACCAAGCACCTTGGGGTTCGCGTTTGATATAGTCTTGACCAAACTTAATGACGCTGGTACGGCTGACTCCATTAACATCGGGGCCGATACCAAAGGGAGTTGCGAGGTTATCGAAGAGAAAAGTTTGACCATCTTGATAGGTAAATCCTAAAGATAAGGCAAATTCTTCTCTTGGCGATCGCATCAATGGTTGGCGATAATTTATGTCATAAAGATCCTGGTTTGCCCGAATTCCAAAGGCATCGAAGGGCGCTTGAGTGATTCTGTTACGATTAAATGCAGCTCTAATTTGTACCTTCCCATCCATCGCATTGACAGGAACCTGATACCTAAAATCATAGATATCGGAACCACCTGTGAACGAGTGAAAATAATAGCCTGCTAACTCATCTCCCATCCCAGTTAAATTACGGTGGCGCAGTTCAACACCCAATCTTTCTGCACCAATACTCGGAGGCGAATAGTTATCTACACCCAAACTACCAGTTAAAGGATTTGCCTCTTCAACTCTCACAACCAAAACACTTTGACCGACTTTACCCGTAGGACGCAGCCGTGCTTCGACATTTGTAAACAAAGGATCGAGTCGCAATAGCTTTAGTTGGTCTTCCAGCTTACCAATATTCAGAGGAACGCCAGCACCTAATTCGATGCGACTACGAATATAAGATGGGTTTAGTCGCCGCGTTCCTTGGATGTCTATCTCAGCTAAACGCCCTTCAATAACGCGAATGACCACAATTCCATCGGCGGTACTAGGTTGCTGAGTCTCTGGAACCGCCCTGGAATTGAGATAGCCTTTATTTAGATAAAGTTGGGTAACGGCGTCTGCTGCTTGTCTGATTTCTTCTAAAGTCAACTCTCGTTCTTCAAACGGCTTGACAACAGCATTCAAGTCATTTTCACTAAAAACCGTGCTATCTACAACCTGAATTTTACGAACTCGAATGCGTTGTGGCGTTTCTGGTTGTGCTGGCGATGATTCGGGGTTTGGTGTTGGTTGATTAGGTTCAGTTACCGGGAAAGGTGCTGTTTCCTGTACGATTTGTAACTCTGGGTAACTATTATCTCCATCGGAGTTTGGTGTAAAGTTATTAGCTCTAGCGCTGAGTCCATTTGCAATTACAATCCAGACCGCAGGCAGAATTAACAAGCCACACTTGAAACTGAAACTGTGCTGATTCCATTTACTAATTGCTACACTTTGCCAAGCGTCTAATTGATGAGAAACAGACAAAATTCTTGGCTGAGTCATTGCTTTAGGCTTAACACTAGTTTCTGTTCCTTTTCTCATTGCTTTTCGCTTTTTAGGAGACTGGGGAGTGGGGACTGAGGACTGGAGAGATGGGGGAGTGTGGGGAGTGTGGGGAGTGTGGGGGGAAAGATTTCTTCCCCATCCTCCCACACCTCCCACACCTCCCACACCTCCCCATGCCCAATGCCCCATGCCCCATGCCCATATAGGTGCATGAATATTTGAATATCATATTTCTGACATGCCAATTTAAGAAAATTTGTAACTAAAAAATAATAAACAGCAATGATTCCCTAAGTGAAAGCCCTGAGCATTATATTCTGGTAATAGGTAGAAAACTTGGATTACTGCGATGTCACCACTGATTTCCATTGTCATCGTTAATTACAACCGGGAGGCTTACCTTCAACAAGCGATCGCCAGTGTCTTAGCCCAGACATGGCAAGACTTTGAGTTATTAATTTGGGATGATGGGTCTACAGATGCTTCAGTGGCTATGGTCGAAAGATATACTCAGCAAGATGCGCGAGTACGGCTAATCCAAGCAGAGCATCAAGGAACTGCTGCTGTTTGTAAAGCAGCAATTAATCAAACCAGTGGCAGCTACATCGGTATACTTGACAATGACGATATCCTCGCTCCTACCGCCCTGGCCGAAACCGCCGCAGTCCTCAATCGCCACCCAGAAACGGGACTTGTTTACACTGACTACTTAAATATCGATGCAGACGGCAAAGTTATCGGTTACGGCCATCGCTGTGATATCCCCTACTCAAAAGAAGGTCTGTTGGTAAACTTCATGACTTTCCACTTCCGCCTCATGCGTCGTTGCGTTTACGACCGAGTGGGAGGTGTCAACGGATCTTTTAATATTACTGCTTATGATTACGATTTGTGTTTGAGGCTTTCCGAAGTAACCCAAGTGCGGCGAGTTAAACAGCCTCTCTATTTCTACCGAGTTCATTCTCAAAACATCTCTTCTACTAGAAAAGCCGAACAAATACTGTGGTCAAAAAAAGCGATCGCCCAAGCACTTTGGCGACGCGGATTAGCAAATAAGTTACAAATCGATGTAGAATTTTCCACAGGCCGTTTTATATTGCGGCGCAAAAAATCTTTACTCTCCAGCATTGCCGCTTCAATACTAGTTTTTGCCCCCCTACTCAGTTCCATCAATCCCAAATTAGCCCAAGCACAGCAAATTGTTCCCGCTGCTGATGGTACAAACACAATTGTGACTCCCAACGGTAATCAACTTGATATCACCGGCGGTACAACTTCTGGTGATGGTGCTAATCTCTTCCACAGCTTTCAACAATTTGGAATTTCGCCAGAACAAATCGCCAACTTTCAAGCCAGTCCAGCCCTACAAAATATTCTTGGTAGAATCACTGGCGGTAATCCTTCTATCATCAATGGCTTAATTCAGGTAACTGGTGGTAGCCCTAACTTGTTCTTGATGAATCCAGCCGGATTTATTTTTGGAGCAAACGCCAGCTTAAATGTACCTAGTGCTTTTACGGTGACAACAGCCAACGGCATAGGTTTTGGCAGCAGTTGGTTTAATGCGATAGGTGTTAATGATTACACTGCTTTAGTGGGAAACCCTAATGGATTTGCCTTTAGTACTAGCCAACCAGGGGCCATTGTGAATGCTGGAAATTTGGCAGTCGGTACAGGGCAGAACTTGAATTTATTGGGTGGTACGGTGGTCAACACTGGGCAAATTTCAGCACCAGAAGGACAAATTACCGTCACATCCGTACCAGGTCAAAATTGGGTGCGCCTCAGTCAGCCAGGAAATGTACTGAGTCTAGAAATTCAGCCCCTCGCCTCTAGTAGTAACCAGCCCAATAGCTGGACAATTCCCATTGCATCTTTGCCAGAATTGCTCACCGTTGGTAATACTAACACTGGGTTAACTACTAATCCTGATGGCACCGTACAACTGACAGGCTCTAACCTCAAAATTCCTGCAACTCCAGGTACAACCATTGTTTCTGGCACAGTAGATGTATCTAGCCAAACAGGCGGCACAGTAACTGCTTTGGGTACAAAAGTGGGAGTAATTGATGCCAATATTAACGCCTCTGGAACCAACGATGGCGGTAGTGTATTAATTGGTGGAGATTACCAGGGTAAGGGGACTTTGCCCAATGCACAGCAGACTTATGTTAACTCCAACTCTGTGATTAATGCCGATAGTACTTTAAATGGAAATGGCGGACGGGTAATTGTTTGGGGTGACAACGCAACCCAATATTTTGGTAATATTTCGGCACGTGGAGGAGCAAATTCTGGCAATGGTGGTTTTGTAGAAGTATCAGGCAAAAATTTCTTGACCTTCAATGGTGCGGTAGATACTTCAGCCGCCAATGGTAGCTTTGGGACTTTATTGCTAGACCCCACTACGTTGACTATTATCGATGGCGCGGCAGGGACAGGCGATTTTGATGCTACAGCTGGCAATATTGCCTTTAGCGATGCAGATATTGGGGCGAATACCGTTTCATGGGGTGCGATCGCTGCGTCCGGTGCAAATATCAACTTACAAGCCACAGGCAATATTACCATTAATGACATCATCGGAGCGACACCCTTAGTAACAACTGATGGCATTGCTACATTAACCTTGGCTAGTAGCGGTAGCTTAAGCATCACCTCACAAAGCGGTTCTGTAAACTTTGTTGACCCTACCAACACAATTGAAACCAAGGGAGGAGCAATAAATATTTCGGGAGCTAGTTTATCGCTGGGCAATTTAAATACAAGTACCGATTCTTCTGGCAATAGTGGTAACGTCAACTTGTCTGCGATCGGTGATATTACTGTGGGTAACATTATCACCAGTGGTCAAGGCTACTCGGCGGGTAATATTACAGCTCAAAGTACCAGTGGTGGGATTACTTTAAATAATCTTGATACTAGCAACACTGGAGGGTTTTTTAGTAATAATACTGCTGGAACAGTAAACTTGAGTGCCGCAGGCAATATCAGTACAGGTACAATTGATTCCTTTTCCAGTGATGCTAGTAACTCAGGTACGGCTGGCGATGTAGTAGCAACAACTACAGGCGGCAGTATTACCACCGGGGCAATTAACTCGTCTTTAGTCAAGGTCTCAGGTGGCAATTTTATCGGCCAAGCTGGTGCAATCAGTTTAACTGCCGCAGATAATATTACTGTGAATGGTGCTATTAGTGCTTCAGCAAGTGCGATCGGAGTAGATGGCACTGGAAATCTTACAGGCGGCAATGTCACTTTACAGACTACCAATCCTGCTGGCAGCAATATTAGTTTTACAACCATCAGCACTCAAGCGGTAGCTGATGACTTTGTTGACGGTAACAGTGTTCAAGGTGGCAATGTGCAAGTGCTAACCAACGGACTCATTCAAGGATTACAGGCACCTGAGGGAGAAACCATTGCAACTGGTGGATTTTTTGTTAGTGTTGATGATCCTTCCGTTCAGCCTTTAGCAGGAGGTACTGTTAGTATTCGCCATGATGGTGGCCCGAATAATGTCGATTTTATCGTAGGTGATGCCAGTGTCAATGGTCTAGCAGGGTCAATTAATACAGGAGCAACTTCAATCGATCCTACAAATAACTTTCCAGTTTTGCCCAATGGTGGAGATGCTCCTGGCACGCCAATAGGCATCATCATTACATCCGTAAACACTCCCCCCACACTGACAACAAACACGCTCCTATCATCTGATGCCCAAGTCAATCAAACCTTAAGCTTCACATTTACTGCCAGTACTAGCGATGTCAATCTAGATAATACCACTGTTGTCATTGATGGCATTCAAGCAGGAACCCTGAGACGAGGTGATACGGTTTTAGCTGCGGGGGACACATTAACTATAGGTGAAACACTAAATTACACACCACCAACAGATACCACAGGGCTAATAAATGCATTCAGCGTTAGAGCTAGCGATGTCGTTTCATCCTCAGAACCCGTACAGGTAGCAATCAACGTCAATGTGCCTGGAACTCCTACCGACCCTGGAATTCCTACCGACCCTGGAACTCCTACCGACCCTGGAATTCCTACTGACCCTGGAATTCCTACTGACCCTGGAATTCCTACTGACCCTGGAATTCCTACCGAACCTGGAATTCCTACCGAACCTGAAATTCCTGATGTTCCTCCCTGCTCATTCCAGTGCAATCCACCTAACCCAGGTAATCCCCAACTAGGCGATCCTAAGATTGGTGACCCTGTAATTAATACCAATCCTACTCCCGAAGATAACTTCACAGGTGATTTTGGTGATTATTTAGGCATACCCAATCCCAGAATTAAAACACTGGATGAAGCCAAAGAAATTGCTAGCAAAATTGAGAAAGCTACTGGTGTAAAACCTGCATTTATCTACATTAGTTTTGTGCCTGTAGAGATTATCCCAGAGAGAACTAAACAGCTGAATACTTTACTAGAACAGGATAGCGACGAACTGGAAATAGTGGTAGTCACTGGAAAAGGTAACCCTATTCGTAAGCGCATTCCAGAAACTACTAGAGCCAAAGTTTTACAAGTAGCTAAAGAATTTCGCGACCAAATTGTAAGTCCACAAAACCGTCGCCGTACTGCTTATTTGCGTTCATCTCAACAACTTTATCGTTGGATAATTGCACCACTGGAGGCAGATTTCCAAGCTAGAGAAATTAACAATTTAGTCTTTCTACCAGACATTGGTTTACGTTCAACTCCAATGGCAGCACTTCACGATGGTCAACAATTTTTGGTAGAAAAATACAGTATTGGCTTGATGCCGAGTCTTAGCTTAACCAACACACTGTATACAGACATTAGAAAATCTCAAATTTTAGCCTTGGGAGTTTCTGAGAGTACTCAAGGGCAAAATCCTTTACCAGCAGTTCCCGTGGAGATCTCAACATTGGTATCTAAACTCTGGCAAGGCAAATTGTTATTGGACAAGCAAGCCACCTTAGAAAATCTCAAAACTGTCCGGCGTCAACAACCTTTTGGCATTATTCACATGGCGACTCATGCCGATTTTGTAGCTGGCGGCTTAAGCAAGTCCTATATTCAACTGTGGGAGGACAAGTTACGTCTAGACCAGTTACGCCAGTTGCGGTTAAACGAACCTCAAGTAGAAATGATGGTGCTGAGTGCTTGTAGGACAGCATTGGGCGATAAAGAGTCAGAACTTGGGTTTGCGGGTTTAGCAGTGCTGGCAGGCGTAAAAACTAGTGTTGCCAGTCTTTGGTCTGTTAACGATTCTGGTACAGCAGCACTGATGACGAAATTTTATGAGAATTTAAAAACTTCTGCAATTAAGGCAGAGGCTTTGAGACAAGCTCAAGTAGCTATGGTTAAAGGGCAGATTTACTTAAAGGATGGCCAAATTCAAGGTTTGGGAGCGGTGGGCAACTTGCCTTTGCCTGCTGAAAGTATTGAGGAAGCTGATGAATCATTTATGCATCCTTATTATTGGGCTGGATTCACTATGGTGGGTAATCCTTGGTAACAAGAATTCAGAGTTATCTTTTTAATTTACAAGCTTGTTTTTATCCCAATGGCACGAGTGCAACTTGTTTACCCTAAAATCCCAGATAGCAAAAATTGTCCTTGGGAACGCTGTATAGCTTTTGAGAAATATGATGGTACAAATCTCCACTGGGTTTGGGATTTGGAACTTGGGTGGTATGCTTTTGGTACGCGTCGCGATCGCTTTGACTTCGATGATATGGGGATTGCACAATTCAATAAAGCACATTCAGGTTTAGAAGAAGCTCTGGAGATTTTTAACAGAGATTTTGCCAATCCTTTAAAAAAAGTATTTCAAGAAAATTTAAATTATCAATACCCGGAAATTACTGTCTTTACAGAGTTTTTGGGAACTAACTCCTTTGCCGGAATGCATCAAAAGGACGAACCCAAACAACTAATTCTCTTTGATGTACAAACTGATAAATGTATTATTGCTCCCGAACAATTTATTCAAGATTTTAGTCACCTAAACATTGCACGGGTTGTTTATCGTGGAAAATTAACAGGTCAATTTATTGAAGATGTTCGAGAAGGAAAATATGGTGTAGCTGAAGGTGTTATTTGTAAAGGATGCACCAGCAACAGCAATAATGTATGGATGGTGAAAATTAAAACTTATACTTATATGAAGAAATTACAGCAAGCTTTCAAGGATGATTGGAAGACTTATTGGGAATAAGGCAACAAATCTTGAGAGAATGTTTAAAAAGTCTTTTAACAATCCTATTTGAGTTTTGAAAAAAATTAGTGATGGCTGTTGAAAGTTAAGAGTCAACAGCCAACAGTCTACTAGTTATTATGCAGCTATCTCCTGTATTTGCAAATGATTCTGCTTGAGTATGTCAGTGATTCTGTCGGCGGGAGTAGGGATACCAAAGTAATATCCCTGGCCTTCTTGACAACCACGTTTTTTTAGATAGTCAAGCTGTTCTTGAGTTTCCACCCCTTCTGCCGTAATTTTCAACTGGAGGCTTTTAGCTAATGCAATGATGGCATCGGTGACTGCGGCGCTATCAGAATTTGATGTCACGTCTTGCACAAATGAGCGGTCAATTTTGAGCATGTTCACAGGAAAGCGCTTGAGATAGTTGAGAGAAGAATAACCAGTACCGAAATCATCCAAAGCTAGCCATACTCCTAATTCTCGCAATTGTTTGAGGGTTTTCACAGACTGCTGAATATCAACTATCAAGGAGCTTTCTGTAACTTCCAGCTCTAGGTAAGATGGTTCCAGTTTCGTCTCTTCTAGTATTTCTTTGACAACTCCGACTAAATTTGATTGTTCAAATTGTCGAGCCGAAAGGTTAACTGACATCCTAATTGGGGGTAGTCCGGCAAGTTGCCAGGTTCGATTTTGGGCGCAGGCGGTTCGCAACACCCATTCACCAATAGGTACGATTAAACCGTTATGTTCGGCAATGGGAATAAACTTTACTGGAGAAACTAAACCTCTTGTAGGATGCTGCCAGCGTATTAGTGCTTCTACTGCTGTGACTTCCGTGGTGTCCAAATCAATTAGCGGTTGGTAATAAACTACGATTTCACCGCGTTCCAACGCTCCATGTAATTCGTTTTCTAATGCTAGTCGTTCTTGCAACTGAGCGTTAATTTCTGGTGAATAGAACTGGTATTGGCTATATCCTTGTTGTTTTGCTTGATACAGTGCTATGTGAGCCTGTTGTAATAGTAGATCCACACTATTACGATCGCCTAAGTCACTAATTGTAATACCTATGCTGGCTGTAATATGAATTTGCTGCTTATCTATGAAGAAGGGTTTAGACAGTATATTCTGTAGGGTTTTTGTGAAACTAACCACTTTTTCAAAGGATAAGATATCCATTTGAGCGATGGCAAATTCATCTTGAGTTAAACGCGCCAAGATATCTGTTTTACCCATACAGCTTGTCAAACGTTGGGCAACTGCTCTTAATAGGTGGTTAGATGTTTCATGCTCCAACCCATGACTGATACCAGTAAAATCATCAATGCTCAGAGAAAGAACAGCAATCAATTGCTGGGGATTCTGAGATTGTGACACGTTTTGGTAAAGGCGATCGCTAAATAAATCCCGATTCGGTAACCCAGTCAGATTGTCATAATTACTAATCTGGTGAATTAACTCATCTAATTTGTGGAGAGTTTGTGAAGTATCTGCCATCAGTGTGCCTGCCTCATCGCCAAATTCTGTGGGCAGTTCTGGTAATTTTTTAGTTTGCAAGTAGTCTTGCAATGCCGCAGATGTTAGAATTACGGGGGCGAGTAGATAATGTAATGCAAAAAGGGTAGCCGCTGTTCCTGCTAGTGTAGCGAAAAGAGCATTCAGCAGTACTCGGATTGCTATTTCCCAAGAATAGGAGTTGGAGGTTACGATATTAAAGATTAAAGCCAAAAGTGGTACGTGAGTTCCCAAAAAGGCCACTACCATGATTTTGGCGGTGTAACTTTTTTTGAGTAATCGTAATTGAGCTAGAGAAGAGTATAGATAAAGTTTCTGATTCATCTGCATAAATGTTAGTTCGGGGTTAGGAGTTAAAAAATGGTTTAAGCTGCCACGCATCTAAACCAGCACATCTTTTGGTTGTTGACGGTTGACAGTTAACCGTCAGCGGCCAACTAAACTTATGAGTAGCTGTGCAATTTAAAAGCGTAATAGCTTACTACTAATTAAGGATTACGCGGCCATTGGTGTGTGGCCGCCGTAAGTTACTCACAGTTAAAATTGCAATCTTAAACTCGGTTTCTATCCTTTGCTGAGAGTTCATTGGCAATGCGCTGTCTATGTGAGCTTACTTGGCTTTATGTGTTCCTGTCATATATTGGCACTACTTTTCAACTAATTAAAATAGTTTGTTTCCGTCTTCATAGAAAAACTAACTAGCTATAAAACTGGTTATAAGTACTTGCTCTCTGAGTTTTTACTAGTAGTAATAAATTTGGGTTTAATGAAGGTTTAAAAAAGTTCAGTCATGCAAGAGGACAACTCAACAAGGGAAGAAACGGAAAAACAACGTTGCACAACAATCAGACGAATTGGGGCAAGTTGTTCTTATATCAAGTTCCCCTAATTACTTACAGCACATTGCAGCTTGGTGAGGTACAGATAATCATAGGGGCGCTAAGCTTGGCGCCAATACGGTTCAGTTAAGGGCTAATTGTACAAAATTTTGGGTTTTCGAGACGCGATAAATCGCCGTCTCTACAAGTGTTTTGGTCTTGTCTGAACTGTATTGGCCCCTACCCGTGTACTTCATTTACCTGAAATACGCTGTATGACGGGTACATAGGGGGTTTTCCCCATGAGCAAGTCGCTTGGATTTAGTGGAATCTAGAACATTTTGCTACTTAAAAAAGGACTTTTAAAACATCCTCTAACAAATATTTGTGCAGACAAAGTTAATGACATCTACAAGCCCTGATTGAGTTTTCAAATTAGTAAAGATAAAAGGTTTATTGCCGCGCATTTTTTTAGTATCTCGTTCCATGACACTTAAATCTGCACCGACATAAGGTGCAAGGTCAGTTTTATTAATCACCAATAAATCAGATTTAGTAATGCCGGGGCCACCCTTGCGGGGAATTTTATCACCAGCGGCAACATCGATGACGTAAATTGTTAAATCCACTAATTCTGGACTAAAGGTAGCAGCTAAATTATCACCGCCACTTTCTAAAAATACTAAATCCAAATCGGTAAAACGTTCCTCTAATTGTTCAATTGCTGCTAAATTCATAGAAGCATCTTCACGAATGGCAGTATGAGGACAACCTCCAGTCTCTACACCCAAAATGCGCTCGCTTGCTAAAGCCTGAGAACGCACTAAAAATTGAGCGTCTTCCTGAGTATAAATATCATTTGTCACCACTGCAATCTGATACTGCTCGCGCAACCTCTTGCACAAAGCATCCACCAAAGCTGTCTTCCCCGAACCAACCGGGCCAGCAACACCTACTCTAAATGCGTTTTTAGTCATTAGTTATTTGTCATTAGTTATTTGTCATTTGTCATTTGTTATTTGTCATTGGGCATAGGGAGAATAATAACTTTTAACTGCTAACTGTTAACTCTTAACTCTTAACTCTTAACTCCTAACTTCTAAATAATCTTGTATACTGCGTTTGATGCTGCATACTCGCTAGAGATAAACCCCAACTCCAACAGCTGAGTTGTTCATCTTCCAACGCTAGAATTTCTAATGCCATATTACTAATTAATGATTGCAATTCTAGTAATAACTGCTGTCCTGCTGTTTGCCCCAGGGGAATAAGTTTGACGCCAGCTATAATCAAATTACTTGCCCAACTGTGCAGATATGCTAATAATCCGGCTTTAATGTTAATCTGCCAATGGGCAAGGGCGATGCCAAAAGCGATCGCATAATTGCAAGGATTACCTATACTATTGGTCATATGTATAATCTCAGGTTCTAGTTTACCAAGTAATTGGATCAGCGATCGCCCCATTTGCCAGCTAGAGGCGCGTAATTCTTCTGTTTCTCTAGCAGCCGATAACCACAGATTCCACGAGCATAAAGACTCAACATCACCTATTTTTGCAGATTTCTCAGCTCGTACCATTACCGCCGCTTCTAACCGAATTGCCCCATAAGTTAATTGTGCTTCTAGCCAATGTTTGAGATGTGCCTGGTTGGCGATCGTAGCATTTTCTACTAATGTTTCCAAGCCTTCAGAATAACTATATGCTCCCACAGGCAAAGCAGGACTAGCTAACTGTAAAATATTTAAAAGATGACTATCAGTGAGCATGATGGTGTTGTCCATAAGCTCCCAATTCTGGCTGAAACGGTAAAATTTCTTCTTTAACTTCTAATCCCAGTTGTTCCAACATTGTACGTAAAACCGAATCTGAAGACAAGCGTAAATAAGTAGGGGTAATTTCTACAGGTACATGGCGATTTCCTAAATGATATGCTGCCCTGAGTAATAAAAGTGGTCTTTCGGCAAAGGCAGTCATTACTAGTTCTGGTTTAGCAGTAATTCTAATTAAAGTGTTAGCCGCTTCATCCTGAAGAATATCACCATCGTGTAAGACAGTTCCTCTGGGTAAATGTAAAAATACAACTTTCCCATCTTCTGTTTCAAAGCGATGACGACTGCGGGTACGTTCTTCTGCTGTTAACGCCAGATTGAAACTGACTGCTGTACCGTAATTGGGTGGCTTGATTTGGGTAAATGTCAGCATAAGAGTTTCGCCCGATCTAAAACCATCAACTCATTATCTTAAGCTATTGGACTCCTTTTTGATTGCATGAAATACACGAAGGTGTGTTTCACGCAATCAAATACCCTATACAAGCAGTTTTGATAGAGCTATGCTTAACCTGAATATCCACCGGAATTATACTAAATCTTAATGAGATAGATGTAATATTTATTAAACGAACTGCAAAACCGGTACAGGGCAATCTTGGAGATTTACTCATTAACGAATGCCGTCGCCAAGTACACCAAACGAAAGATTAATTAAGTAATAATTGCTAGTTTATATAGCAATCCTATTTGATTTGCAAATATCGAGAGGCTCAGATCCCCGACTTCTTGAAGAAGCCGGGGATCTTTTTGCTCGTAACTCATTTAGGACTGCTATATAAAATTGGTATTAGCTCTTATTAGTATCTGAACATTAAATTTTGAGAAAATTTATTGACCAACAAAAGTAAATTGCTTTATAGTTATAAAATAAATTAAGCAGTGATTTAAAAGGTAAATATTGCAAAATGACAAGTTTTTACCAGCAATTTAATTGGTAAGTTTTTGCATATTTATTTTATCTCACAACAATTAGCAAACATTTATCCATAAATCTTTGTCGCTTTGCAATTTTGTAGACGCAAAGGTGTTGCAAGCGGGATATTTTCAATTTTTTAGTCCTCTGGTAAGAATTATGAGGTAGATTATGCGGATTTTGATGATTCAACCCAATTATCATTCTGGTGGTGCAGAAATCGCTGGAAATTGGCCACCAAGTTGGGTTCCCTATGTTGGCGGCGCACTGAAGACAGCTGGCTTTAGTGATATTCGCTTTATTGATGCCATGACCGATTATACTCCTGATGATGCTTTAGCAAAGATGATTGCCAAGCATCAGCCGGATGTGGTTTTGGCAACAGCAATCACACCGATGATTTATCAATCAGAAAAAACCCTAAAAATAGTTAAAGAAGTTTGTCCCCAAGCCAAGACAATTATGGGTGGGGTTCATCCTACCTATATGTATAATGAAGTTCTTAATGAAGCTCCTTGGGTTGATTATATTATTCGGGGAGAAGGGGAAGAGATTACAGTTAATTTGATAAATGCGATCGCTAATGGTACTGTAGAGGGCGATCGCCGCAATATTTTAGGAATTGCCTTCCTAGAAGATGGGCAAGTCATCGCTACACCAGCCCATCCACCGATTGCTGATTTAGATACCCTAACGCCAGATTGGGATCTATTAGATTGGAAAAAATATATTTATACTCCTCTCAACGTCCGGGTGGCAGTGCCCAACTATGCTAGAGGATGTCCTTTCACCTGTCGTTTTTGTTCCCAGTGGAAATTCTGGCGCAAATATCGTTCTGGAAGCCCCAAGAAATTTGTCGATCAAATTGAAATTTTGGTGAAAAAACACAAAGTTGGTTTTTTCATTCTTGCTGATGAAGAACCAACCATCAACAAACCGAAATTTATCGACCTTTGTAATGAATTAATCGAACGCAATTTGGGTGTTTACTGGGGAATCAATACACGGGTGACAGATATATTGCGGGATGAGAAAGAATTAGCTCTTTATCGCAAAGCTGGACTGGTTCATGTTTCCTTGGGTACAGAAGCAGCAGCACAGCTAAAGTTGAATTTGTTCCGTAAAGAAACGACTATCGAACAAAACAAGCGGGCGATTCAACTGTTAAAAGAAAATGGTATGGTTGCTGAGGCTCAATTTATTATGGGTTTGGAGAACGAAACCCCAGAAACAATTGAGCAAACTTATCAGATGGCTTTGGATTGGAAAACAGACATGGCCAACTGGAATATGTTTACACCTTGGCCATTTTCTGAGTTATTTGAAGATTTAGGCGATCGCGTAGAAATTCGCGATTACTCTCAATATAACTTTGTGACGCCAATCATGAAACCAGACGCAATGGAACGGGAGGATGTTCTCAAAGGAGTACTGCGAAACTATGCCCGTTTTTACCTCCGCAAAACCATTGAATATTGGTTTGTCAAAGATCCCTTTAAACGCAAGTATCTTTTAGGTTGCTTGAAAGCTTTTGTGAAAACTACTCTCAACAAACGTTTTTACAACCTCAAGCGAGTTAAGTACAAGGGTTTACACACCGAAATCGAGCTTGGTTTTGACGAATCGAAGATTCTCACCCGCGAACAAATCACCCAGCGCCAGCAGGAACATCCAGAACTGATGGCAGATGTAAATTTTACAGGCAATATTTCTGCCTGCGGCGCACCCAACGAACTGCCAGAATTTGTTGAGGAAGAACAAGTTTCCAACAAGTAAAGAACCTGAGTTCGGGGTAAAGAAAGGAACAGGCAGTAAGCTGAAAATAACCTTAAATCCAGCAACCGGGAGTGCGGGGAGTGTGGGGAGTGTGGGGGGAAGAGGGGAGTGTAGGGAGAGAGATTTCTTCCCACCCCTCCCACACCTCCCACACCTCCCACACCTCCCACACCTCTGGATTTCTCACAAGTGAGAAATCCAGGCGGGGTCTCGGCATCGAAGCCCCGTTAATTTTTGTGTTAACTTCTGTGCGGATTAATCGCTTATTACCATCAAGCTAACAAACCTAGCCTTCAACTGGAGTGGCTTTTACCTTCATATATTTAACCCGAACTCAGGTTAAATACAGTCTTGTACGGGTAATTGAGCCTAAGAATGAGTGGCACTTTTTTTGATGACGCCACCACTAGCCCAAAAATTGTGTTTTTCACCCTGGTTTTTGACAAAATTTTAAGCCCAAAATACAAGCGCATCTAAAGGTGGTGGTGAATAGGTTTATTGGTAGACTGAGATTGTAGCAACCTGCACTAATGCCGGAGCAATTGCGATCGCTACCGCTAAAGATTAATAGGCAAAATATAGCATAGGGCAACAATGCAAAAACTCTTTTTTAGTGACAGAGATAGCTTTAGAGCGCAGGCCCTATTTCTTGGTAAGAAGATTAACCTACAGAGATTGGAAAATTACACTTGCTTGGCGACCATGCCGGTAATGGTTAAAGTAGGTGAGTGCGGTTGTGCTGTACTGCTAGGGTATGGAGTAGTTGTCCTGTTTAACCTTGAGCCTGTAGAAAAGGCAGCCTTCTTGAGCCAGCTATCTTCTCAAGTTCATGACTGTTTTAGCAACCCTGAGACGGAAGAAGTGGAAGTTCATCTCAACATTGTGGAAAGCGAACGAGTTAAGGAAGGAAAAATTTTACTGCATGAATTGAGTGTAGAACGCTTGCAGATAGTCGCTGATATTCTCGCTAAAAGTGTTGTGCTGTCTCATTATGAAGTTAGCATAGCGGCAGTATTCGATCAAATTGAACCGTTTGCAGCTAGTCTCCAGCGTGAAAACAGGAGTAGACGGCAGAGTCGGGAATTACTGCGTCAACTTGGGACTACGTTGTTAGTTCAACATAAGATAGTGGGCCGAGTCGAGATTATTGATAAGCCAGAGTTGCTCTGGGAATCCCCACAGTTAGAAAACCTATATCTGCGCTTGGAGGATGAATACGAAATCCGCGAACGTCACAATGCTTTAGAACGCAAACTAGAGCTAATTACCCAAACCGCACAAACAGTACTGGAGTTCATGCAGCATAGTAGTAGCCAGCGAGTAGAGTGGTATGTAGTAATTTTGATTGTGGTGGAAATTCTGCTGTCACTGTACGATATTATTTTCAAACGCTGAAAAGACTTGCACTTTCCGAAGTAATATTACACTAAGAAGATAGTTAAAACATTTAATTAGGACAGTTAATACCAATTCTTTATGAAGATGCATAGAAAAAACCCCACCGCCTGCGGCACCTCCCCTTAGTAAGGGGAGGTTGGGAGGGGTCAAAATAATGTGCAGCTTCACATTAAATTGGTATAAGAAAGTTAAGAAAGTTAAGCCGATACCCTTTGCTCTCAAGAAATGATCCTGCAAGAAATAATAGAGGATGCGATGGCTAATGGTGGCATTTACCGCGATCATTTATGGAGACATTTTGTCAAACTCCAAGAAAATCCTAGCCTGGCAAAGATCTATGCTAAAGTGCTCCAAGCAAAGCAAGGTATTTGTCTTAATCTTATTGAGGCTTACAAGCTTGAAAGTTTGGGATTAATTCGCTTTGAGGGCGATCGCATCTTACCGCGTTACGAACTCTACTACGCCTATTTTGCAAAACAGCTATCTATCGACAATTGTTTGATAGAGCAATAGTAACGCACTCACTCAATATCAAGTACCGCGTAGGCGCAGCCCGCTGTAGGCATCGCACTAGTAGTTGACAGAACGAAGGTTTGGCGACGAATAAGCTGAATTTTACGATTAATTAGTCGAAATAAAAGCCACCGCTTCTATTACATTATCTTTAACATTGTTCATTTTACGGTTTATTTATCAACTATTAAAATTTGCATCAAATAAACCTAATTATTATATAAATATGTCCTGTAAAATGTACGATACTTAATTTAAATAATTTATCTGCAAATTACTAATCATTATGTTAATGTCTTTATTTGATCATCACACTTAAATATGAGATATCAAGTAGGGGGTAGTCTCCGCAGTGACGACCCCACATACGTTACCCGCCACGCAGATGAACAACTCTATGCCTGCTTGAAAGCAGGCCATTTTTGTTATGTCTTCAACTCTCGTCAGATGGGCAAGTCATCTTTACTACAGCGCACAAGCTATCGGCTTAAGGAAGAAGGGCATAGCTGTGTTTACTTAGATATGACTCGCTTGGGTATTGAAGATACTACACCAGATCAATGGTACAAAGGCATTATTATCAGCTTATTCTATAGCTTAAAATTAGGGTCACAAATTGACTTTCAGCGTTGGTGGGAAATACAAGCAGGCATTTCCTCGGTGCAAAAACTACAGCTATTTGTTGAAGATATCTTATTAGCAAATCTCAAAAGTGATTCTTTCCTAAACGGCAAAGCCAAACGCATTTTCATTTTTATTGATGAGATTGATAGCTTGCTGAGTTTAAATTTCCCAATTAACGATTTTTTTGCTTGGATTCGTCAGTGCTATAACCTACGACCACATAACCCAAGCTTTGAACGTTTGGGATTTGCACTATTTGGTGTAGCAAGTCCCTCTGACTTGATTGCAGATAAACGCCGCACGCCCTTTAACCTTGGTAAAGCAATTGAATTACAGGGCTTTGATGTGCATGAAGCTACGCCCTTGCTTCCAGGGTTAGCAGAAGTAGTCAGTCAACCACAAGCAATACTGCAAGAGATTATTTATTGGACAGGGGGACAACCGTTTCTCACACAAAAACTCTGTGAGTTAATTACCTATGTTGCTTTTGAAACTGCTACAGAAATGATTACCCTACCTCCAGGTACAGAAGCATTGTGGATAGAGCAATTAGTAAAAACACGTATTATTCAAAATTGGCAGTCACAAGACGAACCAGAGCATTTGCGTACTATTCGCGATCGCCTTTTATTTGACGAACAACAGGCAGGGCGGTTGTTGAGTATTTATCAACAAGTGTTGCAAGCACAAGAGGCTCAGGAGCGGGGGAATCTAGGAGCAGGGGAGCAGGGGAGCGGGGGAGAAGAGTTTTCCCCTCTGCCTCTTCATTCTGTTCCAAGTGATGACAGTCGAGAACAAACACAACTGTTGTTATCCGGTTTAGTAGAAAGACACAATGGTTATCTCAAAATTAAAAATCCTATCTATCGGAATGTTTTTAATGCCCAATGGGTATCAAGACAATTAGATAACCTCCGTCCCTACTCGCAAACATTCAACGCTTGGGTAGCATCAGGTTACAAAGATGAATCGCGTCTGTTGCGAGGACAAGCTTTAAAAGATACTCAAAATTGGGCGCAGGGGAAGAGTCTGAGCGATTTGGATTATCAATTTTTAGCCGCAAGTGCAGAACGCGATCGCAAAGAAGTGCAAATGGCATTAGAGGCAGCACGGCTTCAAGAAGTAAAAGCAAGACTCATACAAGAGAAAAAAACGGCTTTAGAGATAGAAGCAAGACTAGCACAAGAGAAAAAAACAGCTTTATTGCAGAGATATCTACTAGTTGCAGTAACTATTGGGTTGCTCGTTTCTAGTAGTTTGGGAATAGGAACTTTCATTTTGTATCATCAGACTCGCAAAAGTGAAACTCAAGCCAAAAACAGTGAAATTCGAGCGCTTGTATCTTCTTCTGGGGGATTGTTTGCCTCAAATCGTAGATTGGATGCACTTGTAGAAGCAATCAAAGCAAAAAAAAGACTGCAAAAATTAGGTAAATCAAATACAAATCTTGCACCTCAAGTGGAGAATGCATTGCAACAAGCAGTCTATGGAGCAGATGAATACAACCGTTTTTCGGGGCATACCGCAGCTGTAATGGCTGTAGATATTAGTCCTGACAGTTCTCTGGTTGCTTCAGCCAGTATGGATAAAACAATCAAACTGTGGCGACGTGATGGCCGAGAAATTGCTACTCTCAAAGGTCATCAGGGAGCAGTTAAATCAGTTAAATTTAGTCCTGACGGTCAGATACTTGCATCGGGGAGTGAGAATGGTTCTATTATACTTTGGCAGCGCGATCCCAAAGACGCATCATGGCACATTTATAAGACATTCAAAGCTCATACAGCTTCAGTTTGGGGAATCGCATTTAGTCGGGATGGTCAAACTATTGCCTCTGCAAGTTGGGATACAACGGTAAAAGTTTGGCAGCGAGATGGTCAACTGCTAAGAACATTTCAAAATTATATAAAAGGCTTTCGAGAAGTTGCTTTTAGTCCTGACGGCCAGACCATTGCTGCTGGGAGTTTTGACGGGACAGTAAAACTCTGGAGACGAGACACATCAGGCTGGCAAAACGCCAAAACTCTACAACCTCTCCAAGGTCATACATCTTGGGTTCTGGGCGTAGCTTTTAGCCCTGACGGCAAGACCATTGCTTCGGTGAGTGAAGATACAACTGTCAAACTTTGGCAGCGAGACAGCACACATGGCAGTTATCGTCTTTATAAAACACTCAAAGGTCATAGTGCGGGGCTTTCGGGAGTTGCGTTTAGTCCCAATGGTCAGACTATTGCTTCCGCTAGTCTCGACAAAACTATAAAACTTTGGGACATTGATGGCACAGAACAGAGAACGCTAAGAGGACATAGTGCATCTATTTGGGGAGTTACTTTCAGTCCTGACGGTAGCTTTATAGCTTCGGCAGGTGCAGAAAACCTTGTGAGACTTTGGCAGAGTGAAAATCCATTCCAAAAGAGTGCCATAGCTCATAAAGGCGGGATTTGGTCAATAGCGATCGCCTCCGACAGTTCTACCATCGCCACAGCCAGCCACGAAAATACTGTGAAATTTTGGAGTCTTCAAGGCAAATTACAGAAAATTTTGATACAAAAAATCTCAGTCTCCCAGGTTTCTTTCAGTGAGGATAACAAGTTAATAGCTCTTCCTAGTGAAGATGATACGGTACAACTGAAACGGCGAGATGGTACGTTAATCGCTAGTTACAAAAACCCTGATGGCAAAATCACCGGAGCCTTATTAAGTCCCGATGGTCGAGCGATCGCCATACCTAATGCTGACAATAATGTTCGGATATGGCGTGTAGGTCAACCTACGCTACAAATTCTCAAAGGGCATCAAGCCGAAATATGGGAAGTTGCATTTAGCCCTAACAGTCAACTGATTGCTTCTGCTAGTGAGGATGGTACTGTTAAACTATGGACGCTAGAAGGTAAGTTACTCAGCACATTTGTCGGACATTCGGCGGCAGTATGGACAGTTGCCTTTAGTCCTGACGGTAAGATGGTGGCTTCTGGAAGTGGCGACAATACCATTAAGTTGTGGACACTTGAAGGCAAGTTACTGCAAACATTCATTGGTCACACAGCTGCAATTTGGGGGATAGCTTTTAGTCCCGACGGTAAAAGCCTTGCTTCTGGAAGTGGAGATGGAACCGTCAAGCTTTGGAAACTTGATGGTACAGAACTAACTACCCTCAGAGGCTATACCGCAGCGATTAGGCAAATTGCAATCAGCCGCGATGGAAAAATCCTTGCTTCCGGTGGTGATGACAACACGCTCATTCTTTGGAACTTGCCGCAAATTCTCAAGCTAGATGCACTGACTTATGGTTGCAAGCTAGTGCAGGATTATCTGAAAATTAACACAGCAGTTGAGAACGGCGAAACTCCTGCGGACTCGCTGCGCGATCGCTTATGCAATCACTCTCAGAACTATTAGAAATTTTGGCGTTGCAAAGGAAATGCTGAAACTATCGATTCGTTAGTAATATCATGTTCGGGTGAAGACTTATCATTAGAACTGACGCGGAAGGGGACGCGGAGAAATTTTAAATTTTTAAGCACCTATGCCTGCACTTTTTGATAGCTATCAGAAACTTCTGTTTCTATTCCTTGGATGTGATATTGATTGGCATCAAAAGCTCCATGAGTTGTGAGTATCATGGCATGAATCAATGCCTTTGCTTTGAGCAGTGTTTCTTGAAACTCCATTTGGGGATCGGAAAGCGCCACAATACCACCGCCAACGCCAATTGAGGTTTGCTCGGTTGTCAGCACAGCGGTACGAATAACAATATTCAAATCAGCTGAACCATTCAATCCCAAGAAGCCGATCGCTCCTGAATAAACTCCTCGTGCTTCCTGCTCTAATCGATTGATAATCTCAAGGGTTCTGAGCTTGGGAGCGCCTGTCATAGAACCACCGGGGAAAGCATTACGAATACAGTCTGTGGCACTCATCCCGGCGCGTAATTGACCGCGAATCGTCGTCACCAGTTGATGCACTGTAGCGTAGGTTTCCACATCCATCAATTTAGGAACATGCACAGTACCAACTGCACAAACCCGTCCTAAATCATTACGCAGCAAATCTACAATCATCAGATTTTCCGCCCGATCTTTTTCGCTGTTGCGTAATCTTTCGCGCAAGGTAAAATCTTCTTTTGGTGTTTTTCCTCGTGGTAGAGTTCCTTTGATGGGCTTTGTTTCCACCCAACCTTGGCGATCGATGCGTAGAAATCGCTCTGGAGATGAACAAGCGATCGCCACATCGCCAAAGCGTAAAAATGCAGAGTATGGCGCAGGATTTATCTGGCGTAATGTACGATAAAATTGCAGTGGATCAGGTGTGGTATCTGTATGAATCTGGTTTGTCAAACAAACTTGATAAGTTTCTCCCTCGTGAATTTCCTGCAAAGATTTTTCAATATCATTCAGATAAGTTTTTTCCGACCGACTTAATCGAAAGATTACAGGTGTCTGTTTCTTCTCAGGAATAATCGGCGTCAGGGAAGGAAGGTTCTCAATCTGTTGTTCGAGCGATTCAAACCAGGCTTGTGCTGAGGTTGTTTGTCCCTGCTGAACTAGGCAAAGCAGATACAGGGTTTGCTCTTGGTGATCAATTGCAATCATGCGATCGGCCAACAAAAACATAGCATCGGGTAAGCTAGAAGG
Source organism: Nostoc sp. DedQUE12a (assembly GCA_034530795.1). Classification (GTDB taxonomy): domain Bacteria; phylum Cyanobacteriota; class Cyanobacteriia; order Cyanobacteriales; family Nostocaceae; genus Nostoc. The sequence goes on from JAVRCH010000131.1 coordinate 44,722, forward strand.
GTGTTTTAATTGAGATCCACATTCTGCCTTTAATTCATACCCAAAGTAACCCACAAACCCGCAGTTGAAATCGAAGGGTAACTCCTCAGATGAGCAGTGTCGCTGTTCCAGTTCCCGCTTGAGATACTCGAAAATCCCCTGTTTCCTGAAGCTTACGGTGTGAGACTGTGTAACCGTGAGTTCCTGCGTTAGGGTCTGATAACGAATCAGCAGACTGTTGTCGCCACTGCTATCTCCCATAAACGAGAAACGAGAAAGACCAAGTTCAACACGACTGCTATCTAGCCAGAATGCATTTGGTGATTTACCAAACAAATGCACAAACATCTGCTCAGTATCAGGACTCAGATTCAGCTTGCGCGTGCAAAGTTCAAATTTCTGCTGCTGTTTTTGACTAGAAGAACTCGAAGGTATTGGAGCAGCTTTGCTATCTCCTGTCCAATACTGTTTTCTTGGAGTTTTGCGGCACTTTTGGGCAAATTTGAGGGTAATCTCTTTAAAATTCTCCAATAAGGTATGTCCATATTCAGTGCAGATTGACTCTGGATGAAACTGCACACCCCATAGCGGTAAACATCGATGGCGCATTCCCATAATCAGGTTGTCATCTGTCCACGCTACTTTTTCTAAACAGTCTGGTAGATCATCTGCAACTAGCAAGGAATGGTAGCGCACAACAGAGAAAGGAGAAGGAATTCCCGCAAACAAATCAGTGCCAGCGTGATAAATTTTACTGAGCCGACCATGCCGAACTTCAGGCGCATGAATAACTTTTCCTCCATACCCATAACCAAGTCCTTGATGTCCAAGACAAACACCTAGAAGCGGTACTTGGGCATTTTGAATAGCTGGACGGCAAATTCCAAAATCTTTTGAGTTCTCAGGACGACCAGGCCCTGGTGAAATTACAATGTTGTCAAATTCCCACTGTTTGAGTTCACTCCATGCAAATTGATCGTTATAAATTACAGTGGGATACTCTCCATTGACTTCTGCAATTAATTGGTAAAGATTAAAGGTATAAGAGTCATAGTTATCAATGATTAGGGTTTTCATCTTCTCAGTCTCGGTGTTGTACAGCGATCGCCAACTAACCACAAAATCTTCAGCGAGATTTTCAATAGTGCTACGTTGGTGAAAGTTTTCGCTGTATGTCCAATCCAATTGTAACTGTCCCTCTACTACGAGTCCGTTACAGCAGTTTTCTTTTGCATGAAGTACAAAGTCACTGGTTTTGAGGCAGGAGGCAGGAGGCAGGAGGCAGGAGGCAGGAGGCAGAAGGCAGAAGGCAGGAGGGAGAAGAATAATTTGATTTGTGAATCCTTGGTTCTGTACCTCATTTAGTTGCAAACTGCTGTAATATCTAGGAGGCGATCGCATCAAGCAGACTGTGTTCTGCACCCAC
>JAVRCH010000132.1:0-20529 GCA_034530795.1 Nostoc sp. DedQUE12a
TACAGCAGTTTGCAACCAAATGAGGTACACAACTAGAGAATTAAATATAAAAATTCTTTTTCTCCCTCCTGCCTCCTGCCCCCTGCCTCCTGCCTCAAAACCAATCAATTTGTACCTCATGCAAATGAAAACTGCTGTAAACGCAAAGGAGCGCAGAGGTAAGCGCATTCGCCTTTAGGCGTTCCCGCAGGGTAGGGACGCAGAGAATTTGCTATGAATTAATGAAATGTTGTACTAAGTTTTTAGTATATATATATGAATGAGTGGTATAAAGAAGACCTGGCTTTTATTCATGATGTCGGTTTCCGTGACTTTGCTCTCAAGTCTGCTCCCGGCATACTAAAGATTCTGGCAGAAAACAAAATAAATGATGGACTAGTGGTTGATTTGGGTTGCGGTAGCGGCTTATGGGCGCAAGAACTTATCAAAGGTAATTATGATGTTTTGGGAGTCGATATTTCTGAGTCGATGATAAATATTGCCCGAAGTAGAGTACCAAACGCTGAGTTTCGCATCGCATCGCTATTTAAAACTGAGATTCCGCCGTGCAATGCTGTGACATCGATTAGTGAATGTCTCAGCTATGTGTTTGACGAAGATTGCGACCTTGTTCAGCTGTTCCACCGCATACATAATGCCTTAAGTCCTGGGGGTGTATTTATCTTCGACATTTCACAGACGGGACAAGTTACACCAGGAACCACAACCAAAGGGTTCACAGAGGGAGAAGATTGGGTGGTACTAGTTGAAAAGTACGAGGATATACAACAAAAAACTTTAACTCGTCGAATTATCACTTTTCGCAAAGTAGGCGATCGCTATAGACGAGATGACGAAGTACACCACCAACGATTATACGACACAGCAACGATTACAAATCAACTCCAACAGGTAGACTTCGAGGTTCAAACCAGCCGTAGTTATGGTGAATATGAACTATCGCCGGGTCATGCGGTGTTTATTGCACGTAAACAAAAGAAGACGCGATAAATCGCCGTCTCTACAAGGGATTGATTATTGTAGAGACGGCGATTTATCGCGTCTCTTGGCTTAACCGAACAGTATTGAACGACAATTAACTTAATATCATTTATTCGGTTGAGCAACCCGCGCTTCAATATCTTCTAACGTTTGTAACAATAAACGCCTTGCTTGCAATTGCCAACCCCATTTCTGAATTCTATAAGCTGATACAGTTCCAGCGACGGCGGCTAACAAGCCTATGGGTTGATTTAAAGAAATTCCCAACAATAAACCTAAGCCAGCAATTCCCCAAAATGGTAAGGCTACGGTTTGTCTTTGTTCTTCGACAATTTGAGTAATTATATTAGATTTATTTGTAGCTAATAATGCTTCTTTAACTTGGCGCTGTTCGGCTGCCGATACTGATAAACCTATTTTACGGCGTAGTTTTTCCATTTTCCGAGCATCAGTACTGTACTCAGTTAGCTCATCTTCTGCCATGAGCAGCAGCCTTTCTAATTGCGCCATTGTGGATTGTGTCTAGTATTGCGATACAGCCATTATCTCGAATAATTGTTATTTTTGGACTATAGCTAGGCATTTAATTGCACAATGTAAAATCCTGCGACTCTGACGAGATGGCTGCAAAATTTACAATTAAATATGGGAAACATATACTACTAGTCGCAAAAACCGCCATAGATTAGAAATATACCGCTAATAGCGAAAGTCCTCTCAAGAGGAGTAAACCCTGTTGGTGTTATGTTTCTTAATAAACTTCAGTGGGATCAAACTAAAAGCCTGTGAAATTTATTTCTTGGCGGGAAATTAGACAGTAATAATTAGGCACTTAAAACACATTAAATTAAGAGGTAATACATATGGCTATAGTATCTACAAGCACTTTATCTCCATCTGACAAAGAGCGATCGCTCATCCTCTGGTTTGATGAAGTTGGTATTAGTGATATTCCCTTAGTTGGTGGGAAAAATGCATCACTAGGTGAAATGATTCAACAATTAATACCCAAAGGCATTAATGTTCCTACAGGATTTGCTACCACTGCTTATGCTTATCGTTATTTCATTGAATCAGCGGGGTTAGAAACAAAGCTACGGAAATTATTTGCTGACTTGGATGTTGAGGATGTGAAAAATTTACGAGAACGGGGCAAAAAAGCGCGATCGCTATTAATCCACACGCCATTTCCTGTAGAATTGCGAGAAGCGATCGCCGCAGCTTATCAAACCCTCTGTGAAAAATACAATGCAGAGACAGATGTCGCAGTTCGTTCTAGCGCCACCGCCGAAGATCTTCCCGACGCCAGTTTTGCCGGACAACAGGAAACTTACCTCAATGTCGTCGGTGTGGAAGGAGTTTTAGCAGCTTGTCATAAATGCTTTGCTTCCATATTTACCGATCGCGCCATTTCCTATCGCCATGCTAAAGGATTTGATGACTTTAGCATAGCCCTTGCCGTTGGCGTACAAAAAATGGTGCGTTCTGATTTAGCAACCTCTGGGGTAATGTTCTCCATTGACACAGAAACCGGCTTTAAAGATGCAGCGCTAATTACAGCCGCCTACGGTTTAGGTGAAAACGTTGTTCAAGGGTCAGTAAATCCAGATGAATATTATGTTTTTAAACCAACTTTAAAAGCAGGTTTTCGCCCAATCATCGACAAAAAATTGGGCAGTAAAGAACTGAAAATGATTTATGATGATGGCTCAAAATTTACTAAAAACGTATCTGTTCCTTTTAGAGAAAGAGGCAAATTTGCCCTCAGCGATGAAGAGATTTTAGAATTAGCAACTTGGGCGTGTTTAATTGAAGACCATTATTCCAAAACCCACGGTATTTACACACCAATGGATATCGAATGGGCAAAAGATGGAATTACTAAACAACTTTTTATTGTCCAAGCTCGTCCCGAAACTGTCCAATCGCAGAAGAAAGGAAATGTATTACGGAGTTATCACTTAGTATTAGGGACTGGGGACTGGGGACTGGGCACTGGGGAAAAATCTTCTCACTCCCCACATCCTCTTGTCACTGGACGGGCAATTGGAGAAGCAATTAGTCAAGGAAAAGCACGGCTAATTTTAGATGTTCAAAAATTAGAACAATTTCAACCAGGGGAAGTTTTAGTAACAGAAAGAACTGACCCAGATTGGGAACCAATTATGAAACGTGCCAGTGCAATCGTGACTAATTCTGGTGGTAGAACATGTCACGCTGCCATTATTGCGCGAGAATTGGGTGTACCGGCGATCGTTGGATGTGGCAATGCTACAGATGTCTTAAAAAATGGGCAAGAAATTACAATTTCTTGTGCAGAAGGCGAAGAAGGAAAAGTTTACGCAGGTTTATTACCTTTTGCAGTTGAAGAAGTCGCTTTAGAAAACTTACCCCGCACCCGCACGCAAATTTTAATGAATGTGGGTAATCCCCAAGAAGCATTAAGCTTATCGGCAATTCCCAACGATGGAGTCGGTTTGGCGCGGACAGAGTTTATTATTGCTAACCAAATCCAAGTTCATCCAATGGCATTGATTCAATATGATTCATTAAAAGATGAATTTGTCAAAGATAAAATTGCTAAACTTACCACACTTTATGACGACAAACCTCAATATTTTGTGGATAAATTAGCCCAAGGCATTGGCAGAATTGCCGCCGCATTTTATCCCAAACCAGTGATTGTGCGAATGTCAGATTTTAAGAGTAATGAATATGCAAATTTATTAGGTGGTCAACAATTTGAACCCGATGAAGAAAACCCCATGCTTGGTTGGCGGGGGGCGGCGCGTTACTATGATGATGGTTACAGACAAGCTTTTGCGTTAGAATGTCAAGCCCTAAAGCGGGTACGCGAAGAAATGGGTTTGACGAATGTTATCCCCATGATTCCTTTTTGTCGCACTCCTGATGAAGGGCGGTTAGTGTTAGCAGAAATGGCAAAAAATGGTTTAAAGCAAGGTGTTAACGACTTGCAAGTTTATGTGATGTGTGAATTGCCCAGTAATGTAATTATGGCTGAAGAGTTTGCCGAGGTGTTTGATGGCTTTTCCATTGGTTCTAATGACCTAACTCAGTTGACATTGGGGTTAGATAGAGATTCAGCCTTGGTGGCGCGGTTGTTTGATGAACGCAGTGAAGGTGTAAAGCGAATGGTGAAAATGGCCATAGAAACTGCGAAAAAATGCGATCGCAAAATCGGTATTTGTGGACAAGCACCCAGCGATTACCCAGAATTTGCCCAGTTTTTAGTTGAACAGGGAATTGATTCTATTAGTTTAAATCCAGATTCGGTGTTAAAGACAATGCTGGAAGTTGCAAAAGTTGAGGGTATTAATTTGTAATTCGTTATTTGAGTAATTTATGCCAATTAGAGAGCGCTATCATCAGAATGTCAAAACTGCCCTAATCAAAGATGGCTGGACGATTACCGACGATCCTTTTCATCTGAAGTGGGGAAAAAGGGATATGTATGTCGATCTGGGTGCAGAGAAATTGATTGCTGCTGAAAAAGAAGGACAGCGGATAGCTGTTGAAATTAAAACATTTCGTAGTGTATCCGATATGACAGATCTCGAACACGCCCTAGGACAGTATCTTGTATACCGTTCTGTGATGATTAGAACCAATCCCGATCGCGTCCTCTATCTCGCCGTTCGTGACGAAGTATACGCTGATATCTTTGATGAGCCAATTGCTAAACTTTTGGTAGAAGATTACAAAGTTAATGTCGTTGTATTTCAGCTAGAGCAAGAGGTTATTTTCAGATGGATACCTTGGAGCAATACAGACACTTAATTCGGAATATTTTGATTGAACATACGAAAATCCCGTTCAGTACAGGTAATATTCAATTTGAAACAGTTTTCGATAGCGAACAAGATCGCTATCTCTTAATGATTTTGGGAAGAGAACCAGCCTATGATTTGTCTCCTGCTGTGACTCGTCGCGTACATGGCTGCCTGATTCACGTTGATATTATTGATGGTAAAATTTGGATTCAACGTGACGGCACCGAAGAGGGAATTGCAACAGAACTTGTCGGGGCAGGTATACCAAAGGATCGGATTGTATTAGGATTCCGGTCTGAGGAACTGAGGAAAGATTCCGAATTTGCTGTTGCATAACCAATTCAATGACCAGCAATCATGTATTATGCTTGTGTAATTGTGCCTATTGCTTTTGACTGCTCAACCATAACTATCTTGGAGGATGTTTGTAAACTTTACCGTTGTATCGATATACTCCAGAACAAGCTTTAAAAATGGGGAAATCACTTCTTAAAGTCTTCCTTTTTAAGGAGGATAATAGCGGATCTAAAGTTTTGGTTACCTCAACCACAACTTTTAAAACATCCCCTTAATATCTTGCAAAATAGTAACTTTGTTTAGTCAAAGCTAAGATGACAAACCTGTTAGAAACCGATCGCTTAATAATTCGCAGTTGGATACCCGAACGCGATGCCGAACAAGCGTTTGCTATTTATAGCGACCCCGAAGTTACCTATTTTCTTGGTAATGGTTCTCGCGTCACGAGTATTGAGTCACAACGTCAGCGCTTAGTGGACAACTTGGAGCGATCGCAACGACGTAACAATGGTACTGGATCTTGGGCAATTGTCGAAAAGGAAACCACAACAATTGTCGGAACTATCCTTCTCAAACCATTGCCCGACAAAGACGGCTTAGCCACTCAAGATTATGAAGTAGGTTGGCACTTACGGCGAGCATCTTGGGGTAAAGGATATGCCACCGAAGCAGGACGAAATATGCTCAACTACGGATTTAATGTTTTGAATTTGCCAGTAATTTATGCAGTAGTAAAGCCGGAAAATCATGCCTCAATCCGTGTAACTCAAAGATTAGGGATGAAGCCAATAGGCCGAACAACAAAGTATTACGGTATTGAACTGCTCGTATTTGAACAAAATGCACTGGAAGGTAAGGAGTAGGGAGTGGGAAGTGGGGGACAAGGGGCAGGGGAGGCAGGGGAAAAGGTTAAAGGGAAAAGGGAAAAGGAATAAATTTAATCTTTCCCCTTTCCCCCTTACCCCTTTCCCTTTCCCCATTCCTATGACCGATGCCCTGTTTGCCCAATTACTAATAACTAATGACTAATGACTAAAAAATGGTTCCGAATTGGAATAGCGGGTGTATTTTTGATGTCACTTGCCTTACGGTTTTGGGGACTAGAAAGATTCAACACCCTGGTATTTGATGAAGTTTATTTTGCCAAATTTGGTAATAATTATCTTACGCATACGCCCTTTTTTAATGCTCATCCGCCGTTGAGTCAATATATTATTGGTATCGGCATTTGGATTGGCAGTCACATTCCTTTTTGGCACGATACGGTAAATGGGCTGACGGGTTCATTGCGATCGCCTTGGACTTATCGGTGGTTTAATGCCCTTACTGGCTCATTTATTCCTGTAGTTGTAGCTGCGATCGCTTATCAATTAAGTTATCGTCGTAGCTTTGCTTTGCTTGCAGGTTTTTTCACCGCTTGTGATGGCTTATTTCTTGTTGAATCTCGCTATGCCTTAAGTAATATTTATATCATCATATTTGGTTTATTAGGCCACTGGTTTTTATTATTAGCATTGGACAACCAAAATCAACGTCGTTGGTTTTGGTTAATTCTTGCTGGCATTAATTTTGGTGCCTCAGTGGGAACAAAATGGAATGGTTTATGGTTTCTTTTCGGCGCTTATCTTCTTTGGATAACAGCCTGGATAATTCAGGGAATTTATTCTTTTTCTAACTCCAAACTTATCCCATCATTGGACATGGGGCATGGAAGATTGGGCATAGGGCAAGCAGCAGGTGTGGGAGGAAGGGGAACAGAGGGAAGAAGCATGGGAGGTGTGGGAGGTGTGGGAAGAGAGGGGGGCATAAATTCTCTTTCCCCCCACACTCCCGACACTTCTCTACCTCCCCACCTCCCCACCTCCCCACCTCAGACACCACTCCAAAATCTAACTCAATTAAATGTTTTCCAGATGTTTTTTTATCTGGGGATAATTCCAGCTTTTATTTATAGTATTATCTGGATTCCTCACCTTCAACTAGATAAAACATACGGATTTATCGCAGTACATCAGCAAATTTTGAAGTTTCATTTGCATTTGGGTGGTAATAGTTCGGATGTGCATCCTTATTGTGCCCCCTGGTACAAATGGCCTTTGATGACTCGACCAATGGCATACTATTATCAAACGGCTGGAAGTCTCAACGAACCGCTACCTGTTATGGGGCCGCCTTTGCCTGCTGGTGCTGAAAAAGTTATTTATGATGTCCATGCAATGGGCAATCCATTTTTGTGGTGGTTTGGTGTTGCTGCGATTTTATTTTTAATTGGGATGCTGGTGTCACAAGTTGTGATTCCTTGGGTAAAGGGAGAGCGTTTTTCTGTACCTACAACTCTTAGCGTTGATACTTGGATTGCCTTGTATTTAGTAATAAATTATGCCGCTAATTTATTACCTTGGGTAAAAGTTACAAGGTGCGTTTTCATTTATCATTATATGTGTGCAGTGGTGTTTGTATTTTTAGCGATCGCTTGGTTTGTCGATCAGTGTCTTCGCAGTTATTATCAACAACTCCGCGCAGTAGGCGTCACCATCACTTTTATAATCTTAGCTGCTTTTATTTTCTGGATGCCCGTTTATTTAGGTTTACCCCTCTCCTCTCACGGTTATAAACTGCGGATGTGGTTCAGGTCTTGGGTTTAAATCATATATGCCAGTAAAGTTATGAATTCTCCCTTTCCCGGAATGAATCCTTATTTAGAAAATCCCGTGTTTTGGGCAGAAGTACATCATCGATTGATTACAGCCTTAGCAGACACTATTGAGGAAAATATTCCGCCAGAATATAGAGTTGCAATTGGACAACGTACTTATTTAGGTGAAGATTCAGATTCTCTATTAACTTGTATCCATGATATTTCTGCTTTTACTAAACAAACATCATCTCAGCAATATTCACTAAATAATAGCCAAACATCAACATCAGACGGTATCACAGTCATGATACCGTTACCAGAACATATTACAGAAAATTATTTAGAAATTAGAGAAGTTTCTACAGGTTTTGTGGTCACTTCTATCGAAGTTTTATCGCCTAAAAATAAGCGCCCAGGTGAAGGCAGAAAAGCCTATGAATTAAAACGTAAACAAATTTGAGCTAGTCTTTCTAATTTAGTCGAAATTGATTTTCTCAGAGCGGGAAAACCAATGTTAATTTTAGGCGAATTTCCACCAACAGATTATCAAATCATTGTTAGCAGAAGTGTCACGCGGCCTCAAGCTAAATTATACGGTTTTAGCATCAAAGAACCAATTCCTGTATTCCCATTACCTTTACAGTCAGAAGATACAGAACCAGTTTTAAATTTGCAATCTTTGTTGCATGGTATCTACAATCGTGCCAGATATCATTTAGCAATTAATTATAATCAAGAATCAGTACCACCCCTAAAATCAAAAGATGCTTTATGGTCTGATATGCTTTTACGCGAACAAGGGTTAAGGACGAATTCAGATGTTTAATCATTAGTCAAATACATCAATGTGGTTTAATGACTAAATACGATGTTCATCGAAAATCTCTCACAATAATTTTAGACTTAACACAACTACATATATACAGAATTTTTTAATCACATAATTTTTATATTTCTTATCTGTATCTAACTTTCTTCACTGTTAGACTTTTAAAGCGCAAGCAGATCGTAAAAAGACTGTAATACGCAATATAAGAGCATGAAAAATTAGATACTAAGTAAAAATGATGAATTAAAATTACGAAAATTTTTACCTTCATTATTTTAAGTAATTATAGATACTCTAGTTTTGATGCTCCCCAACTGCACCAGGAGGATCGTCATGGAAATGAACATACAATTGCCAGGTATTAATTTAATCAGCTTAAAAGAAGCACCAATTCATATTTCTAGTCAAATTCAGCCTCATGGTGTTCTGTTGGTGTTGGAGGAGCCAGAGTTAAAAATATTACAAGTTAGCACTAATACATCAAAAATTTTCGGAATTACTCCCGAAAATATGTTGCAAAAAAAACTTGAAGATTTACTTGATTCGTTCCAAATAGAAAGAATTAAAAAAGGACTATCTGAGGAAAACCTCGATTTTATCAATCCGACGAAGGTTTGGGTAAGAAAAAAAGGTGATGACTATATAGTATTTGATGCAGTTTTTCACCGGAATCTAGAAGGATTTCTGATTCTGGAATTAGAACCTGCTATTACTCAAGAAAATATTCCATTTTTAAGCTTTTATCATCTAGCTAGAGCCTCCATTAACCAACTGGAAAAAACAGCAAGTCTCCATGATTTTTGTCAAATTATCGTTCAAGAAGTCCGGAAACTAACGGAATTTGACAGGGTAATGTTATATAAATTTGATGATGATGGTCATGGATGTGTTGTTGCTGAAGAAAAATTAGAAAGCCTAGAACCATACCTGGGGCTGCACTACCCAGAGTCGGATATTCCTAAACCAGCGAGAAAGTTATTTGCTTCCAATTCCATCAGAATTATCCCGGATGCTTATTCAGAGCCAGTAAAACTTTTTCCGGTGAATAATCCGATTAGCGATCGCCCCATTAATTTAACTAATTCTATCCTGAGAAGTGCTGCTAGTTGTCACCTAGAGTACCTGCATAATATGGGTGTTGGTGCTTCGCTTACCATCTCATTAATTAAAGACCAAAAACTCTGGGGACTAATTGCTTGTCATCATCAGTCACCAAAATATGTTTCCTACGAATTGCGTAAGGCTTGCGAATTTTTAGGAAGAGTCATATTCACAGAAATTTCAGCCAGAGAAGAAACAGAAGATTACTATCACCGGATAAATTTGACACATATTCAATCAGTCTTGATTGAATATATGTCCCAAGAAGAAAACTTTATTGATGGTTTAGTTAAAAACCCGCAAAATTTTCTAGATTTAGCCAGCGCCCAAGGTGCAGCCGTATGTTTTGGTGGCAATTGTAGGGTAGTTGGTGAAACTCCTAAAGAAGAAGAACTGAATTTCTTAGTGCAATGGCTGAAAAATAATGTTGAGCAAGAAGTATTTTATACGGATTCTTTGCCACAGATTTATCCAGATGCGGAAACATTTAAAAATGTCGCCAGCGGCTTGTTAGCTATTCCCATCGCCAAGCGTAATTACGTTATGTGGTTCCGACCAGAAGTAATTCAAACTGTAAATTGGGGCGGCGATCCGAATAAAGCATTTGAAGTCAGCCAGTCAGAAGGAAATGTGCGTCTGTGTCCGCGCAAATCATTTGAACTGTGGAAAGAAACCGTTCGCTTAACTTCTTTACCTTGGAAAGAAGTAGAAATCAAAGCAGCACTAGAATTGCGAAAAGCAATTGTGAATATTGTGCTGCGTCAAGCCGATGAACTCGCTCAGTTAGCGCAAGATTTAGAACGTTCTAATGCGGAATTGAAAAAATTTGCCTACGTCGCGTCCCATGACTTGCAAGAACCACTCAATCAAGTCGTGAATTACGTGCAGCTTTTAGAAATGCGCTATTCCGAAGAACTTGACGAAGATGCCCAGGAATTTATCAGCTATGCTGTACAGGGAGTTAGCCTGATGCAGACATTGATTGATGATGTGCTGGCATACTCGAAAGTAGATATGCAAGCGATCGCATTTCAAATGAACGAGGTGGAAACAGCCTTAAATCGAGCTTTGGGTAATTTGCGTCAACGCATTCAGGAAACTGGGGCTACCATTACCCACGATCCTTTACCAATAGTCATGGCTGACAGCACCCAACTGATGCAGCTATTCCAGAATCTCATCGGTAACGCCATTAAATTCCACAGTAACCAGCCACCACAAATCCATGTGGGAGCAGAAAGGATAGAAGATGCATGGCTCTTCTCAGTCCACGATAACGGAATTGGTATCGACCCCCAATTTAGCGATCGCATTTTCGTTATCTTTCAGCGGCTACATACACGCGATGAATATACTGGTACAGGTATGGGTTTAGCAATATGTAAGAAGATTGTCGAATGCCATCGGGGACGGATCTGGGTAGAATCAGAACTGGGTAAAGGCGCAACCTTCTACTTTACGATTCCAGTTGGAGGACGCGAACTTGAGCGTAGAAACGGGAGAAAAACACAAAACCATCTTTTTGGTCGAGGACAATAAAGCCGACATTCGCTTAATTCAAGAAGCATTGAAAAATAGTTCGGTGCCACATGAGGTGGTAACGGTCAGGGATGGCATAGATGCTATGGCTTATTTACGCCAAGAAGGCGAATATGCCAATGCACCGCGCCCTGACCTTATCTTGCTCGATTTGAACTTGCCCAAAAAAGATGGTCGAGAAGTGCTGGCGGAAATTAAAGCCGACCCAGTACTAAAACGTATTCCAGTTGTTGTGTTAACAACCTCAAAAAATGAAGATGATATTTATCACAGCTACGATTTACATGTGAATTGCTACATTACTAAATCCCGCAACCTCAACCAGCTATTTCAAATCGTCAAGAGTATTGAAGACTTTTGGCTCTCTACTGTGACGCTACCATCGGATTGAGGGGATGGGGACTGGGGAGATAGGGAAATGGGGAGATGGGGAGATAGGGAGATGGGGAGTGAGAGACAAATCAATTCAAAATTAAAGAACTTCTGCCTTCTGCCTCCTGCCTCCTGCCTCTGCCAATGCCCAATGCCCACTCAAAACTTACAAGATAGAGGAGCAATAGGGGGTGAAACCCGAAGATTATGGTTGTGAGCTACTCAGTAAAAATCTTGTTAATTGAGGATAACCTCGCTTCTGCTAGGTTGTTACAAGAGTTTCTCATGCAAGCCCAGTTGCAAGAGTTCACTTTAGTTCATGTGAAGCGATTGGGGGAAGCACTAGAGGAATTAAGTAAGTGTAATTATGATGTTATTTTGTTAGATTTAACTTTACCTGACAGTCAAGGATTATCATCTTTGCCTCCTCTGATTGGTCAAGCCCCAAGTGTACCGATTGTTGTCCTAACTAACACCAATGATGAAAAACTGGCAATTGAGGCAGTACGCCAAGGAGCACAAGATTATTTAGTCAAGAGACAGGTAAATGTAGATGTGTTAGTGCGATCGCTGCGTTATGCGATCGAGCGCAAGCAGGTATTAGAATCATTACGCACGGTCAATGAGACTTTACAAATTCGGGTTGAAGAACGAACTGCTGAACTGGTGAAAGCTAAAGAAATCAATCAGTTCAAATCGGAATTTGTGTCGATGCTCTCCCATGACATCCGTAATCCCCTCAATACTATTCTCTTGGCTGCTGGGTTGCTAGAAAGTCACGACGAAAGATTGACCAAGGAGAAAAAACTCAACCATTTGGGGTTGATTCGCTCGGCAATCAAAAATATGGCCCAGTTATTAGATGAAGTTTCATTGATCGGTAGAGCTGATTCTGGGAAACTGCTGTGTGATTTAGTTTCTTTGGATTTGGAAGCTTTTTGCCGTCAGATCGTCAATGAAGTTCAATTAACTGCTAACCAGAAACATCTAATTTTGGTATTCGGCAGTTTTGGGCAATTAAGCCAAGGACTATGGGATGAAAGTCTGCTGCGTCACATTTTGGTAAATTTGCTTAGCAATGCAATTAAGTATTCATTACCAGGCGGCATGGTACGCTTTGAACTAATTGGCCAGGAAAAAGCAGTAATTTTCCGAGTTCAAGACTGGGGAATTGGCATTCCTGAAGAAAACCAAAAGCGACTGTTTGAGCCTTTCCATCGTGCAGATAACGTAGGAAGCATTCCTGGCACTGGCTTAGGGCTAGCGATCGCCAAAAAGTGTGTTGAGGCACACGGAGGCCAGATTGTAGTCAATAGTCAAGTTGGAGTAGGTACAACTTTTATTGTCACCTTGCCTTTATTAGAAGTTTAGGTTGTTGTAGCAGGGAACAGGTAATAGGCTTGCGAAAGTCTATTGGGGTCTGGGTTTTTGGTTGCCCAGGGTAAAAATTATGAATGATTGTAACTAATAACTCGTCTCCCCTAGTTTTCCCCGATTGTTATTTAATCTAAAAATATAAACTTATGGAAAACCACTTATACAGTAAGCCTTAAGTAGGGTAGGTAGGATAAGCGGCGGCTGTCGTCGATTATAACTGTCGTTGCATTAGGCTTAAGCCTAATACACCCTACAAAAACTATATCAGGACTACGCATTCAGATCCCCCAACCTCCTTAAAAAGGGGGTTAGGGGATATCGTGTTTCAAGCTTCAGTGTGTAATACCATATACCTCTTGCAAAAACCACTTTTGCAAGAGGTGGGAAAAGGGACTCATGTTAAAGGGGAAAGGGAAAATATCAAACCTTTCCCCCTTTTCCCGACTTTCTTTTGCAAGAAGTCTCATGTTCGGGTAATTAGTTATGATTCCCACACCCACTGCACCCTACACCTTTATTCTGTCCCCGCTTGCGGGGTACTTTTTTATACATATTTTTCTTGCTAAGGGGAGGGTAAGCGATCGCACGATTGGGGTTTTCACGATTTATACAACAGCTAAGGTGGTTAGGACATCAAAAGATGATAAAACTTAGACACCAAAAGGCTTTTCACTCAGTAAATAGTCCCTTGCTAGACAATACGGTTCGGATAAACATTTTTCATCTCTGATGTGGGCTGGGAAAAGGGTAAGGGGAAAAGGGAAAAAGTTTGAAATTACCCTTTTCCCTTTTCCCTTTCCCCTTTAACCCCGAACCGTATTGCCTTGCTAGATAGCAGTTGAAGCATAGTTGAAAACATAAACTGCTCGTCAACCCCTGATTAAAAGAGACTTTCAAGCCTATTGTCCGAGCAGTTCGCCTATGACTTATTTTTTATCTGTCCAGAGTAATTTCATTTATCTTTACAAAAAGATTTTCGGAATTTATAAATACGATTTGTAGCTTAATCTATCCCTAAAAAGCAACAAACCAACAAGTACTGTAAAAAATATTACTTTGCAAAATTAAAATTATTGCATAAAATAAAATGCAAATCGTAATAAGTATTACAGATACAACAAAAATTCGTTTCTGGAATATCTCTAGTAATTTCTACTTAAGTCTAGAGATATAGGAATAAAGAAGCATTAAGAATCAGATAGTGGCGTGTATACAAATTAAGTGATTTTACTTATATGCCTGACTGTGACACGAAAGTTAAAACAAAGTATGCAGATGTAAATATTGGTAAGTATTTAACATCATTCCAGCGAAAGTTACTGACAGTGAATTTACAGAAAGATTTACCGGAATCTTATCGACAACGGATTGAAATTATGTTGTTGGCAGATGAGGGAAAAACTCAAACCCAGATTTGTCAAATTTTGGGGTGTTGTCCAGCAACAGCAAGACATTGGACGCATATAGCGAAGACAGGAATGGCGCATCAATGGCAAGATTGCCCCATTGGTCGCCCCAAGGCAATAAATGACGAATATTTAGAACGTTTGCAAGAACTGATGAGAAATAGTCCGCGGGATTATGGCTATTCTTTTCGGCGGTGGACAGCAAACTGGCTAGCGAAACATTTGGCAAAAGAATTTGGGATTGAATTAAGCGATCGCCATCTCAAGCGACTGCTCAAACAAATGGGGTTATCCACACGGCCAAAAGCAAACAACACCGAAGCCACCAGCAACGAGCATCAAGGTAACAAAATTTTGATTGGTGACCTCAAATCGGTAACTAATGCGGAAGATTCCGAATTATTACCTATTAACTTTGCAAAATTATCAAAAGATTCAAATAATGGCGCACAACATATCCAATCAGTTGCTTTCTCTTGAACAACTCAACAATATTCTGGGGCATTCTCTCTCTAAAGAAGAATTTGAACTATATCTGCCACAATTTAAAGAAAGCAACCCGAAAGTCGGTAAATTTTGGCAAGGAACTGATGTTGAACCGGGTGTATATATTGCGATCGCTGGCAAGGTAAGATTGCTCGATAGCGCCGACGAATTAATCGCTACTTTAGAGTCGGGAGACTCATTCGGGGAATTTACCTTATTCCCAGATACACAATTTCAGCCTTATGCAGCCAGAGCCTCAGTAAATTTACAACTGTGTTTTATTCCGGGTGAGGTGCTGTGGTCATTGATGACTAAGTATCCTCAAATTCGAGAGCATTTATGGGCTAGGGCACTATCTCGCAATCCCGAACAGGTGGAATTAGGTAATGCTGCCAACAATGTTGAGACAAATACACATTCTGAAACAGATATTTTGTCACAACCAGCCGATGTGCCCCAAGGTAAGAAAATTAGCAAAGCCTATTTTCCCAATCCCACTCAGCAAGTCGGGCATTTATGGCAGCGAGTAACACGCCGCTATCCGTTTTTTGCCCAACAGAGTGGATCTGACTGCGGTGCAGCTTGTTTGGTGATGGTGTCTCGCTATTGGGGGAAACGCTTTAGTGTCAATCGCTTGCGAGATATCGCCAATGTCGATCGCAACGGTGCATCTTTGCGCGGGTTATTGGTAGCAGCCGAAAGCTTGGGGTTTGCCACACGACCTGTAAAAGCTGGTTTGAAGCAATTAGCGAAGCAAAGCTTACCAGCCATTGTTCACTGGGAAGGCAAACATTACATTGTCGTCTACGAAGTTACCGCCAAACATGTGATTGTAGCCGATCCAGCCATCGGTCAACGCACCCTGACTCACGCAGAATTTAAAGCCAACTGGACAGGTTACACATTGCTGTTGCAACCGACAGCCATGCTCAAAGAGACTCAAGAGAGTTCTACGCCTTTTTGGCAGTTCTTTGAGTTGATGAAACCTCATTCTTTGGTAATGCTGGAGGTGTTTGTTGCTTCAATATTTATCCAGATATTTGGATTAATTACTCCCTTATTCACGCAGTTAATTTTAGACCGCGTAGTGGTGCAGCGATCGGAACTCACTTTGACCGCCGTAGGGATAGGGTTGCTGATGTTTAACCTGTTTCGCGTAGCAATGACAGGGTTGCGTCAATATCTCCTAGACCACACAGCCAATCGCATAGACTTAGCATTAATTGTGGGTTTTATTCGCCATACTCTACGATTACCCTTGAGTTTCTTCGAGTCGCGTTATGTGGGAGATATTATCTCTCGCGTCCAAGAAAACCGCAAAATTCAACGCTTTCTTTCTGGTGAAGCATTATCAATTCTGCTAGATTTACTCACCGTCTTTATCTATGTGGGATTAATGTTTTGGTACAGTTGGAAAATGGCGTTGCTGTCATTGTTAATTATCCCACCTTTTGCTTTACTGGCTTTAGTTGCCACACCTTTTTTACAAAAAATTTCACGAGAAATATTTAACGCTGTTGCCAAAGAAAGTAGTTACTTAATTGAAGCCCTAACCGGTGTCAGGACAGTCAAAGCAACGGCTGTAGAACAAACAGTACGTTGGCATTGGGAGGAGTTATTAAATAAAGAAGTAAAAACTAATTTTTCTGGACAAGTTATTAACAATCGTTTACAAATCTTTAGTAACACAATTCAAGCATTGATGACTACTGGTTTGCTCTGGTTTGGGGCATACCAAGTAATTCACAACCAATTAACTATTGGGCAACTAGTAGCATTTAATATGTTATTGGGCAATATTATTTCGCCCTTTCAACGCTTAACTGTTTTGTGGAATCAGTTCCAGGAAGTCGTGATAGCGATGGAACGTATTAATGATGTATTGGATGCAGAACCCGAAGAAGATTTACACCATCAGCCACGGCAAAATTTACCAAAAATTCAAGGCAATATTCGCTTTGAAAAAGTGACATTTCGCTATCATTCAGACAGTGATATCAATATCTTAGAAAATCTCAGCTTTGAAATTAAATCAGGGCAAATGGTAGCCCTCGTAGGACGTAGTGGTTCGGGAAAAACTACGATTTCTAAATTAGTTTTAGGATTGTATCCGCCAACAGACGGCAAAATTTTAATTGATGGACAAGATATTACCAGTATTTCCTTAAGTTCCTTGCGTCAGCAAGTTGGAGTAGTTGACCAAGATACCTTTTTGTTTGGCGGCACAATTCGAGAAAATATTAGCTTAGGACATCCTGGAGCGAGTTTAGAAGAAGTAATCCAAGCAGCGAAACTAGCGGGTGCTGACGAATTTATTAAAAAGTTACCAATGGGGTATGAAACCCAAATTGGTGAAGGTGGGGGATTATTATCTGGTGGACAAAGACAAAGAATCGCTATTGCCAGGGCTTTATTAGGTAATCCTCAGTTGTTAGTTTTAGATGAAGCAACTTCTCATTTAGATACCGAATCAGAGAGAATTATCCAGCAAAACTTTAATACAATTCTTAGAGGAAGAACCACTTTAGTAATTGCCCATCGTCTTTCTACAATCCGCAGCGCCGATTTAATTTTAGTACTAGATCGAGGTGTGTTAATTGAGAGCGGAAATCATGAAGAATTAATGGCTAAGCGGGGACATTATTTCTATCTCAATCAACAGCAGTTACAGGTGGCAGTATGAACTGTAAAAGCATAGTAAAAGCATAAATTTTATTGTTAATTAATGTTTAATAAATTATCCACTTGAAAAATATATTCCAAAAATAATTATGCCTAATAGTATATTGAATGGACGAGTAACGAACTCAATACCAGAAGAAATATTTGAACAGGAAATTTTAGAACCACAAATCCCAGCAAGTTCAACTGATGATTGGTCTGAGATTACCAAAGAATCACTTGATAGCTTTCCCCAAGTTTGGACAAGAGGATTACTATATTTTTTAGTTGTATTTGTGTCTATAATTTTACCTTGGACAATGCTATTTAAAGTCGATGAAACTGGTACAGCTAGAGGACGAACTGAGCCGAAAGAAAAGACAATCAAGCTTGATTCTGCTGTAGCTGGGACTGTTGCTGAGATTCGAGTTAAGGAAGGTGATACAGTAAAGCCTGGGCAAACTTTATTGGTATTAGAATCAGAACTAGCCAAATCAGATTTGCAGCAGGCACAGGATAAATTAGAAGGACAATTAAATCGACTTGCTCAGTTAAATTCATCTAAAAATCAATTGCTTGTGTCTTTAGCGACTCAACAGCAACAAAATCAATCTCAACAGTTAGAGAAGCAGACCCAAATCGCTCAAGCAAGTCAAAATCTCGATGCTCTAAAAAATGCCTATGAATTACAAAAAGAAGAAAAATTAGCTCAAGTTAATCAAGCGCAGAAAGCTCTTGAACACAGTCGAGCTAATAGTAAGTTAGCCGAGAGTAGTTTGATAAGTACTCAGCGAGAAGTTGAACGCTATAGCAAACTTAAACAAGAAGGAGTAGTTCCAGAAATTAATGTTGTAGAAAAGGAAGATGTAGCTAAAGAAAAGCAAAAAATATACGAACAAAGTAAGTCAGATATTGAACAAGCAAAATTAACTTTGGCAGAGCAAAAAAGTAGTTACGAGCGCAGTATTCGCCAAACTAATGCAGATATCGAACAGGCTAGATTGCGATTAAAAGAACAAGAAAGGAGTTATGAAACTTTGACTCGTTCTGGCCAGCTAGCCGTGCTAAAAATCGGAGAACAACAGAAAAGTTTAGAAACTGATATTACTTCATTACAATCTGAAATTGCCCAAAGTAAAAGACAAATTTTAGCATTAAGATTTCAGTTAAGCCAACGAGAAATCAGAGCTACCACTAGTGGTGTATTATTTCATCTGCCCATTGAAAAAGCTGGTTCTGTCGTAGAGCCTGGAACGATGGTGGCCGAAATTGCATCGCTCAATTCGCCTTTAATAATTCGCGCCCAAATGGCAACCACAGAAAGTGGTTCTTTGCAGACAGGACTACCAGTTAAACTGAAATTTGATGCTTATCCTTTTCAGGATTATGGGGTTATATCAGGGGAATTAATCAAAATTTCTCCTACTACTATAGAGATAGATACTCCTAATGGAAAAGTGGCAGCTTATAACTTAGATATTGCCCTAAAACAGAATTGTATTCCCTCGGCAAATAAATGTATTTTCTTGCGTCCTGGAGATACGGCAACAGCTGAAGTAATTGTGCGCCAGCGGCGAATTATTGATTTTCTACTAGATCCATTTAAAAAGTTGCAGCAAGGAGATGTGAAATTGTAAAAAAAATTATTATAATTGCACCTTTTTACACTTGCATATGTAGTCTTTTGATACGTATTTGAATAAGAAGACATAGTTGAGGTTCAATCACTTATTCTTTCTTGTAAAATTTTAATTCTTTTTTTTAGGAGCATCTCATGTCACAACCTCTTACAATTACTACTGAAGATATTCTGAATCAGGTGAAATTATCCTGCAAAATTCCTGAAATAGTTGAAGACATTATTACTCTTCAAATTATCAAAGATGCGGTAGATAAAGCAGGTATCAAAGTAGAAACTGAAGAACTCCAGCAAACAGCAGACCAAATACGATTAGCTCAAAAACTCAATAATGCTGATGATACTTGGGCATGGTTAGAAAAACATAGCTTATCTCTCGATAATTTTGAAGAATTAGTATACAACACTGTTATCTCTGGAAAATTAGCTGCTCATCTGTTTGGAGATAAAGTTGAGCAATATTTCTTTGAACATCAACTAGATTATGCTACGGTCTTGCTCTATGAAGTTGTTTTAGACGATGAAGATTTGTCCCTAGAACTGTTTTATGCCATCCAGGAAGGTGAAATTAGTTTTTATGAGGTGGCTCACAAATACATTGAAGATAAGGAATTACGTCGGAAATTAGGTTATCGGGGCAAATTGTACCGTAAAGATTTGAAGGCGGAAATTTCTGCTGCGGTCTTTGCTGCTAAACCTCCTCAACTTCTCAAACCCATAGTTACTTCTAAAGGCATACATTTAATATTAGTTGAAGAAATCATTCAACCTGAGCTAGATAATAAACTATCCCGGCAAATTCTGACAGATTTATTTACTGCCTGGTTGAAGTCACAAATTGAAAAATTTGAATTTACCCCTGTTCTTACTCCAGAAAAATAAGGTTTTTAGCAATTTCTAAAAAAATATCCAATTAATCATTCTGGGGTGAGCAAGATGCCCACCCCACAAAGTTAGATACAGCATTTTTCAGGTAAATGAGGTACACGGGTAGCAATACTTGTCGGTTAAGGGGAAAAGGGGAATGGGAAAAGGGAAAGAAAAAACCTTTAACCTTTACCCTTTAACCTTTTCCCCAAATCCAATTCCGACTTAAAAATGCTTAACCGAGCAGTATTGACACGGGTAGGGGCAAAACAATGTTCATTGGTGTTAACTTAACGTGAAACCCTTGTCAATATCTGATGCGTGAATTAACTTACTTACCATCACGACGCGCGTTACCCCGCCCCGGTTTTGTCTAAAGCCAAAACCTCCCCTCCCCTTGCCAAGGCTATCCATTAGTCACATCTTTCTTTACAATCTTGAAACGTTTGTTTTGTAGGCATCTTAAACACTGAGGTGTGAGGCATACTTGACAAATTGGCTCTTAATATTCTCGCTAAAATTAGGTTTTTATTGAGAATTAACAA
>JAVRCH010000133.1:0-33236 GCA_034530795.1 Nostoc sp. DedQUE12a
CCCAACTCCTCCCCGATGCCTTGGGGAGGGGCGGTTTTGGCTTTAGACAAAACCGGGGTGGGGTAACGCGGATCTTGATGGGAAGTGAGATAGCTGAATATCACATCTTTACAAGGGTTTGACGTTAAGTTGACACCAATGGCATCTTGCCCGTCCTTTAGTGTTAGCGGGCAAGATGCCCGCACCACAAAAAATTTTGGCATAAAAATAGTAATAACTTAAGCAGGATGTCTGTTGCAACTGGAGTTCAGAAGCTTATGCCAATATTTGTAAAGATTGAACAAGGTAAAGTCGATAAATCTACCTTTGACCAATATATACCAGCCCATAAAGCCTACGTTCAAGAGTTGATTGCAAAAGGACACAAAGCGCGAACAGGCTATTGGGCAGAAGTGCGAGGCGGGATGTTGCTATTTGAGGCAGCCTCAAGGGCTGAGGCAGAAGCGATTGTAGCTAGCGATCCCTTAGTACAACACGGTTGTGTCAACTACCAACTATATGAATGGCGGATTGTTATGGAATAAGACACATTTACTGAATTTTAATGTTATGCTTTTATAAGACCTGGATCTATGCGACTGCAACACCCAAATCTTGTCAGAACCGGAAGGTAGCAGCAACACGGGAGGCTTGTGGTAGGCGTAGTCTCCGGGTCGCCCTATTTTTAGGAGCGTTCAGGAGAAATGCCTGGTTTTGGAGATATTGTTCAAAAAGCTTTTTACCTTGGTGTAGGACTAGCTTCTTACGCTGGCGAAAAAGCAGGGGGAAAATTAGCCGAACTGCGATCGCAAGTCCAAAAACTGGCAGACGAAATGGTGGCCAAGGGCGAAATGACCACAGAAGAAGCCCGCCGCTTTGTCGAAGATATGATGAAGCAAGCCCAACAACCTCAAGCATCTGGTGAAAACCCTGAAAAAACACCTCCTTCAGAACCTCGCCGCATCGAAATTTTAGAGGAAGATGAAGAACTAACGGTGAAAGAGGCATCAACTGAGAACGTAGATGAATTACGCCAACAAGTGCTAGAACTGCAAGATGAGTTAAAACGATTGCAACGCGATTAGTAAAAAGCATTGTTTTAGTTGTAAATTCAGTAATAACTGGCAGTTTGACATAGCGCTATATATATAAAATTGATATGATACATTGCCTAATGTGTACTTTAGTACATCAAATTAGACACCACACAACGTCCTGTTTATAGCCTGTAAAGGCGTCAAGTTTATGGAACAGTGGCAAAAAGATTTAATAGAAATCGTAGAAACAGTAGCAGATGAGGTAGAGCGTTTCTTCCTGGGAATGGGTGAAATGGTAGACACCTTTTTTGAGTTAACGGAAGAAATTACTGAGCAAGTACACAGTAACATTATTACTGAAGTTGATCAGTATTTACAAGATTTAGCTGAACCGATGATGGAAGCTTACTGGGACTTGGAAGAGGTTGTGGCAGATATAGACCCGGGTTTTCCGTATTCAGTGGAACCCACACCTGAAAAAAATCCAGCTTGCATCGGTTGTACTCACTACCACGGTCAAGTTTATGGTGGTAACTTGTTAGTTTGTGCCATACATCCCCATGGTTATGAAGATGAGAGTTGTCCAGACTGGGAGAAGGAAGAGTGTTGAGGAGATGGCGAGATAGGGGGATGGTGAAAACGCGGGGACGCGGGGAAAAATTAATGATTAATGACCAAGTAACAAATGACAACTAACAATTTACCCGAAAGTGCATCTGGGCCAAGCCAAGAAATGAAGTATGGCGAGCGTAATATAGCAGAAGGCGAACTAATTACCTTTCCTAATCCGCGGGTGGGAAGGCGATATGATATTAGCATTAGTTTGCCTGAATTTACTTGCAAATGCCCATTTTCCGGGTATCCGGATTTTGCGACTATTTATATTACCTATGTGCCTGACGAACGAGTAGTAGAGTTGAAGGCACTCAAACTTTATATTAATAGTTACCGCGATCGCTATATTTCTCACGAAGAATCTGCTAACCAAATTTTGGATGATTTTGTCGCAGCTTGTGACCCCTTAGAAGTCACTGTAAAAGCAGATTTCAGCCCTCGTGGCAATGTTCATACTGTAGTTGAAGTACGTCACCAAAAGAATCATTAATTATTGGGCATGGGGCAAAACCCTTCGGGTAGGGAAAAGGGAAAAGGGAAAAGGGAACATAAGGGATCTTTCCTTTCCCGTTTGCCCCTTACCCCTTTCCCCTTTGCCGAATTAGTAATGACTAATTGACTAATGACATTAACAGCCAAGATGTGTAAAGTAGTTGAAGATAAGTTAGCAAATCTCATCTTTAACGCATCCATCTATGGATAGAAAAAGTAAAAAAACCCGACGCCTTTTGCTGCTAGTTGTTTCTTGTAGTATAACTGGCGTAATTTTAGGAGGTACTGCCAGTTGGGCAGAAAGCAATCTGTGTTTGCAAGATAACAAGGTTACAAGTGATTGCGTAACCCAAGATCCAATCGAAAAAACTATCCAAGGGATGAGTACAGGATTATTAGCTGGGGCTGGAGCCGCTTTTGGTGCAGCATGGCAGTTACGCCATGAAGACTAATACCAATTCAAATAATGTTTGCGATACATCAATTATTTATCAGGGCACAACATTGTTGTGCCTCTACCCATCTGTCGCATTCTTTTTTTAAATTGGTATAAGTAATTACAAAAAGAGAAGTCTGAGCCAAGGAAGCCTTGGCTCAGAAATTCGGTGATAAATCTTGCGATTAGACATCCAAGTTTATTCGCGTAAGAACTTAAAAGCGATAGTTGCGATCGCGTACCCACATACTAATTGGTAGTGCGTTTCCCTGAGGATCGACTTTCGCCTTCACCACGATGGGTGGTACTTGTCCTCTCCTGGCGCGTTGGGCTTGCAAGTCGTTTCTAATCTGCTGCCGTTGGTTTTCTGGGATGTAATATGTTTCTAAGCCGTAGTTGACGGAACCATCCTGATAGACACCTCTTAAGGCTACTTGATTAGCTCTTAGGGAAGTGGGGCGATCGCTGCTGACTCTTAACGGTCTCCAAGCTGTAGGGACACCACGACCAGAAGATACTTGCTCTTGTAAAGTCACGTAGATGTTGGTTCCCTCAGGCAGTCTTCTGCCACTTCCACGGCCTTTGCTAACTATGGTCTGCCAACCAGGCAGTCTGCTCAAATTAGCAGTCCGGGAGATGTTATAGTCTAACTCTAGAGCGTTTCCTTGGAGAACATTATTAGGGTTTACAGGCGCGGTTTGTAAAATCACCGTCTTGCCCGTCATGTCTGTATAAAGCGCTTGGGCTGGTACTGCCATAATTAACGCGGTTTGCACCGCCAATGGTGCTATTAATCGCCAAACTGGTAAGGGCTTATTCGATTTTTGTTCAGTAGCAATCAAGTAATCCCGAAAAGTCACTGTGTTGGAAAATTCAGCTTCGGGAGACAAGGATTTATTTTTAGATTCAGAAGAATTACTGGTCATGAGCGTAGTCCTAAAAAGCAGGGGGTATTGAGGAGGACAAAATGAACGAGATTAGGACTGACGCAGAGAAACTTTAACAATTTTAGATTTTAGATTTTGGATTGAAGAAAAAATCTCAAATCTAAAGTTCCAAATTTTTACTGAATTCTGAATTCACCAATTCTGAATTCTTTCTTCCACTACTTCTGACTTGTAGACTTAGATGTACCGCTTTGGCGACGTTCAAACCAAAGTCCAGCACTAATTAAAGCTGAACCGCACAAAACAAAGACCAGAGACTTAAATAGTAAGTCGGTATCATACTCTTGTACCCGACTGATAACTTGGAGTGTGAATAACAGCATACCGCCCCAAAAGGAACTTCTGTTGTTTAATTTCAATCCTTCTTGAATTAGTCCCCAGGCTAATGTTGCAAGAAGTACATTGAAAATAAAAATCCCAAGTTCATCAATTCGGCTGATAGTTTGATGCCAAAAAGGCGCTAAGGCAATAAACACAAGAAAAGTAGTAATGACAGCAGTCGTAAAAATCACTTCGCGGCGGGGAGGATTATTCCTTTGACGCAGCAGAAACAACCATTGCAACACCGCTAAGCCGCTGAGAATCCCTAAATCAATTATCGGCAGAGACTCGAACACATTTGTCAAAGTCGTTGGCTGATTAGAGCTATAATCTGGAGAATCCCAGACCCAACGAAAAGACAGGACATAGAAGACCACACCAAAGCTTACCAACGCTAAATTACGAGCCAGGGATTGAAACAATCTGTAATTTATGGTTGGAAACAGCAGGTCATCATAACTCCAGAATAATGCAGGTGGGAGTGCAAAAGCAAAAGAAGCCACCCAAGGGGCTATATCAGCATAATTTAGCAGTGGGAGAGGATTGAGGTTAGCTTGCAAGGAACTAGCAAACACAAAGGCTGCTAGGGCGAAAATCCACCGCGATCTACAGAAGTAAGCCAAGGGTACAAATACCAGCCATGCCAACAGAGGCATATGCTGTACCACTAGTCGCGACCAAGTTACTTCACTTGAAGAGTACCACAAATCTTCTAGCCCCGTCCAATAGCCAATTTCCACAAGGATAATTGACAGAATTCCTAAAGAATTTAAGAACAGACTATAGGCTAGAACTGCAACACCAAACCCCCAAGCGAGAAACAATTGGGAAATTGAACCGCTAATATTGAACATCTGGGCCATCAGCAGTAGATTTGCGCCTAAAATGAAAGCACTTAAAATTAGCAAACCCTCTCCCAGTAAGCGTTTGCTTTGTTGTGGCTTTTTGGCTTCGCGTTGTTTCCAAGTGTAAAAACCAGTTATGGCTGTGGCAAAAAATAAACTCATCAGCAGAATAAACTTGACTTCTCGTGAGCCTGATTGCCAGTTTGCTGCTACAAAGGTAATTATGCCTAAGCATAAGAGGATGCTGCCTATAGCAACCACTATTGCAATAAAGCGATCGCGTGCAGCAGCCTCCAGGTTTTTAAATTGGTAACGTTCTGCTATTTGTTCATACTGCGAAGAACTAATTATTCCTTCATCCCTCCATAATTGTGCTTCTTTGCGTAATTTTTGCGGGAAATTATCTAAGAACATGACCTTCTCCGGTGCAGTGGGGTAGCTTGGCCATTGCATTCCCAATGGCGGTCATTATATTTTGAGTATGAAGCCAAAAGCCTTAATTACACTGTTCTTGTGTAACAGTTTTAGTTGTATTCTGATACAGCCAAATTAGTAGGACTTACGCACAGCCAACGGAAAACGAACCACAGAGAACACAGAGTTCACGGAGGAATGAGAGTTTAAGAGAGTTTTTGCGTAAGTTCTAATTAGTAAGAATTCATAATTCATAATTTTGACCGCAATTATTAATATATATACATGGAAAAACCTTCTAATTTATTACTTAAACTCTCGCGGCGTTTGTTTACAAATCTAGATGAACAAGAGAAATTTATTGAGGCATTAATAAATCCTCAGCCGTTTACATCTAGCATTCTTTGGTGTCAGGAAAAACCAGAATTTTCACCTTTTGCAGTGGAAACGCCAACCTATTGGCAACCACAATTTATAGACCGTTTACAGTTGGGAGAAAAACCCGGTCAACATTCACTGCATGAAAAAGGATATTTTTATTGTTTGGATTTTTCTTCAGTGTTTGCAGCTTCTACTTTGTTAACGATTCCTCAGCCAGCGGGTTTAGTTTTTGATATGTGTGCTGCACCCGGAGGAAAAAGTATCTTTGCTTGGAAAGCTTTGCAACCTGAATTACTCATTAGTAATGAAGTGATTGGTAAACGTTTAGGAATGCTAATTTCTAATTTAAAGCGTTGCAATATCAGTCCTAGTGCTGTAGTTAATAGAGATTCGAGTATATTTGCAGAAATGATTCCAGCTTCTAGTAACTTGGTAATAGTTGATGCTCCTTGTACCGGACAATCACTACTTGCTAAAGGCGAAAAAGCACCTGGTTGTTTTCATCCAACTGCTATTAATAAAAGTGCAAATCGACAAAAACGCATTATAGCTAATTCTGCTAAATTGGTTGCACCACAAGGATATCTTGCTTATATGACTTGCACCTATTCACCAGAAGAAAATGAGCAGGTTTGTGAGTGGCTTTTGGAACGGTTTCCTCATTTCCAAGCAATGGAAATTAGCCATTTAGCTAAATATCAATCTCATTTAACTACGATGCCTTGCTATAGGATGTTTCCTCAAGATAGGTTAGGTGCTGGTGCATTTACAGTACTGTTTAAAAATACCAATGAAAATGAAAATCAGGAAATTAATTTAGATGCTATTCCTTCGCTATATATCTATAGCAATCCTATTTAATTTGCTCTCCATTGAGAGGTTCAGATCCCCGACTTCTTGAACCTGGATTTCTCACTTGTGAGAAATCCAGGGGTGTGGGAGGGGTGGAAGGATGGGGAAGAAATCTTTCCCCCACACCTCCCACACTCCCCACACTTTCCACACTTTCCACCTATGCGTGAGAAATTCGGGTTGAAGAAGTCGGGGGTAGTGTCAGAAGTCGCAAATGTAGTGTCAAATTCCAGCTAGCACCGATCGCCCATCAGATTGTCGTAGAAAAACATGGCGGCACTTTTGATGTGAATTCTACACCAGGTGAGGGAACTGAATTTACCATTCTCATACCGATTCACGAGCAAACTAAGGGTTAACTCAATACTGCTCAGGTTTTGCATTTTGAACTCGGAATTTGGTTTGGGGAAAAGGGTAAAGGTTTTTTCTTTCCCCTTCCCCTTTCCCCTTTTCCCTTTTCCCCAAAACCCGACAAGTATTGAGAGTTAACCCCTGTTTTCTCTGCATCTAACTTGTGTTATTTATTCACGAACGATCGTTAAACCTAAAGCTTTGTAAGAAGTTAGCATCCGATCGGATACAGTTGGTGCAGTTACAAGGTAAGTAACTGCATGAATCGATTCCACAACATAAGGAGCAGCAGTATCTAACTTTTCCTCTGTGGCTAATGCAACTACCTCAGCGGCTCCAGCAATCATCGCTCGTTTGACATGTGCTTCGTCCAAGTTCTGTACGCTAATTCCAAATTCTGGATGTAGACTACACACACCCAACATGCACAAATCTGCACGAATCATCCGTAATGCCTCAACTGTAGTAGCACCAACATTTACCAAAGCCTTTTTGTAGAGTTGTCCGCCTAACATTACAACTTCTATATGGGGATGTTCTGCTAAGGCAACAGCAATGGGAGGGCTATTTGTGACAATTGTCGCTTGCAAATCTAAAGGCAAATGACGGGCTACTTGAAGAGTTGTAGTGCCTCCATTTAAAATTACCACCTGTCCAGTAGAGACTAATTTGGCAGCGGCACGGGCGATCGCTTCTTTTTCTTTGGGAGCCTGTTTTTGGCGATCGGCATAAGAAGCGATCGCTGGCGAAATCAAAAGTGCCCCCCCATGAACCCGCTGCAATAAACCGGATTCCGCTAATTCCCGCAAATCCCGGCGAATCGTATCCTCCGAAACCTTTAAAACCGCACTCAATTCCGATGACAGCACCTTTTTGTCACGGCGCAGAATCTCTAAGATAAATTGTCGTCGCTCCGCAGTTAGCATAATTGATTTTCCGAAAATTGCATATTCGATCTTGAAATTGCACGTTTGTGAGTTTATACTCATAGGTGTGCAGGTTACTGCATGTTTGCCAGAAACTTAAAATAAATTCCTGCACATTCGTGCAAGGAAGATTTAACAATCTTAGCTTGTTGGTGCTGGAAGAAACGCTGCTTTGGATTGGGTACACGGAATGAGGGCGATGGGGAAAAGGGATAAATTTAACCTTTCCCCATGCCCCATACCATGTTTGACCAATCCCCTTAAAAATCCCAGGAATAAATTATGACTGTTACTAACATTGAATTTCCCATTGATTTGAGTGCTTACAAGCCTGTAGTTCTCAATCTGGCAAATCCAACTCTTACTTTGGAGCAACGAGAGAGTCTAAAAGCAAATATTCAACTGTGCCGTGATGCGATCGTCTTTTTTACAGCCACCGGAGCTGCTAGAGGGGTGGGTGGTCATACTGGGGGGCCTTATGACACAGTACCAGAGGCGATCGTACTTGATGCCTTGTTTAATTCAGCATCCGATAAATTTGTGCCGATTTTCTTTGATGAGGCCGGACATCGAGTCGCAACTCAGTATCTAATGGCAGCTTTGCACGGACACTTACCAAGCGAGCAACTCCTACACTATCGCCAAGCACACTCGCGCTTACCAGGACACCCGGAATTAGGGCTAACTCCCGGCGTCAAGTTTAGTTCTGGACGGCTAGGACACATGTGGCCTTACGTCAATGGTGTGGCAATGGCAAATCCAGGTAAAGTGGTTTTCTGCCTTGGTTCCGATGGTTCCCAGCAAGAAGGCAACGATGCTGAAGCTGCTCGCTTGGCTGTCGCTCAACATCTTAACGTCAAGCTGATCGTTGATGATAACGATGTGACCATCGCCGGACATCCTTCAAAATATCTGTTTGGTTACAGCGTTGCCAAAACCTTACAAGGACATGGATTGAGGATACTCGAAGGAGATGGGGAAGACATAGACGACCTATACCATCGTATTTACGAGGCTGTGAATACTCCAGGGCCAATTGCCATCATCAATAAACGCCCCATGTGCCCTGGTATTGCAGGGTTAGAAGGCTCTACTCACGGTCATGATGTGATTTCTGTAGAGTTAGCAATTCAATATCTCGAATCACGTAGCCAAACTGCTGCTGTCGAGTACATCAAGAGTATCCAAAAACCAAAACAAACCTACACTTTTCTTGGCTCCAGTAATAAATGGGATGCTAATCGCAACGTGTTCGGTGATGCGATGGTTACTGTGTTAAGTCGCCTCAGCGAAGTAGAGCGCAAAGAAAACGTCAGAGTCATCGATAGCGATCTTGAAGGCTCGTGTGGTTTGAAGAAAATTCACGATGCATACCCAGAAATTTTTATTTCCTCTGGCATTATGGAGCGGGGCAACTTTTCTGCGGCGGCTGGATTTGGAATGGAATCAGGAAAACAAGGTATTTTCGCAACCTTTAGCGCTTTCTTAGAAATGTGTATTTCAGAGATTACGATGGCGCGGTTGAACTACTCGAATGTACTTTGCCACTTTTCTCATGCAGGTATCGATGATATGGCAGATAACACCTGCCACTTCGGTTTAAATAATATGTTCGCTGACAATGGTTTGGATGATGGCTATCAAACACGTCTTTACTTTCCGTCTGATGCTAATCAGATGAAAGCCTGTGTAGAATCTGTGTTCTTTGAGCCTGGGCTGCGGTTTATTTTCTCCACCCGTTCTAAAGTACCATTAATTCTCGACAATAATGGTCATGAACTTTTTGGTAGTGACTATAAATTTGTTCCTGGTAAAGATGAAGTAATTCGAGAAGGAACGCAAGGCTACATTGTTAGCTTTGGCGATGCTCTATATCGTGCCCTCGATGCAGTTGAGCGTCTCAAACAA
This sequence comes from Nostoc sp. DedQUE12a, assembly GCA_034530795.1. GTDB lineage: Bacteria > Cyanobacteriota > Cyanobacteriia > Cyanobacteriales > Nostocaceae > Nostoc. The sequence goes on from JAVRCH010000133.1 coordinate 9,505, forward strand.
GAAGGTTTAGATATAGGTTTAATCAACAAACCAACTTTAAATGTCATTGATGAAGAAACGATGGCAAAAATTGGTAAAGCTCCTTTTGTACTTGTGGTCGAGTCCTTTAATCGTCGAACTGGATTAGGCAGCCGTTTTGGTAGTTGGTTATTAGAGCGTGGCTTGACTCCTAAATACGCTTATCTTGGTACTCATAAAGAAGGCTGTGGCGGTTTGTGGGAGCAATTTCCACATCAAGGGATTGACCCGGTGAGTATTATGAATAAGGTCAAGGATTTAGTGAAATAATTTGCGATCGCCAAAAGTCACAGATACCCGAATTCTTAAAAAAGTCGGGTATCTTGCCTCTTAGCAGAGGAAAGCTGGGTGGGTGAGGTCTATCGAATTCACGTTGATTTAGAATTGTCATATCATAGTTAATGATGAAAAATTATTACTAACTATAAATTTTAATGATAGAAACTGTACTATTAAATTCTTTCTTATTATTTTCTCAAGTACCTACACCTGAACGAAAATTTATTGATTTAAAAAATCAATTAGAAAAATTTGGTTTTCAGGTAATAATTCAGCTACCGCCTAAGCGAGGTGCCTATGGGTTATTACAGGAAGCTAACAAAAAAATTTGGATTAATCCAGTAGTATTTGACCTACAAATTGGTACTCAAACCATAATTCATGAAGCTGTTCATGCCGCACAAATATGTGCGGGGAAAGGGAAAATAAAAACCTTAGGTTTAGATATTCAGCCTATCAATTATGCGCGACCGTTTTTTATGCACTATAGCGATATCCACAGACAAGATTTAGAAAGAGAAGCTTATGCAGTACAAACTCAACCTAATAGTTTTGAACTGGCTACATCTCTTCTTCAAAAACACTGTAAATAATCTACGAGCAGAAATTAGTATAAATACTTATTTAACTGCCGATGCAACGACCAAATTACAATTCTGGTTGACCTGCATTAGAGTTGGTGGAGGGCGATCGCATTAACAGGTATTTTGTGAAAGGGTATGAAAGGGATGGGATTTGACGTTGGGCATTGAGGGTTTTATTAAATTTAATTAGCTATATTACTAATAAACTATTAAATAACTATTGTGCCGAATCGCTAAATTCCCCTATGCCAAAAACTAAGCCACCCAAGGCCAATCCAGTTGTTCTCGTGGCGGTTGCTGACTACTTCAAGGTTTTATCAGAAGCAAGTCGCTTACAAATTTTGACCTGTTTGAAGCCAGGTGCTATGAATGTGATGGAAATTGCCGAGGCTACTGCCTTAGGGCAGGCAAATTTATCTAAGCATTTAAAAGTGTTAACTCAAGCAGGGATTTTATCTCGTCAGCCTAAAGGCACCAGTGCTTATTACGAGATTGTCGATCCGATGATTTTTGAGCTTTGTGAGCTAGCGTGCGATCGCATTAGCGAACGCGTCCAACAGCAGGCCGAAAGCCTAAAAACTCTCCGGAGCAAAACAGCAATTTTTTGAACTAGAAAACACCCCAAAATGAAACAGGAGTGGGGCCAATACGGTTCGGTTAAAGGGGAAAGGGAAAAGGGAAAAGGGTAATTTCAAGCCTTTTCCCTTTTCCCCTTACCCTTTTCCCAGCCCACATAAGAGATGAAAAATGCTTATCCGAACCGTATTGGGAGTAGGGCGATCAGTTGAGGGTCGCCAGAGGCCAAATCTAAAGGGAAGTTGTGAGCATTCCGCTGATGCATACAATCCCTAGATTTGCTCTATTGAGCATGAGCCAAAGCCTCAGCATCAATGGGTTTAATCAGGTAAAAGACCTGCCTTGAAAATAGGGCATTGGGCATTGGGCATGAGAAGATTGATTTTTATTGTTCCTTGTGAGCGCAGCTCATGGAGTCTCTTGCAAAAAACACTTTTGCACTCTTGTGGGGAAAGGAAAATACCAAACCTTTCCCCCTTTCCCTTTCCCCTTTCCCCGACTTCTGCAAGAAGTCTAAAGTATTCGGCAGGTGGCAAGTTTTATTGATGGCGATCGCTCAACGTAGTGAGCAACTGCACCGCAACTTTCAAGGATATATTACTAAACCGCAGTCTGATTTATTTAGTATGCTGCATAATGTATACGTGCAAAATCATAAATCTTTGAAAAATTATTTTCGGGCGATAGATAGTGGTGAATTGCCAATTGAAAGGGGAGTCATACTCGATAGCGATGACATCATTCGCCGCACAGTGATTATGGAATTGATGTGTCAGTTTCAACTATCACCAGATAAGATTCAAGAAAAATATCATCTGAGCTTTGATTGTGATTTTGCAAAATATTTTTCTCAAGAATAATTTGAACTGCAACAGTTAGAAACCGACGGCTTTATTAGATTTTCTCCCAATTATATCGAAGTTACGCCTGCCGGGCGATTACTCATCCGCAATTCGCTGCTGTATTTGATCGCGAAGATAGCGATCAGGCATTTAGTGGGTTTTTTAGAGCAATTTAAAGTTGTAGAGGGCATTAGGAATCAGAAGGCAAGGGAAACTTTTTCTGCTTGCGTCTTCTATTTCCAATCTCATAAAAGTACATAAACTTAGCGTCAAACCCAGCCTGGTATAAATACTGTTTTAATTCTGAATTATATTAGTAACAAAGAAGAGGCGATCGCCGTGTTTAACCAATGAACTATTTCAGATACGGAGACCGCAAAGAGATGAAAAATATAAAAGATTATGTATCAGTTTTTTTATTTAGACATTTATTCGTAGTTATTTAACGAATTATGACAATATTATCTTGAGAAACTTAGAAGAAGCGATACACTAAGAAAAATTCCTTGAGGAAACATTAATGGCACGAGCAAACGGGGTTAAAAGTGAAACTTCTGCACAGGAATTACCTACAATTTCAGACAAAGATACTGTAACAAGTGAAGAAGAACTTGAGTCAGTGGAGGGTGGCCAAGATATTGATGATATATTGAATTCGCTAAAAACCTTACTCAGTTCTGTAGAAAAGCTCCAAAAAGTCCGCCAAGAAGTGGGAGATATCAAACCCTTGATTGGACGAATGCTCGATGGAGAACTGGTTACTGGCGAAGAACTTGAGCAACTCAAAACAGGTGTGAGCAGTCTTTTTCGCCTTGTTCGCGCTCATAGTGACCATCAAGCAGCCTTGGCTAAAGCGCAACCTGCAAGAGACTTGCTAGATCGGGTACTCAAAGAGCGTAAAGCTAATTGATATTGGGCATGGGGCATGGGGCATTGGGCATTGGGCAAACAGGAGTGTGGCAAGGGTGGGAGGTGTGGGAAGAGACGAGGGCATAAATTCTCTTTCTCCCCACACTTCCCCATCCCCCCACGCTCCCCCATCTCCCCACACTCCCCACACTTCCTTGTCTCCCTCATCATTTAAATATTTAGTCAGCTATGAATTTAAAGTACTAATTGAAGAATTCGTAATCTGTAATTCATTAATGATGAACGTTGCACCCGCCATTATAGTATTAGGTCAAAATAGCGTGGCAGTAGCACGCAAAATAATCAGCGTCCTACCTGGCTCGACATTATATGGTTTAGAGGGTCGCACGTCTGGGGTTGATGTCAGCTTCAGGAATTTTGGCGAAACGCTGCGCGAGTTATTTGCTCAGGGAACGCCGCTGATTGGCATTTGTGCCGCTGGTATTTTGATTAGGACGCTAGCTCCGATGCTCTCTGACAAACGACAGGAACCACCTGTGCTAGCTGTGGCTGAAGATGGTAGTGCTGTTGTCCCGCTTTTGGGCGGACTTGGTGGGGTAAATGATTTGGCACGCCGCATTGCCCAAGCTCTTGATGTCAAACCTGCAATTACTACTACGGGGGATTTACGTTTGGGCACAGCGCTGTTGTCTCCTCCCTCCGGATACCATTTAGCGAACCCAGAGGATGCCAAAAAATTTATCTCAGATTTGCTTGCTGGGGCACAAGTCAAACTAGAAGGCACAGCACCTTGGTTGAGCGATAGCAAACTGCCCATTAATGCAAATGGAGATTTGACAATTCAGGTTACAGAACGTTTGGTGACTCCTGCGGCCAACTACCTGGTCTACCACCCTGCAACTATAGCGATCGCCATTGATGCCACTGTTAATTATACAGACCAAACACTAGCTCTAGTACATCAACTATTAGCTGATGCCGCACTTGAAAGAGCATCAATCGCTGGCATATTTGCACCCATCACTACCGCTGCCAATCCAGCGATACACGCGGTAGCTAAAGCCTTGAAAGTGCCTGTTCGCTTTTTCACCTCAAATCAGCTAGAAAAGTTACTTTCACAAGGTTATAGCCTTGTCCAAGCCATAGCGATCGCCGCCACAGGCACATTTCCTATATCTTCTGCTGCTCATATTGCGATCGCCATTGCCCAGCAGCCCATCGACCCCAACACCATTGGTCAAGCACGCGGACGGTTAGCGATTATTGGCACAGGCCCCGGTGGTCAAGAGTGGATGTCTGGGGAAGTCAAGGAAATACTCAAGTCGGCAACTGATTTAGTCGGTTACAAAACTTACTTAGATTTAATCGGTTCTCTCGGTGATGGCAAGCAACGTCATGAATCCGACAACCGCGAAGAAGAAGCACGGGCAAAGATGGCGCTGGATTTAGCTGCATCTGGGCGATATGTAGCCGTGGTTTCATCTGGCGACCCTGGTATCTATGCAATGGCAACAGCGGTTTTTGAAGTATGCGATCGCTATGCTAAGCCGGAATGGGAAAGCATCGACATTCATGTGGCACCAGGCATCTCAGCGATGCAAGCGGCGGCTGCCGCCATTGGTGCGCCTCTGGGGCATGACTTCTGTGCAATTTCCCTTTCTGACATCCTAAAGCCTTGGTCGGCGATCGCCCAACGAATTGCCGCTGCTGCCGAAGCTGATTTCGTAATTGCTTTCTACAACCCTGTTTCCAAAGACCGTACTTGGCAACTGGCAGAAGCGAGAAATATTTTGTTGCAACACCGAACACCGGATACACCAGTAGTTTTAGGACGAAATCTCGGCAGACCAGGACAGACTGTGAAGGTGATAACACTTGAGGAATTAGCACCAACTACCGCCGATATGCGGACTGTTATTCTCGTGGGTTCCACAAAAACCCGAATTATCAAGCGCAGCGATGGTAATGTTTGGGTTTATACACCACGCCGCTATGTCGAAGAATGAGATCCCCGACTTCTCAAAGAAGTCGGGGATCTGAACTTGAGGTTTGAGTAACTCGATAATCTGAATTATTGCTGAGAAAGTAGTGAAAACTATGTTGGAAATTCCCTGGAATTTTTCAGTTAAGCTTTATTTTTTCATAACTTAAGTGTTGCTAGGTGTCGGCATACTAAGAGCAGTTCACTCGCAGTAACTCTTACACCTATGCAGCAAGCATTTCATCCCACAGTCATTCTGGGTGGTGGCTTTGCTGGACTGTTTACAGCTCTGCACTTAAGCCATCAAAATTACTCGCATCCTATTATTTTAATTGAGCAACGCGATCGCTTTAGTTTCAAACCCCTATTATATGAATTATTAAGCGGCGAATTACACAGCACACAAGTTTACCCCCGCTACAAAGAGCTTTTAGCTGATAGTAGTGTTACTTTTGTGCAGGACACGGTGGAATCGATTCACCCACATCAACGCAGAGTCATCCTCGTCTCTGGAAAGGTTTTTGACTACGGTAACTTAGTATTAGCACTGGGCAGTAAAACAACCTACTTCGATACTTCCGGTGCAGCGGAATATGCCATGCCCTTTACCTCTGGGGAAGAGGCGATGGCTTTACGAAAACACTTGCGAGGCAGGCTGCATCAGGCAATTCAAACTCAAGATTCACAACGTCGTTGGCTACTGCTGACTGTGGCCATCATTGGGGCAGGGCCAGCTGGCATTGAACTGGCTTGTACATTAGCAGATTTACTACCCATTTGGTACGACGAGTTGGGCGGTGATGCCGATGAAATTCGGGTGGTACTAGTTAACCGCAGTCGGGAAATCCTCAAAGGAGATGTGAATAGTCATTTGCGGTGTACAGTGCAACGGGCGCTTAAACGTCGGGTGGTTCCTGTGGATTTCTTATTTGATGCGGCTGTCACCAAAATTCACGCAGATGGTATAGAGTACCGTCAACACGAGCAAACCCAAATTTTACCTGCTGGAACCATCGCTTGGACTGCTGGAACTGCTCCCAATCCTTTGTTGATGGACTTACCAGTGCCAAAGAATCGCGGTCGGTTACTGGTAACATCTACATTGCAACTACCTGATTTTCCTGAAATATTTGCGGCTGGAGACTGTGCCACAGATAGCGGTAATCCCCAACCAAGTACAGCCCAAGTTGCTTATCAACAGGGAAAAGCGATCGCTCACAATCTCAAGCGGCTTGGGGAAGGTAAACCCGCCACATCCGTGCAAATCCAAATGCGCGGTACTTTGATGAAACTGGGACTCAATGAAGGTGTTGCTAATTTGTTTAACAAAGTCCAGATTAAAGGGCAGCCAGGCCATCTCATTCGGGAAGCAACATATTTACAACTGCTACCAAACTCTGCACATAATCGCAAAGCCACAACCGAGTGGCTAACTGACGAATTATTCGGGCGCGATCGCCCTTTTTCTCACATGCAGTTAGGACAGACTCCTTTACTGTATGGCGTTGCAACCGTCGCTGCTGGACTAATTTTGGCAACTCCCCTCGTCTGGCGGGCTGCTTTCCCGATGCAATTCCAACAAAATTTCGGTTGGACAGGTGTACCCACCTTACTCGATCGCTTAACACCGCCTTCTCGTTAAAGGACGCGGGGACATGGGGACGCAAAGACCCAAAGATACAAGAGCAAAAGGAGAATGACTCCAAGGGCCAACAGTCAACACTTTATCCAAACCAATCTCATTTTTAGGAGTTCACTGATGAAATACTTACTCAACCTGCGGACGGCTGTTGTTGTCAGTCGCGTAACGATGGGTGTTTTCTTTTTTCTTTCTGGTATTGCTAACTATCTCAACTTTAGCGTTCCTAACGGTTTTTACCAAACTGTTTTAATTCAAAAACTGCAAATAATTGGCCCTGGAATTCCATCGGGATGGGAAGGATTGGGGCCACTACCTTGGTTAATTGCCATTCCCTATGCCTGGTTGTTACCTTTAGCAGAAATCGTTTTGGGTGCGTTATTTGCTCTTAATTATTGGGTGCGTTGGACAGGTCTATTACTAATATTAATGACGTTTAGTATTACTTTGGCATTTGGCATTATACCTGCTGGCAGTTTATTTCCTAATGGAGCAGAAAGCTTTAACAAAACTATCTTATTCATGGCTTTAATTTGGATCTGTATTGCCTACGATGATTATGAACAAAAAATGAGCCGCCGTCGCGCCCAAGCAGCAGCTGATTATGCTCTGAATGCTTCTAACAACGATATGTAGAAGGGAATAGGGAACAGGCAACAGTTTCATACCGATCTTTAATTCTGAATTCAGAATTCTGTATTCTGTATTCTTCTTTAACCTGGCATCAATTGTTGGATGCGTTGTGGCTCATCACCTAGCCAATCTGGATTTTGGGCGGTGCTGTCAAAAATTGATGAAGTTTTGAATGGCTCAAACTCGCCGCTTGATGCTGCTTTTGCTGTTTTTGCTAGGAGCGATCGCACTTGTTGTTCATCCATTGGCTGGAATGTCTGCACCGCTGTCAAGGCTTGTTCGAGAATTTCCATACTGTCAATTCCGGTAATTACAACCGATGTCGGCAGATTCAGAGCATAGTGTAAACACTCAATTGGCTCTACAGTATTTGAGCGTAAAAGTATACCGTTTGCTAGGCTTTTCATGCCAAGAACGCCGATGTTTTGTTTGACTAGTTCTGGCAAAACCAGTTTTTCAAAGCTCCGATAATGTGCATCCATCACATTCAGCGGCATCTGCACTGTATCAAATTTAAATTTATGACTGGCTGCAACTTCCAGCATATGCAGATGTACGTAGGGGTCTTTGTGTCCAGTAAAACCAATGTATCGCAGCTTACCAGCTTCTCGCGCTTCAATCAAAGCAGCGTTGGCGCCTTCTGGGTCAAAAACTCGATATGGATCTTCATGGCGAAGGATTTCGTGGTGCTGAACAAGATCGATGTAATCAACTTGCAAACGTTGAAGTGATTCGTCTAGTTGTTTTGCTGCTAGTTTCTTGGAGCGACCATCAATTTTCGTCATCAGGAACACTTTGTCACGGTAGCGATCGCGCAGTGCTTTTCCCATGCGAATCTCGCTAACTCCACCATTGTAATCCCAGCTATTATCCATAAAAGTAATGCCGCGATCGATGGCCGTGCGAACAATTCGGATTGCGAGTTGCTCATCAACGTGCTTCAAGCCAATATGCCAACCACCGAGTCCGATGGCAGAAACTTTCTCATTTGTACTACCGAGAACTCGATATAGCATTTCTGAATTTGATGTAGTTTCAGACATCTGTTTTCCTTGTATAGCAACTACTAGTTAAGTACATACAACTGCGTGCTAATTTAAACATAATAGTAAATTTCACAATATCTTTCTCAAGATACACTTTTCGGCACAAGAAGTCAGAATTTCTAGAATTTAGTCAGTATTTCAATTCCAGATAGATTTCAGTGGAAAATGTTTAGGTGCGCCACACTTGTTATAAATGAAACAAAATAATTTGATAAATTGTTTCACTTCCTCTAAATACGCCATTATATGGCGATCGCCTGTGCCAGTTGCGTCAGGTTTTTCCGATATGCCAGGGGATATCCATTCGATGCTGTAGAACCAGACATCGGTAATCAAATGTATGCCCTGAACAATCCCTTGCAACCGATTTTAACTCGCGCTATTAATTGGGATTTAATTCGCCAACAATATGTTCGCTATATCTACGCCAACTACTTAAATATTGGCAAAATCTTCTAAAGGTGCGATCGTATATTTTCCCTGTTCGTCTTGACTAACTAAACCTAAAGCTAATAAGTCTCTATCAATAAACAACTTTGTGGCTTTACCACCTGCATCAATCTTGGCGTTAATCAACTGCATGGTATAGAAGATGGTATCGTAAACCCGTTGGGGATTTATGGCAGTTGTAATAGGTTGATATTGGCTAACTGATTCACACAGTCGGTAAACACCGTGTTTTTGAGACTGGGGGTAGCCATAATACTTGACAGATCGTGGTAAGAAGTATCCAGCAGTAATTGGCTGTTTTCCTGATGGACGTACACATGAGTAGCTGCGATCGCCAACCGTATCAGCAGCTTTACTCCCAGGCATAAATCGTAAAACATTGAAATTTAAAAAATCTGGGTTACACTTTTCGAGACCAAAGCGAATTGCCTCGATATCGTCTGCAAAAGTTGTCGGTTCATAACCGATAATCTCAGTTTTTTCATCGTTTAGTTTGGCTTTTGGTAACCCCAAAATCAAAAAATAACTACTAGGTAATCCAGCTTTATTCATATCTTCAAAAACTTTTGCAATCTTGGCTGGATAATCAAATGCTTGCTTAATTTGACTTGCAAGAGAGCCATTAAATTTGTGGCTAGCTAATGAGACTTCTGGTAAGGTATGCTCAACCCCAAAAAACATATATACACAGTTATGTGCTACTAGATAACACATCTGTTCGTAGTTTATTCGATCGATTCTAGTATTTGAACCCCAAATAAATCCTTCTTCTTTCAGAATCTCTGCTTCCCTTTTTGCAGCTTTATCGTGAACTGTAAAAGTATCGACATCTAAATAAACTGCTTCATAATTACGTTCCTTTAATTGCTTTAATTGCCTGCGAAATGAGGCTTCGCTTAATCTTACGACATGATTACTTTCGCTACTTTTATTACAGAAATCACATCCCCAAGCACATCCTCGCTGGGTAAAGAGTTGGGCTGTTTTTAATTGTCTTTTATCTGAAGATTTAAAAATATCCATATCATGTATTTGTGGTACATGGATGAAACCAAAGTTTTGGTCAATATCATCAAAGTTATTAACTCTTGGTGCGATGGCACGATGAAAAACGGCATTTGTGCGATCGTCAGGAGTAACGCGATGAAATTTACCGTCTTGATTCATAAAACACAATCCCGGCAGGTATTTCATCTCTTCATAGAAACTGCCTCTGGCAATGGTATGAGCAATTTCTACAATTGATTCTTCCCCTTCACCATCACAAAAAGCTGTAATCCAAGGTGTAATACGGGCAATATCTTCAACACTTTTAGTTGCATAGCCACCAACTAAAATTGGTACAGTTTCTCTACCATGTTTTTGAAGCTTTACAAAAATTTCTCTACTATGCTCGTCAATTTCTGGCCATTGAGTTGTCAGACAACCGGCAAATATAATTAAATCAGCATTTATGATTTCATCTAAAACACAATCGAGATTCAAATCAAGACGTTCTAAATCTAGTTGTACAACTTGAGTAAATCCAGCATTCACTAAACTAGAAGCTAAAACTGGCAAGGCTTTGTTAGCTCCATTAAAACTTCTGTGTTTGATAAATTCGCCAATCAATACAATTTTTGCTGAATTAACATCAATGGAGCTTTGTTGACTTTTAGTTTCAGATAATAACACTGCTATACACCTAAAATTACTGTTTTTTGACGGCGTAATACCCTGGTAATTGAAAAATAATATTAGATTTGTTGGAACGAAAGCAAAACCCAATCAAATCTTGATAATGTTGAGTTTACTTACGTCAACCTCATGTCAGCGGAAAAAGCAAAAAAGACTCAATAATTTATCTCAATAAATGAACAGAAAAACAGAATGATGTACTTATATTCATATATCCTCAGAAGGATTTTAGAAACAAAATTTCATCATCAATGTATTCACTTTTGAGAAACCTATTGCCTGCAAGCTCAGAGTTTATTCAACAGCACCCAACATTTTTAAAGAAGCTCTTTCAGCATCAGTCAAGCCTGTAGTACCGCTAATATTCATACGTTCGTACAGGCGATCCGGTTTAAGCGATCGCCATCGGCTACAAGTTTGCATATCCCACAGCTGAATTTTCTCGTCTTCACCACCACTAGCCAATAACTTGCCATCAAGACTAAAAGCTAGAGAACGAATCGCTGCTGTATGTCCCAATTTCAGTATTTCTACACACTCACCCGTACTAACTTGCCAGAGAATAACCGTAGTATCAGCACCAGCACTAGCTAAAATCTGACCGTTGGGGCTAAATGCCACTGAGTGGACTTGTTTATCATGCCCTGTTAAAGTTTGAATACATTCGCCCGTGGGAAGATTCCATAACTTGACAGTTTGATCTTCGCTGCCACTAGCTAAAAGTTGCCCATCAGGGCTGAATGCCACTGACCAAATCATGTCTTGATGGTCTGTGAAAGTTTGAATACATTCTCCGGTGGCGACATCCCAAAGTTTAATTTGACTGTCAGCGCTACCACTGGCTAGAGTATGGCCATCAGGATGAAACGCAACTGTCCACACCCAATGGCTATGCCCTTTAATTTTTTTCAGGCACTCTCCGCTAGAGATGTCCCAAATGCGAATGCTGCGGTCTTCGCTACTACTGACTAGGGTTTGCCCATCGGGACTAAAAGCAACTGTCCACACCCAGTTACCATGTCCTGTGAGGGTTTGAATGCATTTGCTGTGGCGAATGTCTGTAATGTCCCAAAGTTTGATAGTATTGTCAGCACTACCACTAGCGAGTATTTGCCCGTTGGGATGAAAGGCTACAGAACGAATCCGTCCCTGATGTTCTCTAAGAATGTAGCATTCTCCTGTTTGTAAATTCCACAAACTAATGGTGTAGTCATCCCTGCCACTGGCAAGGATTTGACTATTGGGACTAAATTTGACTGAATAGACATCACGGGTATACCCTTGCAATACATTGAGGCAATTACCTGTATTTACATCCCACAGCCTAGCTGTTTGGTCGTCGCTGCAACTGATCAGGGTGCGACCATCTGGACTAAAGGCGATCGCCCACACCTGGCTATAATGACCTTGTAAGGTTTTCAAACATTCAGCCCGTTGAAGATCCCAGAATTTAATAGTTCTGTCTTCACTACCACTGGCTAGGGTTTGCCCATCGGGACTAAATCTTACAGAATAAACTTTTTTACTATGTCCTTCCAATATTTGCTCGCATTTACCTGTATTTACGTTCCACAGTCTGAGGGTAAAGTCTCCACTGCTACTGGCTAGTATTCGCCCATCTGGACTAAAGGCTACAGAGTAAACATCACGGCTATGGCCATTCCAGGTTGTCAAGCATTTGCCTGTATTAACATCCCATAACTTAATGTTCTTGTCGCTACTACCACTAGCCAGTAACAAGTGTAAATTGTCGTCGTTTGTAGACGGGCTGAAAATGACCGACCACACCCAACCATCATGACCAAGGAGTGTTTTTTGGCAAATTCTTGTAGCAACATTCCAGATTTTAATAGTTTGGTCTTCGCTGCCACTAGCTAAAAAAGCACCATCTGGACTGAAAGCTACTGAGTAAACTTTATTAGTATGTTCTTTGAGTGTGTCCAGACATTCGCCGGTTTGTACGTCCCAGAGTTTAATTGTGTAATCAGCACTACCACTGGCGAGGATTTTACTATCTGGGCTAAAGGCAAAAGCCCAAACCCAGGCAGTATGACCTGTATAAATGCGAAGTTGTTTATTATCAAAAGTGCGCCATAGCCTAATTTCTCCGGTCATTAAACCTGTAGCAAACAATTTGCCATCAGGACTGAATCTCACAGAAACGATACTAGACATGGTTTCTGTGAATATGGAACCAGTTAAATCGGCATTGGCAAAGCTGGTGTCTTGTAAGTAGACACCTTTGAGATATGCTTGCCAAATAGTCAGACCAGAAAAATCACGCCCACTTAAATTAATCTCACAATCGTGCTGGGATTTATCTATCTGAAGTTGTCGCAATAGATTGATTAAGTTACCAGCTGCATAACCTTTGTTTGGGGGCGACTCCTGCTGTAAAGTCCTGAGTATTCGTCGTAAATAAGATTCTAGTTGTGTTGTTGAACCAAAAGCTTTGATTAGCTCTTGCTTAACGGGTTCTAGTATCAGCCGTTCTTGTGTTTGCCGGATATAATCAAGCGATCGCGCCTGCATTAAAGGGTGGGCGTTAACAAACTCCAGTTTTTTTTTTCGTTAAACTCATGAGTAAACTGCTCGATGTAGCGTTTACTAACATATTCCATGACCACAGATTGCTGGCGGAATCTGCTGGCGGCTGGTTCTTTTTCAATTAGCGATCGCCGTAACAATGACTCAATAACTTCTAGTATTTTGGACTCGGCGTCTGTGGTTTGGAAATCATTTTTCAGTTGTGTCAGAGAAACATATTCCCGATGAAGCGCCAGCCGATACATCACTTGTTTTTCCAACTCCGACAAGCGGTTAAATTGCGTATCTAAAAGTGTGCGAATATCTCCATAGACAGCGTTTGCTTCCTGAATTTCTCTTAAAAATTCTGTAATGTTATTGCTAAATAAATCATAAACTGTAGTGGCAACTATCTTTAATGCTAAAGGGTTGCCAGAATATCTTGTGACTAGTTCTTCCAATTGTTCGTCACTACAATTGCACCCTTTATCCTGCAAAATTTCCCTAGCTTCTTCTAAATTCAAACTAGATAATTGCAAAACTTTGACTGGCAGTTTTTTTCCTTCTAGGGCAGCTACTTCTTTTGGTTTTTCGCGACTAGTTAGTAATAAACAACTATCATGTGATGCTTCTGCCACCTTTTTAAAAAAGTAGCCATAGTTTTCATACTCAGGTTCATATTCACCAGCCCATTCTTGAGTTTTGCCTTCGCCACTACGTAGCACTGATTCAACATTATCTAAAATCACTAGGCATCGATGTTTTCTTAAAGTATCAATTAGTAAAAGTATTTTGTTATTTTCACTAGCTGTTAAGTAATCTTCTGAATCATTAGGTAAAAAACGTAAAAGTTGGGTGAGAATGTCATCCAATGGTGGAGTATTGCGGAGCGATCGCCAAATCAAATAATCAAACTGTGGCTGGACTTTTTTGGCAACTTTAGCCGCGATAACAGTCTTACCAATTCCACCCATTCCTAATACTGCTACTAACCGACACCGTAGTGACTCATCATTGACTATCCATTCCTCTAAATCTTGAATTTCTGCTTCTCGACCCCGAAAACCCTCTACATCAACTGCTTCACCCCAATCTTCTTTTGAAGAAATCACATTTTCGTGAGTACCTTGATACTGAGCATATAGCTTCTGTTTCAAATCAGAAATTTTTTTATTCCCGCTCCCTTCTATGCCTAATTTGCGGTAGCTTTCTCCTAGTCTTTTTCTCACCGCTGCTTGAGAAATCTTCAGTTTCTCGGCAATTTTCGCACCAGAACAATTGTTTAATGCTAACAATAAGGCATCTAGCTCTGCTTTCGTCACCCCGTGTTTATTGGCGACTCCTGTAATAAAATCATCAGGAACCAAAGGCATATCAGCTGCGCTGTTCATCTCATCTAAGCTCCACACAATTAAGCTCCACACAATATATTTGACTTATCAGTATGTGAGAATATTTTCTTATAACACGACTCTCAAGTTTAGAAAAGAGCTTTATTTAGCATTTTGCTAGATTTTACAGTAACTACACAATTGCATTACTAGTTCCTAGCTATGCTATTTCAGTTTTACTTCAGTGTCTTTCTATATTTTTATACCAAAAAATAAAAATATAGTTATTTTTTTCCTGTCAAACCATCTAAATTAATATCTTTTTTGTATAAAAACCTACTTACAGTATAACTTTTTATATCTACGTGAGATAAAATCAAAAAAAAACTATATATATATTTACAAAAGTGGATGTTTATTAAAAAAATAGTTCAGTTAACTGCTTGCTTTTTTAATATAGATTGTTTACCTTATACACAGATACCTATATGTGAGATATAGAGATAGGGTCTAAACTCAACAGCCAACATCAGGGGGCAACTAACATGACTAGCTTCTCACGACTCCCAGACTTTCTCAGGAGTTCTAACGCCATCAAAACCTTCATGAAAATAGGAGGACAATCCCCAGAAACCTTACCAGCATTGAAACCACAAGAAAGAAGTAGCCCAGAAATTTTAGTAAAACCCAAACATTTGTATCCAGTTGAGTTACCGTTAGTCTTTTCTCACATGAGCATTTTGCTGATTGAAACATTGTCGGAAACTCAACACGGCCAGTTAACTATTTCTAGTAAAAAGGGGAAATACGAAACCATTGTAGAACTGAGCGGTCATATTAGCCACCGTCACAAGTTGAGTCAAGAAGAACTACAACAAATCCAACAATTACACGAACACATTCTTGAAACCTGGATAGCTTGTAGGCATTTCCAAAATCGGAAATAACC
Source organism: Nostoc sp. DedQUE12a (assembly GCA_034530795.1). GTDB lineage: Bacteria > Cyanobacteriota > Cyanobacteriia > Cyanobacteriales > Nostocaceae > Nostoc. The sequence goes on from JAVRCH010000133.1 coordinate 24,906, forward strand.
GCTACATCGCCACAGCTATCCACAGTTAAGAAGACTGTTAGCTTGGTGAAGTCATTAAATTCAATATCTATTTTTCTGAAGACATTTGGCTTTTGATAAATGAGAAGTTTACAAGCCGGTGGTGTATTCTTACACCCCGGCTTTTTGCTTAGGTTTTTTTATCCCGAAGGAAATTCTATGAACACTAACAAACAGCATGAAAAGTTTCTTGCTCAACTCCCATTTGCACAAAAGAAAGAAACTATGAAAACCGAGCGCACAAATAACCACAATCCACTTTTAATTTTGACTGGGAAAGGACTGAAGTATTTGGTGTTAGCTTTAGCTGGTTTTGCGATCGCTTTTATTATATTTCATGTTTTCGGTGCATTTTCCCTCGCTCAAAGCCTTCTATCTGTTGATGTCTGGATCTGGTTTCTCCGGGTTGCAGTTTTATTATTCTGTTTGTTTGCCATCGCTATGATGTTTGAGTCTTGGCGTTGATCCAAATTTACGGTGTTGCTTGCTGATAATGCCTTTGGCTTATTTCGATTCAGTCAATAGTTTCAAATTACAGGGGGTTATATTATGTCAGATAACGGCAACGGCATCAAAGGTGAAGCATTCTCACCAATTTTAGTAATTTTAGTTGCAGGATCGATATCTTTAGCAATTGTCAATAAAGATAATCATCCTGCCTATTTCGATCTCGTGAAAATAGCAATGGTCTACAGTTTTGGCTTTGACAAATCTAAAGGTAAACCAAAAGACTAAGCCAGAGGTAAAAGGGGACAAGGTAAAAGTTCCCCGTTGCCTTGTTGTTGAGATGGACAAGTTTTTCTCAAGTCCTAGTAATTAACTAAAACTTGTCCTTTTTTCACCTAAGTTTTTCATCCAATCAAATAGGAGTCTTATAGTCGATTCTTAGTTGGGATTACAATCATTGCAAAATACGGTACTTGTGCGGGATCGACTTCATCTAAGGGTATAATGCGTTGCTCTGTCATTGTTGCTCGCTCAATATATCTTGCCCGCGATGCTAGACCTAATTTATGCAGAACGTCCCGCACTTTGGTAAAGTGACGACCTAGTTTCATAATTGCCGCTGCATCGGTCATTAATAATTGTGTGGTCAGTTCTTCTGCTGGCAGTGGGGCAGGCAGGACTGTGAGAATATCATTGTAGTAGGTAAAAGGTACACCCAAAGCTACTGGGCAAGCCATCAGTGAGGAAACTCCGGGGACAACTTCTGTTTGGTACTCGTCACATAATCGGGTGAACAGGTACATGAAGGAGCCATAGAAAAAGGGGTCACCCTCACACAGCACCACGACATCTCGACCGGCTGCTAAATGAGCGGCGATTGGTTCAACTTCTTTGTCGTAAATAGACTTGGCTTTTTCTGGTTCTAAGGCGCGGGGGAGGTGAAATAACACCTCGATTTGATCCCCGGTGAGATACTGCGCCACGATTCCCCTAGCAATACTCTCACGATCTGTAGCTGATTGATAAGCTACCACAGGAGCCGCACGTAATAGCCGCAGCGCCTTGAGGGTCAATAATTCTGGATCGCCCGGGCCGACACCAATTCCATAAAGACGACCTTTAGTATTCATTATTCTTCCTCCGTTGCCAAGGCGTTAACTGCGGCGGCGGCGATCGCACTACCGCCGCGCCGACCGTGTAATGTTAAAAATGGTACATTTCTGCTGTCTGCTGCCAATGCGGCTTTTGATTCGGCTGCACCAACAAAACCCACAGGAAAGCCTAATATTATAGCAGGCTTCGGCGCTCCTTCATCAAGCATTTCTAATAATCTGAATAGGGCGGTGGGGGCATTGCCAATTGCTACTACTGAGTTTTCGAGGTGCGATCGCCATAATTCTAAAGCTGCTGCCGACCTTGTAGTATCCAGACTTTTAGCAATATCTGGCACTTCGGGATAGTTGAGGGTACAGATAACTTCATTATTTGCAGATAAGCGCCGCCTGGTTACACCTTCAGCAACCATACGGCAATCGCAGAGAATGGTTGCTCCTGCGGCTAGCGCTGCCCTTGCGGATTGTACTGCTGTTGGTGAATATCCCAAGTCAGTGACGATATCCGTCATTCCACAGGCATGTATGAGACGTACTGCAACTTTCGCTACATCTGGCGGCAACACATCTAGGTTAGCTTCTGACCGGATGATGGCGAAGGAATTGCGGTAAATTTCGTTGGCGTCTCGGATGTAGTCGGGCATTCAATTTGGGATTTTAGATTTTGGATTTTGGATTGACTGGTGATAAATATTTTTTTCACGCAGAGGCGCAGAGGAGCCAGTGCGGCCTTGCGGTTTCCGGACTTGTTCGCGAAGCGTCTCGTAGAGAAGCATCTGGCGTCGCGCACAGAGAGTTAGAAATTTAGATGGGGTTGAGGTGGGTTAATGGGTTGGGGAGCTTTGGCGTGATATTTTATACATTTCTAAGATTTGCTCTATTAATGGGGGTAGTTCGGGGAAGGTGACATATCGGTATAGTTCGCGGCCAAATTTATGGCTGCTGTTGGTGTCAGTTAGATAAACGTGATAGGCTTCAACTGTTTGATTGTCTGCCTCAAGGTTGACACCGAGTAGGGTGATGTCACCTTGGCTATGTTGGGCGCAGGATTTTTGGCAGCCAGTAAAATGGATATTAATTGGGTGTTCGAGACTGACGCGATTTTCAAGATATTCTGCCAATGCCAATGCATGACTTTTGGTGTCGGTGGCAGACGCGGCACAACCTTTGTTACCAGAACAAGCAATTAATGAACTCTTGATATTGGTGGCTGAGGAATCTAATCCTAAAAAAGTAATTTGATTTTGAACATCGGTAAGATTTTGCTGAGGAATATTTGTCAGGAGTAAATTTTGCCAGGGGGTTAGCCTGATTTCACTGCCGTATTTTGCTGCTAAATCTGCTAAACCCCGCATTTGTTCACTCTTTACTCGTCCAAGAGGTAAGACAACGCCAATGTAAAATAATCCTTTTTGGCGTTGGGGATGGATGCCAAGATGCTGAAAGTTAGCATCTATTTTTTGTGGAACTAGGTATGTTTCACTGCGCGAAAGTGGAAAAGGTAGACGTTGCTGAACTTCCTGAAGATAATTTTCATAACCCAAAGTATTTAATAAATCTCTTAAACGTAGCCGACGCTGATTATTAATATCAGTATGATTTAGATAAACATCTGTTAAAGCTGCTAAGACGGGTAAACAATCATCTGGTGTTAACAAAATTTTCGTATCGCTTGGTGGTTGTCCCTTTGCGCTTGCACAAAGATGGAGGCGGAAGTAAACATTACCATCAATTAAGACAGCGGCAAATAGGATATCATTTAGGCGATCGCTCACTTTAACTATCCCACCACCATCAAAGCAAACGCTAAATTTTGCCGAAAGTGCCGATAACGCCGGATGTGCAGCAATATAATTATCCCAAGCTTGAACAAAAGGACGAGTGTCAATTAATTCTTGGGGATCGATACCAGCTGTTGGGCTGGTCATAATATTTCGGATGTGGTCTACAACGCTATTGCGAGAACCGAGTCCGATATCCTGTAGGTGATTGAGAACTTCAGAATTGATAAGAGTGCGGATTTCGCGGATTTGCAGGTTAGCTCGATTAGTCACATCCACATAGCCGCCGCCATACTGTTCTGCTATATCTGCGATCGCGCGGCACTGTTCGCTATTAATAATCCCGCCTGGGATTCTCATACGAGATAGTATACCGTCTTCGGCGGGTGTAGCATAGAACAAGCCAGGACAAGTGGCAAAAAAAGAAAGCAAACTGAGAACTCCTTCCCCGTGCAACGCAGGGAGTAGATGGTGAGTATGTCTTGAGGACACCTTGAGAGTTGGCATTCTGACTTAGGCGATCCCATCACAGTTGCGGCACAGTCCCAGAATTCCACCGGAGTTTCCCAACTTCAAGTTTTAGTAATTTAGCATGAGAAGGCAGTCAGTAAGTTGAAGACTTCATATTTTGCATCAACCTGATTTGTGTGGGTGGGGATACAACGGATGGGGAAGTAGTGGAGTTGCTCTCGATGATGTTGTGGTTTGCGGCTGTGAGAAATGGTAAATATTTTGTTTTGCTCTGCCTGTTCTAAATCTTGAATGTTGAAGCCAGTATTTCCGTGAAGTGTTTTATACATAAGCAACACTTGATTTATATTAACTGTCTTAACTGTCTCAATTAATTTGCTTAACTGTCTTAACTGTCCTTGTAATTTTACCTAAATTTTAAGAATATGTATGAGTGTAGTCAATGTAGTAAAAAAGCTGTTTATTTACTAATAGCTACTACCAGCAAAACTCATGAAAGAATACACTTTCTTTAAGAACGTTAATAGTATTAACTAACTTCAAGAATCAAGTTGAACAAGCATACCCAAAAGCTTGTTAAAAGGTAAATCTTTCTGTAAACAAATTTGTCATTGCTGGGTAACTAATTTTCTTATTTCAAATCAGGAGTGAAATATGCAATTATCAGATTTGGCTAACTTTTTGGCAATTCTTACAATTGTAGATTCTGATAGTAAAATCGCTGAATATACTGTAAAACTGGCACAAGCCGATACAGTAGTCAACACTGGAGACACAGATACTACAGTTTTAAAGGAAATCAAAAAGCATTTACCCGAATTGCAAAAAGAGTTAGATGCCGTTCAACAAAATAAATTGGAGCTTAAAGAAAAAGTTATCAAGAAAATTTTGACCCCAGACAATAACTAGACTATTAACGAATTACTTTTCTCAGCTTGTCTATAAGAACAAGCTGAGGAACTGCTAATTAAAAAGATATAGCAGAAGCCAGCTATGCTGGAGGCAGTTAAGGATATATGCACAGACTAAACTTTGAGCGTTTGCTATCAAGTCGATTCAGACGGCGACAAGTTTTGATTGGGGCTAGTACCTTAACAGGTGTAGCGATCGCCAGTCAATGGTCGAACAAAGTTCTTGCCCAACCCAAATTCTCTAGTTATCTCTTTAGCTTATGTATCGCGCTTCCGAGCCGGTAATCAAGTCAGCCCAATTGGACGAACTCGCACCACTCCTAAACCACGCGATCGCGTTAATCGCTTCCGCTTTGCCTTCGCTTGTTGTCAAAACTGGGAGCAAGGATATGATGCTTGCCTATAAAAATATGGCTCAAGAAGATTTAGACCTAGTAGTTCACCTCGGTAATTATATTTATGAGGGAGCACCAATGTGTTAGTGCATTAGACCCGTTCTAAAACTTGCAAGCCAATATTTACAAGACTTTGAGACCAATCCTTGCAGATTCTCTTTAAACGTAACAATTAGGGTTTGATATCGTTACTTGCTCGAAGATCGAGCTCGTCGTCACTGGAAGCGACAGCAGATGCCGTTGGTCAAGTAGGCACTCCCAGCCGAGATTGGTTCGTTTGCTGTGCAAGCAGCGATCGCCTTTTGTAAATCTTCGATTCAATACTCACGCTTAACCTATCGGTTGCCTTATGCTGGCTTAATAACAGAGATGGCTGCGCCAACGTCAAGGGCGAACGCTGCAAAGCCACAGCAATTAGATTAACGCTAGTAAAGTAAATGTATTTTTAGTGCTTAAGGCGCTACTTTTTCTCGAAACTGTTTACCAGCAGAAAAAGCAGGCACTCTAGTAGCTGGAATCGTGATTGTCTCCTTCGTTTTGGGATTACGCCCTTCACGCTCGGAGCGTTCCCGCCGCTCGAATGAGCCAAACCCTACCAGGGTTACCTTCTCACCATTCGCTACAGCTTCGGTAACGACTTCTAAAAAAGCTGAGATCACTTCATCAGCTTGCTTTTTTGTAATATTGACCTTGGCTGCCACAGTATCTACTAATTCACCTTTGTTCATAAATGACCTCAAAGCATTCAAATAGATAGAATTTAGCACTACTAGCTCATATTAGGAAAGGGGAAAAGGAATAAAAATCAAGCAACACACGAAAATTAACAATACTACTACAAAGTATTTTGAGCTTTATCCAACATCTACCGCAGCAAATCCCATTGCTCCACACTTGAGCTAAACATTCAAAAAGCCACCCCATCATTAACTCTTTTAAGCTTTGTAATGCCAATTTGAAAATTATTTGTTTTTTGCGTAAAGTACAGAACTTGAGGTGAATCTTATCTTATAACGGTATTTAGTATGCATAAACCGGAGACACAAATATAAGTCTCCCATATAATTTACTCCTATTAAACACTGCTCTGGGTTTCGTCCAGGGCAGTTTTATATTGTACGGTGAACTGATTCAACTGTGCCCGATAGTGAATTATCTGCCCCGTGCTGACAGCAGAAGTCAGAAGGCAGAAGGCAGAAGTACGTTCGCGTAGCGTCTTTGAAGGAGAAGGCTCCAAGGGAACCCACGTTTTTAAACGTGGGATTGAAGCAAAGACGCTCTGTTACAAAGGTCAGCAGTTTCTATACCAAAACCCAATACGGTTCGGATAAGCATTTTTCATCTCTGATGTGGGCTGGGAAAAGGGAAAAAGTTTGAAATTACCCTTTTCCCTTTTCCCTTTCCCCTTTAACCGAACCGTATTGCACCAAAACCGCCAGAGGTTGCAAAATAAACAATTCCCTACTTAGGGTAGGTGACAGCAGAACAAAATATAGTAATACAAATTTTCTAACAACATAATTTGTAGTATAAGAGTAGTATGAATCAAACTTTTATTATTTACTGACAAACTTGTGCCAAATTTGACTTGATTACACTAAAAGGAAAGTGACGATGAAAAAAGTAGCAGTGTTTGGCAATAGTGGAGGCGGTAAATCAACTCTCAGTAAGAGATTATCCCAAATCACTGGTTTGCCACTTCACGTTTTGGATAAGATTCAATATCAATCAGGAGGTAGTGAGGTTCCCCATGAAGATTATAAACGCGCCCACAAGCAAATTTTAGTTACTGACCAATGGATTATTGACGGGTTTGGTTGCATGGAAACTCTCTGGCAACGCCTTGATGAGGCGGATACTTTGATTTTTGTCGATCTACCGCTGTATGTACATTTTTGGTGGGTAACTAAACGATTTATCACAGGTTACTTTCAACCACCAGCAGGCTGGCCCAAAAACAGTCCAATATTGAAGAGTTCCCTTACTAGCTATCGTGTGCTTTGGTTGTGTCACAAATATTTAACCCCAAAATATCGTGAGTATATCGAGCAGGTTCAAAGCATCAAAAGTGTTTATCACATTCGCTCAACTAAACAGATTTCGCAGTTTTTTGAATTAATTGATGCAGGAAATTAACTGTTGTTCAGCCGCGCCCTTTGCCCAAAATGAAAAATTTTTAATTTAGAGATTAAAAATGTCAGCGGAATATATTTTGGCAGCAGGTAATCCGAATGTAATTTTGTGTGAGCGGTGAATTCGCACATTTGACCGCCAATATACACGGAATACCCTGGATATATCTGCAATCCCAGTATTGCGATCGCTAACTCATTTGCCAATTATGATCGATCCCAGCCATGCCACAGGGAAATCTGAATTTGTCCAACCGATGACTATGGCATCCCTTTTTATTGTTTGTGAGAAATCCGGGCTTAGTAGCCTAATTCATCCCTGAACAAGAGCACCAACCTGCACTTGATTCTTTTGGTCAGTTTGATACTCTTTGGCGATCGCCTGTGTAATTGAATAGACTGTTTTCCATCACAAGCATCCCTAGCGCGAGAACCAGTTTCTTGGTTGTTGTGTTAAGTGACCTCACTTTGCTGGCTCATATCAAAAGTATATCTTCATCATTTCAAAAAAAATTGATTTGTAAACTATTTATATCTATATAGTTGTAAATAAAGAAACTTAATATTTTACTAAGATTCATAGCAGCGAGAAGCAGGTAATATCGGGCTAAAGCGACGGAACTCTGCTAAGTACTGCTCTAGGACAACAAACTGCGGCAGATTAAGGCTGTAGTAAATCCAGCGCCCTTCTTGTCTAGAGCGAACTAAGCCAGCTTCTTTAAGCGTTTTCAAGTGAAAAGACAGTTTAGACTGAGTAGTGCCAAGATGTTCACATAAATCACACACGCACAGTTCTTGAGAGCGCAGCAGTTCTAAGACCCGAATCCGCAAAGGTTCAGACAGGGCATGAAAGCCAGCAGCAATTATATCTGGAGTGAGAGTGTAAGCGGAATCCATCAAGATTTGTTTAAACGTTACTTTTAAATGATATTTGATTGTTGGCTCTAAGCAAAGTAGTTGTATCAACTTTTGTCTGTGTACGACTGTAAAATCTTCAAGTGGTCTGTATCCCCAATATCCTGTCATCGCTCCTAATAGTATCAGCAACAACACCAACCACAACT
>JAVRCH010000134.1:0-62031 GCA_034530795.1 Nostoc sp. DedQUE12a
AGGCTACGGTGTACACACAAGTACTATCTGCAAGGGTTTCAGGCGTTATAGACCCCTTAAATTGTCATTACGAGCGCAGCGATAGCCCAGCGAAGTAATCACATAATCCCGTGGTTAAAGCGATTGCTTGTCTGCGACACGCTGCGCGAACGTCGTTCCTCCTCGCTGCGGACAGGCTTCCAGAGCGATGGCACAAGAAGATAGCTAGATGATGAAACCAAGTACTAGTGGGAATTTTAAGACTTGTGTGTACACCGTAGCCTTCAAGGAGAGGGGAGCAAAAAGGCTAATTTTTCATTACTCCTCCCTCTCCTTCGACGACAGGGAGGCTGGGTGGGTGAGGTCTGTCGAATTCACGTTAACCAAGTAAACTGGATTATTTTAGATAAATTTTTGGGAAATGTAACTTATGCACCATCTCAAATTTGCGCCGAGTTGGTTGCGGATTTTAATTATTTTTTTGTTGACAATGAGTGTATTGTTTCGCTTTTTTAACCTTGATGGCAAGGTTTACTCTCATGATGAAACTTATACCTCATTGCGGATTTCTGGCTTTACCATAACTGAAGTCAAAAAAGAAATTTTTAATAATCGTGTCATTGCTAAAGAAAGTTTGGCGAAATTTCAAGGTGCAAATTCTTCAAAAAGCTTAAATGACACAATTATGGCTTTAGCAAAAGAAGATTCTCAGCATCCACCGTTGTATTACATAATTGCTAGATTGTGGACAGAAGTCTTTGGTAATTCGGTGACAGCAATCAGAAGTTTATCTGCGTTCATTAGCTTGCTAGTTTTTCCCTGTGTCTATCGGTTATGTCGAGAATTATTTGATGTGCCATTACCGATTCCTGGTGTAGCGATCGCACTGATGACGATCTCTCCAATTCACTTAGTATATGCCCAAGAAGCGCAAGAATATATTCTCTGGTTAATTACTATCTTACTATCTAGCGCTTCACTGTTGCGAGCAGTGCATTTAGAATTACAAGATAAAGATGAACTAACAAAACAACCACCAGATCTTTTTAGTAGCTGGGGTGTTTATGCAATAACTTTGGCCATTAGCCTTTATACATTTCTTTGGAGTGGATTTGTCGCACTTGCTCACGGAATTTATGTGATTGCCGTAGCCAGATTTAAGTTTACTGAAACTGTGAGAAATTATCTGATAGCATCGCTGGTAAGTTTCTTAGCTTTTATGCCTTGGATGACAGTTGCGATCGGTGATTTTTTTAAATTTTTGATTTCGGGAGAAAAAGCAACAACACAGTCATATTTGATAGATATAGTTCCATTTTTCTTAATGCAGATTAGTCGGATTTTTTTTGATATAAATTTAACATTAGAAAATCCTCTAACCTATTTAATTACACCAATTTTTTTAATTTTAGTAGGATATGCAATTTATTTTCTTTGTCTTACCACCAGTTACAAAGTCTGGTTATTTATTATTACATTAATTGTAGTACCTACACTGCCTATAATACTACCAGCTTTGAGTGCCGGGGGTATACAATCTTTTACTGAACCATATTTAATCCCATTTTATTTAGGAATTCAACTAACTGTTGCTTATTTAGTGGCTACGCAATTATATAATAGAAGCGTGCCACGTCGAACAATTTGGCACATAATCATGGGGTTGTTGATTATTTGTGGTCTAATTTCTTCTAAGGTTAATTGCCAAACAGTAACTTGGTGGAATAAAGGCATCAATGATAGCAATTTTAAATTTGCCCAAATTATTAATCAGAGTACTAGCCCACTTTTAATTAGTAATTCTTTAAATAATAATTATGAAAATCTCTTTTCTTTAAGCTATCTATTAGAACCAAAAGTAAGGTTTCTGTTGGTAAATAATCAAAAAATTCCCAAAATTCCTAATGAGTTTACTGATATATTTTTACTCAATCCTTCGGACAATTGGCGCGAAATAATAGAACAAAAATATAACGTCAAGACAAATATTCTTTCCGGTGATAATTATTATTCTGTTTGGAAATTAACTAAACGTCGTAATTCACGCCGACGTGATATGCCAATGAATAATAAATTATCTGCTAGCTTATAGGTTGGTAAGCAATACTTGTCGGGTTTTGGGGAAAAGGGTAAAGGGTAAAGGGTAAAGGGTAAAGGTTTTTTCTTTCCCCTTTTCCCCGAACCAAATTCCGAGTTCAAAATGCAAAATCCGAGCAGTATTGGGTTGCTAAGATGTTATTTAGCTCACGCCCAGAGAAAGAGTAAGTAATTAGTTAAAAATTGTTAATTGTGAAATTTAGTTATGCGGCATCTCAAACTCACTCAAAATAAGTTAAGGTTTCTTATTGCCGTTTTGTTAATGGTGGGTATTTTTTTTCGTTTTTTTAACCTTGATGGTAAAGTCTATTGGCATGATGAAACTTTTACTTCATTGCGGATTTCTGGATATACAGCAAATGAAGTAAAAGAGCAAATATTTACTGGTCGTGTAATTACTAAAGAAAGTTTTGTTAAATTCCAAAGTCTGAATGGGGAAAAAGGCTTAATTAATACAATTAAGTCTTTAGAAGTGGAAGATCCACAGCATCCTCCGCTATATTATATAATCGCTCGGTTGTGGGTGGGAATTTTTGGAAATTCGGTGACGGCGATTAGAAGTTTATCTGTGTTGATTAGCTTGTTAATTTTTCCTAGTATTTATTGGCTATGCCGAGAATTATTTAGAACAGAATTATGGGTATCAGAGATTGCGATCGCAATTATGGCAATCTCTCCTATTCATCTAGTATACGCCCAAGAAGCACGAGAATATATTCTCTGGGTAGTGACAATTTCATTATGCAATGCGTCATTTTTACGAGCCTTAAGATTGGAATCAACACAGCAAGCACCACACATATTAAACTGGGGAATTTATGCAGTAACTTTAACAATTAGTCTTTATACGTTTTTGTTAAGTGGATTTGTAGCAGTTGCTCATGGAATTTATGTAATTATCACTGCCAGATTTAGATTAACTCGAACAGTAAAAGCTTATTTGCTAGCATCTATAGCAGGATTTTTAGCCTTCACCCATTGGATATTAGTTGTAATAACTAACTTTTTGCAATTTAATAGTTCAACCGCATGGACAAAGAGCCAATTTCCCCTAGAAACTTTAATTAAATCTTGGTTACTACAGTTGAGCCGGATTTTTATCGATTTAAACTTTGGTTTTGAAAACCCGCTTAGTTATCTAATCACAATAATTTTTTTCAGCTTGATTGCATATTCAATTTATTTTCTTTATCGAAACACTAACTATAAAAATTGGTTATTTATCGTAATATTAATTCTGGTTCCTGCCCTACCCTTAATGCTACCAGATTTAATTTTTGGCGGTATACGCTCACTTTCAGAACGTTATTTGTTACCTTCTTATTTGGGCATTCAATTATCTATTACCTATTTATTAGCTGTCCAGATAAGGAACGAGAGTTTTGTATCTCGAAGAATCTGGCAAACAATCTTGGGACTAGTAATTATTTGTGGACTAGTTTCTTATGGGGTGAATTCCCAAGCGGAAACATGGTGGAGTAAGGTTATTAGCTATGGTAATCCACAAGTTGCTAGAATTATTAATCAGGCTAATCATCCACTTTTGATTAGTGATGCTTCTGGAATAAATTATGGAAATGTATTTTCCCTCAGCTATCTTTTAGAACCAAAAGTAAAGTTTCAATTACTAAAAGACCAAACTATTCCCAATATTCCTGATGTATTCACCGAGATTTTTTTACTAAATCCTTCAGATATCTGGCGTCAAAAAATAGAAACAACTTACAATTCTAAAACAGAGGTTGTCTATAGCGACAATCATTATTCAGTTTGGAAATTACTCAAAATTCAAAATTGAATTCACAATTATAAATCTCAGACATTGGAAACTTTCATCGGTATTATCTCTACTTTTTTATTAAATAAAATTCGTGGTTTCAACAAAATTTTAAATAGCAAGAACAGAGAATATAATTCTCCTGGTGTATTTTGGTGCTTCCACTGTCCCGGACGACAAAATAATATTTCTACAAGGCGGCGGTATTGATTTAAACTTACTGATTTAAAGCTAACACGCACTATTAAAAAATCGTCTTTAATAGCAGTATGTACAATCTCGCCCGCCAGCTGTAAATTTTCCTCTACAATTTCTATATCTATTGGTTGATGAGCAAATAAATGAACGCTGGACTTCTGAGTGAGAGCAATTTCAGCACCTCCTTCAGAAATCATTCTAGTCACGCCCCATAATTTATGTTCGCCAACTTTTAACTGTATTACTCGTCGTAAATCAAACCATTCATACATATCTGCTTTCGGCGCATCTAATAAAATTAGTAGCGTAATACTAATTAGTATTAAATTATAAATACTCCACAGCCAACCCAAACTGATACCTGTAATTTGTTGCGCTGTTTCTGGTAAAACCGTCGCATAGCACCAAGCTTGATAAATGCAAATTCCGAGATTTCGCCAAAAAGTAACAGCATTAACGATAAACAAAATTACTAGAGGTAGGGCTAAATTCCAATTAAAACTGTAGCTATTATTGACTATACCTTTGGGTGTGACTTTAAATCCTTTAGCAAATGGATAAATCATAACTTGAATGAAATTTATTGCTAAAGGGAAACATATAATTAATGAATAAATATCTGAGACAAAAGCTGAAGATGAACGATAATTTAACCAGGAAAATGTTGTAATAGTGACTAAATAATAAGGCAATAAAAAAAATATTAATCCTTCTGGAGTTGATCTGATAGGAATCACATCTAAAAATGAATATGCTAATGGTATAAGCAAAAAATAAATCCGAGATATATTACTACACCAATACACTACCCCGCCTAAACCAGCTAATCTTTGCATGAAGTTTAGACCAGGAATTTTTAAAGGGTTAGTTTTAATAAATAACGCTTGTACTGTACCTTGCTCCCACCTTAATCGCTGAGTTGCATAAGCAGCAATGTTTTCTGGTGCTAACCCAGCACTTAATTTTTCATTTAAATAAATTAAACGATAGCCTTGAGCAGATAAGCGAATACCTGTGAAATAATCTTCACTTAAGGACTCAGTTACAAATCCACCAATTTCTTCTAAAGCACTTCTACGAACCACAAAGGATGTACCAGAACAAATCGCACTACCTGAGGGATCGCGACTTGTCTGAATTTGCCGATGAAAGACTTCTCCTTCAGGTGTGAGAGCATTTTCTAAGCCTAGATTACGAGCTATAGGGTCACTATTATAAAAGCTTTGCTGTGTTTGCACTAAACCAATTTTTTTATCTTGAAAAAAGCCAATAGTGCGAACGAGAAAGTTTTTCGTGGGAACAAAATCAGCGTCAAAAACTACTATTAATTCTCCATTTATTTGAGCGATCGCATTATTCAAATTACCTGCTTTAGCATAACTATTATCAGTGCGTGTTATATAATAACAACCTAATTCTTTCGCTAAGGATATCATTTCTGGACGATTTTTATCATCTAAAAGATAGATTTTTTTATTAGTATAATCTAGGGCTTGACAACCAATAATGGTACGCCGCAAAATAAAAACTGGTTCGTTATAAGTTGGTATTAAAACATCAACAGATGGTACAAAAATACCACGAACTACAGCTAGAGACTTCGCATCTGCTTCCTGGTGGCGCTCTTTAATATCAAACATGAACAACAGCTGAATAATGCTATTAACTATCACCAGCATCTCTGCGAAAAATAATCCTAAACTAAATACTCCATTTAACGGATCTATTAAATTCAAAGTTGAGAGCGATCGCCAGAGAACATATCGCAAAGTTACAATGATTAAAATTACTACCACTAATCGTTGCGACCAAATACGCGGTTGTGGAGAAATTTTCATCACTACAAACACAGCAAGCAAAAATCCTATAGTGGGTAATAGTAAATATTTACCCTGGTTTGTTGGCACTTTTAACCACATTGGTGGATACATTTGCCAATTATTAACTTGAGCAAAAATTTCACTAATTCTGTTTTCACCAGCAAACCAACCTACTATAACAATGGTAAATAAAAAAATAATGCCTACTAGAACCAGAGTTGCTGTGTGCAATTGGTTAACTCTTTTATCAAAAGGAGTTTTGGATGGTTTGTAGCTAAAATTTGATTCTGACATTTCGCCCTTTTTCGCCTACAATTTTTCTCCGAAAAAAGTATGAAATATGATGCTGTCAACTCGTTTTTGAAAGATTATAACAGAAATTTTAATAATATTTTAATTTTTTATAAGCGATAGTGTTTTTACAGCAGATTTTCGGCTAATCAAGTACACCATCTAGGTCTGATAGCTAGACCCAGAACATATTCTAATTCTGAATTCTGCTGTATGTCTTTTTGGCTGTAGTCCTCAGTTTTTAGAAAATACCCAAATATATATTTGTTTGCTGAATATCAGCTATAAATCAGAAAAATAAATATTAAGCAAATTCTCAGCTTAAATTAATTTTATTAATGTTATAATGTCTGAAAATTTATTTTCAGGTGGATTTTCCCATAGTAAAACTATGAAATTTTAGTATTTAACCAACCTTACAGGTATGACTACTACAATTGGCAAAAAGAACGCTGCCATTGAAGAATTCGGATTTTTATTAATATTTGAATCTACCAGGTATCAATAATTTATCAAAAGGTGTTCTATGCAAATAACAGATATTTTGGGTATTTTACATCCAGCGATCGCAGTTATCTTTGTGTTTCCGCTCATCGGTATAGTAGTTCATTTTGCTTGGCAAACACGTCAACGTAGATTGCAAATTTTAGCTGGAAGTAAGAGCAAAATTCCTCCAGTGGTAGGCCCAGAACACAAGCAATTAGGTGAGTGGTTAACAAGTGCAGTTGTGGGAGTAACTTTAATAGGATTATCTTACCCCATTGGCAAAAATATTATCAAAAATCAATTGTGGAATCAAACGCCTGTCCAAGTTGCTTTTATTCTATTAATATTCGCTGGAGTTATCGCTTCTCTAGCATTACTTTATCGAGCTAAACAGCGAGTATGGCGAGGAGTTTTTGCCACTTTAACTGGTGCAGGTTTGGTAGTTCTCGGCTTTCAGGACGGAGTATTTCGTCGTGACAATGAGTGGTACTGGTCACATTTTTATATTGGGATGACCGCAGCACTGTTGATGATTTTTTCGTTAGCAATTGTTCAAGATATTTATCAAGATAAATCCCATCGCTGGCGCATCATCCATACAATTTTAAATTGTATTGCTTTATTGCTATTTATTGGGCAGGGTATAACAGGAACGCGAGACTTAATAGAAATTCCCCTGAGTTGGCAAGAACAGCACCTTTATCAGTGTGATTTTGCTAATCAAACTTGTCCAACGCCAAACCCTCAAGGGTCAAAATAAAAAAATTCAAAACTAAAAATTAACATCCCGATCAATAAATTTAGTTGCTGATGTCTGCGACCAACAATAGCTGTTTGAGTTGGCTTATCTAAACTTTTTTCCTCAAACAAATCAATGGACTCCTCAAGCAAAGAAAATTTCTCTGTAATCAGAGGTTCAAGTGTATCAAGCCGCCTTTGTTGATTAGAGTTATCACTGCTTAGCGACTGCATAGCTTTAAGCAGTTGGTAAAGTTTTTGCTTGTGTTAACGAACATAAAAAATAAGTGGATAATGGCGGGGGTTACACCACATATCCACTCTCAAATTACTGGGTTAAAATCATTCAAAACCGCCACAAAATAATTAAAACTTGGGAAGGTTTAAATTAATTAACGTGACTCAGTTCCTTGATTTGGGCTGCCTTGTACAGTATCATTTTCTGGCGATTCTGGGGTAGCAGAAGTTTTTCCATCACTTTTTTCAGCGTTGCCAGTTTGGCGGGTAGCTTCGTCAAGGGTAGTTTGGTAGCCACCAGAAGAGGTAGGTGTAGTATCTTCATTACTAGATTTTTGTTGTTCAGACATTATTAGATTCCTAATCATTTACTCTTAGGAGAATCTTAAGAAAATTAGGCATAGGTTTTCATCTATCTAGAATATAGTTATTACCGATTTCACCTCTATCAAAAGTATTATTTAGTAAAAATTATCTATGGTTATAAAAATCTGGAAATATATAATTAGTAATTAGTAAAGCCGAAAAAGCGATCAGCATTAAAGAAAAACTAAGAACAGATTTACTATCCAAAACACTTTTAAAATTGCTTGATTATTTGTTACCAGAGAATGCATAGTGATTTCAATAGACCTCTTGCAAAAAACACTTTTGCAAGAGGTGGGAAAAGGGACTCATGTTAAAGGGGAAAGGAAAAGACCAAACCTTTACCCTTTACCCTTTACCCTTTACCCCAAACCAAATTCCGAGTTCAAAATGCAAAACCCAAGCAGTATTGATAGTGATTTGAGTGTGACTGACTCAAAAATCTGCCACGATAATTGTGATATCAGCTACCCAAGCATAATTAATGAATCAAAGTAATGTATCTTTGCCACCTGGCTGTGTGCTCCGCAAAGCAACCTTTGGGGATCGGTGGTCGATTCGATTGCTGGTGTTTTCAGCGAAACTCGACCCAACGCAATTAAATTGGCAGCAATTTTGGGTAATTGAATGCGATGGCCATCTGGTAGCCTGTGGACAGCTACGTAATTTCTCAGGGGTACAAGAACTTGGTAGTTTAGTAGTTGCATCAGCTTGGAGAGGTCGCGGTTTGGGTACTTTACTAACCCAGCATTTGATTAACACAAGCCAGCAACCACTTTATCTTGAATGTTTGGGCCAGCAATTGGCCGAGTTTTACAGTCGCTTTGGTTTTGTGCCAATATCTTTTGCAGACCTCCCAGAAACCCCCAAGACAAAAGTCTCGCCTGCACTCAAGGATAAATTTAGATTTTCACAATTAGCTAAAAAACTACTCAGAGTTCCTGTAGTGTTTATGGAGTATCGCCCTAATTCGTAATCCCTTAACCTTTCAAATAAGTCAATTCCATAATGGCAGAAATATGTTGTTGGGTTGCATGAAAAATTAGAATATTTGTACCTGCTATTTCCTTAAAACTCGTATTGGGGAAGAATTTCTGTTTCATTTTTTGCGGCATTTATCCATTCTTGCATTGCGTTTAGTGCCAAAATTATCTCTACGTAATCTCTAGAATCTGCATCTAGCTGCACATCATAAGCTACAAACCGTAAGACAACTGGTGCAAAAAACGCATCAGCAATTGTGAAGTCGCCAAATAAGAAATTACCAGTATTCCCAAATTTTTGACGCGATTCTTTCCAGATACTAATAATGCGGTCAATATCTTGTTGTACGCCAAGTGCTAAACCTTTGCCAGGGTATTTAGTCCGGCAATTCATCGGCATATTCTGACGTAAATTTTGAAAACCTGAGTGCATTTCGGCAGTAATAGAACGAGCAAATGCTCTTGCTGTTTTATCCTTTGGCCACCATTGCAGAGTCGGAAATGTTTCAGCTAGATATTCACAAATAGCAAGAGAATCCCAGACAGTTAGCGTATCGTGTAAGAGTGCAGGTACTTTTCCTGATGGCGAGTATTGCCGAGTTTTTGATGAAGAATCTGAACCGTAAAGCGGAATCCGAATTTCATCGAATTCCAAACCAAATTGTTTCATCGCTAGCCAAGGGCGAAGTGACCAAGATGAATAATTTTTATTGCCAATTACCAAAGTTAGTTGTGCCATATTTTAGTATCTGTAAAGCTGTTCAATCCACATAGATACGTCAGTTTCCGAACCGGAAGCAAAAGATTTACCGCTTACAGGGTCGTAGGCTTGCCAATAAATATTCCCGTGGCGGTCAACTTTTTGTTTAACTTGTAATTCGTTAGGATCTGCTAAAAGTTGTTGGACAAATTTTTCCCAAATACTATGTAGAGATTCCCAAAATTGGAAATTAAATTTTTTCTGGAATGAGGGGCTAGAAGTTATGTCTATTTTTTCTGCGTCTAGACATTTAATGTGATTATTCATAAAATTATTCCTGACAGTTGCTCTATAAATAAAACAGTAGCAACCTCGCAGTGAGGAATCAAATCATGGCTTGCATAGCTTCTATAAATGTAATTTATAGATACGAGAAATCATTAATACAAGCTTTTTGCGACAATTAAGTCAGGATGCGTATACCGTTGTTCTCGTCAATTGACCATGAAACTCTCCCAACTTCGAGCCATAGTTGCAGTAGCAGAACGTGGTAACTTTAGTGAAGCAGCCTTAGAATTGCAGCTTTCTCAGCCTGCAATTAGCCATGCGATCGCCACTTTAGAAGAAGAATTAGGTGTACCTTTATTTGCTAGAGGTCGTCACGGTGCAGTGTTGACACCTGCTGGCGAGCGTATACTATATCACGCACGTCAGGCAATGCAACATCTACAGATGATGCAACACGAAGCAAATCTACACAAAGGTTTACATGGCGGCCATGTGAGAATTGCAGCTTTTCGCAGCGTAGCTACTCATTTATTACCAAAAGCGATCGCTCAGTTTCACGACCAGTTTCCAGAAGTTGCTGTCACCATTATAGAGTGTGCTACTTTCACCGATGTAGAACAATGTTTGCGTGACGGACGTGCTGATATTGGTATTACCTGTCTACCAACTAGTGATGAGTTTGAGACTTGGGAAATTTTTCGAGATGAATATTTAGCTTTGCTACCACCACAAGCCAAAATTAACAGCAAAGCAATTTCTTGGGAAGATGTAGCAGCTTATCCACCAGTTATACTTCCTTGTACGCCTTGCGGACGCATTCTTCACAACCACCTTAAGAATTTAGCAATTCCCATAAATACAGCTACCGACATTCAAGAAGATTCGACAATTGTAAGTATGGTAAATCAAGGACTTAGGGCTGCTATTATGCCACGTTTAGCAGCCGTACCCATTCCGCCAAAGGTACAGGTATACAGTTTACCTGCACCCCTTGAGAGAGTAATTGCAACTGCAATTTTATCTAATGGTTTGCAAGTACCTGCGGTATTTACATTTTTGGAAATGTTGAATAAATTTGATTTTTATACTTTAGCTAAATCAGCTTATTAATAGGAGTAAAGACGCAATAAGAGCCTATTTATAAAGTAAATCCAAAAGCGAGAAGAGTCGTACCTGTGTTCGCTTGCAAGGGGAAATCAACACAAGAAACCGACTCCTAAATTTAAGGAGTCGGTCAAAGAAGAACAAGTTTAGTTGTTATTCAAGACAAGGAGAGCAGCAAAAGGCTTAACTACACAGCCTCAAATTTCCATTTATGATTATCCTGGTTTACCAAATCCCATTGCACGATATTGGCACCATTGTCCTTAGTGAGACCATAGACAGCTAAAGTTTTACCGCTATGTTTGGGGATAATGTAGAAATAGCCTTCACCAGCATCTTGTAACTTGAATTTGTGGTTATCCTGCGCGACTTTATCCCACTGCACGACATTGGCACCATTGTCCTTACTGACACCATTGACAGCAAAACCTCTACCGCTATGCTTGGCGACAATGTAGTAATAGCCATCACCAGCATCTTGTAACTGGAATTTGAAGTGATCGACTTTTTGGTTATCCCACTGTACAATCTTGGCTGCATTGGCAGTACTAGCACCGTCCACAGCTATAGGTTTGCCGCTATGCTTGGAGATCAGGTAGTAGTCTTTTCCTGGGGTAGGAAATGCTGTTTTGCTACCTTCAATGATGGCATCTTTAGGATCTTTCTCACCCTTGTAGATACCTAAGCACCCGCCTTTTTCGTCAGTAACCACCCAAACATGATCGACAAAGGTTGATTGTGTAAACGATTCTCCTGATTTTAAATCTTTAAAGAATTGGCGCTGACCATCAGCTTTAACCCAGTAAACTTTTACAAGAGAAGCAGTTTCGTTGACAAATTTTATCTGAGTGGCTGGAGTTGTTCCACTAGCTGAACGAAGTTGCTTTTCATTCTCACAACCCAAATTTGGCAATTGATTTGGACGAGTAGTTGTGGAAGATGTTTGAGTGCTGGTTTCTTGTGCTGGCTCAATGGCAATCCAATTGATATACCATTTTTTACTATTGGCTATTTCTGGTGTCAGGATTTCGGTTTTGAAGTCTTTATCCCACCTGACAGCTACAAAAAAGCTTGTAGTAGTTGGCTCGTAGACAGAACTAGCACCTGTGATTCCCCATTGCTCTTGACTTCTAGGCCCTACAAGTGATGTTACATATATAGGTGTCTTTGTAAACTTAGCAGCACTAGTGTCAATAGTTACATAGATACCATCGTCACCACTTTTCTCCCATTTTGTTGCACCTGGAGTCGTGCTTCCCGATACAATTTTGGAACCATCGGTTCCATAAGTTACTGATATTGTCTGACTTTGTTGTACGGGTGTAGCTACCATGATTTGTCCTCTTGAAATTAGTGGATTCTAGAAATGAATGAGTGCAGGTTTTGTCAAGACAAAAGACAACTCAGCACAACAGTAGTTCGCCACAAGACATTAGTCGGAGGCGGAATACTATTGCAACAGCAGATATGCTTGCTGGCTGGAAGCGTCTAGCTTGACAAATGCTTTAGTGGAAGTCGCTTGAAACGTATCTCAGCGCACTTCACACTTTCAATATTTCAAAATTTTCATGAGAATGCAAGGACAGTTAAGACAGTTAGGACAATTAAGCCAACATTTAAATAACCTTCACACAACAGCTTAACTGATTAACAGAAAATTCATATCTAGATTCCGCAGATTTATCCCTGGGAGTAGTTGATTAATCCAATAACTAGTGTATCCAGTTATAGAAACCATCACACCTATTTATGCATAGCTATCGCAGCGTAGTCACCATCGAGGTCATGGTTTCATCGGAGACAGGGCGGCGTTGCTGAATAAGGGGATGATTGAGGCTGACGCGGGGACACGGAGACACAAAGACGCGGGGATTTTCTACTACTTTCGCCGTTGGTTTCTAAATCACCGTCTCTACAATAATCAATCTTTTGCAGAGACAGCGATTTATCGCGTCTGATGCCTTAACTGGCTTGTCAAGACTAAAATGATTTAATAAGCGTAGGTTGGGTTGTAGCTTGCTTAAGGCAGGGTACGAAGTGAAACCTAACACTCCGATCAATGTTGGGTAACGCGAAAGCTCAACCCAACCTACTAGCGCAGCAAGCTTAATTTGTTGGGTTGAGTAATCATACAATAGTTTGATTTTGGATTTTCTAGGTTTTTGAACCCAACGTTTTCAGGTTGCCATGCTACTACACTAATGCAACATTTTAGCCTTGCCACGTTACTACTTTAACCTTAATTAAGAATTACGAATTATTTTGTCAGTCTGCTTTTCACTTCCTCAGCCAAATTTTCCAGTAACACTTCTACTTGTTCGCCTGTTTTCAAATCTTTAAGAGAAGATTTATTTGCTACTGCTTCCTCAGAACCAATAATCACACAAAATTGAATTCCCTGTTTATTTGCTAACTGAAATTGTTTTCCCAAAGGACGTTTATCAAAGTTAGTGATAACATTAATTCCCGCTTGACGCAGTTGTTGAGAAACTTTTAAATAAGTCGGCATTAAATCATCTTGCATATTCACTACCATCACCTGTGCTGGTGTTGCAGCTAACGTATTTAAAATACCTGCTTTGAGCAAGCGACTAATTAAGCGAGTTAGGCCAATGGAAATGCCAACACCAGGCATTTTTTCGCCTAAAAATACTCCGACTAATTCTTCATATCTGCCGCCAGAACAAATACTACCTAAAGCTTCATGTCCTAATAAAGTTGTTTCGTAAACTGTACCAGTATAGTAATCAAGTCCACGGGCAATGGATAAATCAATACAGAAACGATTTTCGGCAACTCCAAGATTACGCACGCCTGTAATTACGGTTTCTAGTTCGGTAACACCCAAGCTTAATTGTTCGGTTTCTGGAAGATTGTTTGCCAGGTGTTTGAGTTTATCTAACACTTCATCAACTGAGCCATTTATTTTAATAAATTCAATAATTTTTTCAGCTTGCTCTGCTGAAATTCCCTCTTTTTCTAAATCCTGTTTGACTTTATTTTCACCAATTTTTTCTAAGGTATCAACAACACTAATGCAAGATTTAATTTGGTTTTCGGCAATTCCTACTGATTTAAAGAAACCTGTAAGAACTTTGCGATTATTGATGCGGATGAGAAAATCACCGATATTAATTGCTTCAAATATTTCACTGATAATTGCAGGCATTTGAGCATCATAAAGTAAGCTCAGTTCCCGACGAGCAACTACATCAATATCGCATTGGCGGAACTGGCGAAAACGTCCATCTTTTGCCCGTTCTCCGCGAAAAACTACATCCATTTGGTAGCGGGCAAAGGGAAAGGTTAACTCATTGAGGTGACGAGCGATGTAAGCTGCTAATGGCACTGTTTGGTCAAACTTTAATGCCCTTGCTTCGGAACCAGTTTCGCCTGATTTATCTTTTTCGGCTTGGCGATTTGGTGGCAATATGGGGTCAATTCCATAAATGATATTGTCGCCTTGGTTTCCTTTAGCTTGTAAGACTTCTAAACGTTCTACTGCTGGGGTTTCAATTGGTGTAAATCCATAGCTTTCAAAAACTCTACGGATGGTATCTAATAAATATAATTCTAGGCGCTTTTCGCTAGGCAGAAATTCTGGGAAACCGCTAGGAGTAGAAAAGTTTATTTTGTCACCTTTTGCCATGCGTATACCTTAGGAACTTGAGATTGGAGATTATTAAATAACGAGTAATAAATAATAATCCGAACGGTTACTAATTAGCAACAACATCTAAAATTGCTACTTGGGCGTTGCTGAATATAGAGATGAATTTATCTCACGCAGAGTCGCAGAGTCGCAGAGAGTTTTTGGTAGGGTGTGTTATGCCGTAGGCTAACGCACCCAGGACTTACGTGCATAACGCACCCTACCAAATTAAAGCTCGATCGCTTTATTTTAGCCGTTGTTCTTGAATGAGGGTGCGTTGAAATATTTGACCGTTTTTAAACCAATGCCAAGTACGGGCACGATTGTTATTGTCTGGACTAATGTAAATCATTTCATATAAACTCATTTCTGGGTTTGTTTTATAAGCAAACCACAAAATCACAATCGAATCGTCGGCTTCCCAGGCTTTGCCGTCAATGCGTTCTGTGTCAAACCAAAGTTGATTATCTTTATAGATTCCGGGAAATTCGTATTCTTCTTTTTTACCGTTAGCCCATGTGTAGCGGTTGATTTGGTAGTAGGGATGAGGGCCGTTTTCTGGGAATTGACAAGTTAAGTGAGATTCGTAGCTGTCAATGATTTTTCCGGCTGTATCAACTAATGTATAAGTGCCTACCCAATCTCCTTCATGACGGGCAAGCACGGGCATTCCTTCTTTGATATTAGACATGGCTATTCACCTTTATTGTTCTAACATTTTGAAAAATCGGGTAAAGTAATCTGGAAAAGTTTTTGCTGTACAACCTGGGTCTTTAATTACAATCCCTGGAACTTTTAAGCCTGTGACAGCAAATGCCATTGCCATGCGATGATCGTGATAGGTTTCGATCGCTGCTGGTGTAATCGGGCTTGGTTCAATCTTCAGTCTATCGGGAAATTCTTCAACTTGAACTCCTAAGCGACGCAATTCGGTAACAACGGCGTGAATGCGGTCGGTTTCTTTGTAGCGAATATGTTCGACATTGCGAATGGTAACAGGTGAGGTGGCAAAGGGAGCGATCGCTCCTAAAGTTTGCACCAAATCTGAGATATCATTCATGTCAATATCGATACCCTGCAACTGCTCTGGCCCTGTGACTTCAGTGTAATCATCACCTTCACGTACCTGGCAACCCATCTGTTCTAAAACGTTGAGCCAAAGAATATCGCCTTGACAAGATTGTTTGGTCAAATGTTTAACCCGCACTCGTCCACCAGTGACGGCGGCGGCGGCAAAAAAGTAAGAAGCATTCGACGCATCAGGTTCTATTGTGTAATGTTGAGGCTGGTAACGCTGACCTGCTTGAATTTGGAATTGATTTTCGCTGATTTGATTGACTTGCACGCCAAAATCTGCCATCAATTTACAAGTCATTTTCACGTAGGATTGAGAAACTAATGTCCCCTCAACTTCAATGATGGTGTCTTGTTGAGCATAAGGCGCAATCATTAATAATGCCGAAAGTTGCTGACTTGTTTGGTTAGCTTTTAAGCGAAAATGTCCCCCAGAAAACTGCCCGCCGTAGATGGTGTAGGGCATAAAATCAGGATTTCCTTGGAAGTTAACGGTTACTCCGCTACTTTGCAGCACCTTTAGCAAGTCGCCCATCGGTCGTTCTCGCATCCGGGGAACGCCATCTAAGCGATATTCGCCATTACCCAGTGCTACCAGCGCCGAAATAAACCTTGCTGCTGTACCTGCCAAACCAACAAATAAATCTGCTTGCTTCGCGGGAATTTCGCCTCCCTTTCCTGCTATTTGAATTTGAGCCTGGTCAGGATTTAGGGTAATAGGAATGCCTAATTGCTCTAAACATTTAGCAAAATAATTGCTGTCTTCACTAAATAAAGCATTTTCTAAAATAGAGTCACCTTGCGCCAAGGCTGCGACAAGTAGTGCCCGGTTAGTAATACTTTTAGAACCAGGAATCTCTACCGTGGCTTCTATTGGGCGATTCAGAGCAGGGATGGCAATGGTATCCACTTTAAACCTCAGTGCAGGCGATCGGCTACAACTTAATTATGTTCGCATATTATTGAGGATTGGGGACTGGGGAAGGTTATCAAAAGGCGAACTTGACCGTTGCGATCGCGAAAGACGACTGTCCAAACGGATGTATCAATCAGCAGCATGACGAGTATCGCGCAGAGGTTTGTGGTCAAAGTCTGGAGTAAACTGAATTTTGCGAATTGGTATAACCTCTTTATCCACACCAATATCTTTCGCCAGTTGACGCTTTTATTGTCCACGCCCTGGCTTGCAATCTGCAAAACCCAACGCCTCTGTGTCGAGAAAACTTGCGATCGCCATCTCAATAACTGCTTCGATTGGATATTCAATTTCAGTAGCACGAGCAATTAGAGCAGCGCGAATTCGTTCAGGTAAGCATCCTAAAATAACTTCGGCATCATTGGGGGAAAGTTGCTCTTGGGGTTTTGCTTGCATCGCTTTACTACCCTTCAGTTGGAATTTGAACGTTGTAAGGAGGTTCGGTGGCTCTTAAAATAATGGCTTCTAGCTCCAATAGTAACTTAGGGTTTTCCCAATATGAAATGAATTGCACTGCGATTCTCACATCTTCATCGTTATACTTATCGAGCCAGGCCCACAAAAAAGCTTTATGTCCACCACTAAAACGCCCCCGCAAGCTCTTGGTTTTACCGATGTACAGCAATCCGTCAGTCTTATGCCTGATTGCATAGATGCCAGGACGAGCCGGAATGGTTGCAAATTCACGGGTCAAGGGTTGGCATTGCTCAAAGGGAATGAAAGCGATCGCATCCAGAATTCTCCGAGCTTGAGCTTGAAGTTCAGAATCATTTGTTGGCATGAAAACGAGAGGGGTGATTCCACAGAAATCATACTCTCACAAATTCAGTCATTTTCAAGCCCTTCCCAAAGTTGAGCCACCGGGATAGTTTGCCCAGTCATGGCTTCGTGCCAAGCTTGCCGGAAATCTGCTAAGACTTCTGCTTGAGATTGATCGTTTAAAACTTCCTCTTCTGGAATTAGAATAATAACTTCTACGCGGCTGTTTTTATCTGTTATGAGAGGATGATCTAAGGTTAGTTGTCCTTGCTCATTAATCGTTGCCATGACTTTAACTGCTTTCATTGCTACTCCAAAATTTCCTAAACTCGACTTTCACGCTTTCGGCTCCAAAAGTTGAAAGATGGACTCACGGCTAACCAGTTCAGTTGTTTCACCTTCAGCGATCGCTTGCTCCATTGCCACGTCTTCAATAATTTCTGCCAGAAATTCAGAAACTTCTTTTCGATTGTCACAAATTAATTTCTCAAAGACTTGTGTTGTGAACCAATGGACTTGTGTTGTGAACGAATGAACTTGTGTTGTGAACCAACGAACTTGTGTTGTGAACCAACGAACTTGTGTTGTGAACCAACAAACTTGTGTTGTGAACCAACGAACTTGTGTTGTGAACCAACGAACTTGTGTTGTGAACCAACGAACTTGTGTTGTGAACCAACGAACTTGTGTTGTGAACCAAAACTATCAAAATTCTTCGAGGTGCTTTAGTTATCGTAGGCGAAACTGTGGCAGAGGCGATCGCCTCTAGTAAAACAGATATTTTTAACAGAATGAGAATGCGTAGGCGTAGCCCAACCCAGGCATCGCTTTTCAATCGCCGCCATGTAGAGACACAATTCATCGCGTCTTCTTCAATTAACAATATAATGCCACAATAATAGAACCCACGCAGAAGTACTATGACTACAGCCCAACGATTGACGTTTGAGCAATACCTAGAAATAGATGATGGGGCAGAAAACCGTTATGAACTTGTTGATGGGAGGCTAATAGAATTGCCGCCAAAGTCAGAACCAAATACGTCCCTTGCAAATTGCCTGTTTCTGCTATTAGTTAATGCTGGAATGCCTTTTCGACGGGTACAGCCTCATGCTTGCGAACTTCAGGTACCAGTTCTTAAGGCTGGCGATCCTGCAAATCGCTACCCTGATTTGGTCATCCTCCGGGAGGAACACTTAGAGCTAACCCGGAAGCGGTTGACTATTACTTTTGACGTTCTTCCACCGCACTTGGTGGTCGAAGTGGTGTCTCCAGGTGAGAGTAATCGGGATAGAGACTATGTGCGGAAGCGGAAACAATACGCAGCACGCGGTATTGTTGAATACTGGCTGATTGACCCACAGGAGTTGGCGATCGCTATTCTACAATTGTCAGAAGGCAGTTATCGTGAAGCTGGCAGGTTTACCGGGAGTACGCAGATTAAATCTCCAGAACTGGAGCGCTTAGGTATTCAGCTACAAATAACAGCTGAACAAATTTTTGATGTCGTTAAGTAGTTTGGTGCGATTCATGCTTCTCCAAAATGCCACAATAATCGCAACCAACATCACTCCCCAGTCCCCAGTTCCTATTCCCCATTTTCAAACCACCAAGGGTCATTACTCGCATTGGTTTTAATCAAAAAAGCTTTTTTCCGCATGAACCGCTTCAGCGCTGCTGCACCCATGCGTGACCCTCCCAGCCCGGAGAATTTGAAGGCGTTTTTCTCTCCCTCGTGCATGATGGCGGTGAGTCCAGCATCGTTAATACTAATCGCACCTGCATCTATATGTTGGGCGACTTCCAAGGCTTCTGCTTGGGACTCGGCAAACACCGCAGCACTCAGTCCATAAATCGAGTCGTTTGCTAGAGATATTGCTTCCTCAACTGTGGCAAAAGGCATAATTGGCATAAGGGGGCCGAAAGTTTCTTCGGTCATCAGTTTCATGGAATGATTGACCTGAGTCAGCACTGTGGGACGACACCACCAACCTCCGCCTAAGTCTTCAATGACGCCGCCGCAGTGAATTAGTGCTCCTTTTTCCACTGCGTCTAAGAGATGGTCGCTAATAATTGCTGCTTGTCTTTCGGCAATGATGGGGCCAATTTCTCCACTTTCAAGTGTGGGATAAGCTAACTCAAGGCGATGGGCTTTGGCTATTAGTAAATGGTAAAACTTTTCAAATATGGATTCAGCAACGTAAATTCGCTCAATGGATAAGCATGACTGTCCGGTGTTGACGACGGAACCCCATAATATAGCTGAGGTTGCTAAGTCTAAGTTGGCTGATTCTAAAACGATCGCTGGATCTTTTCCACCTAATTCTAAAAAAGCTGGAATAAAATGTTTAGCCGCTGCTTGGGCTACTTTCCTGCCTGTTGCTACACTACCTGTAAAGCAAACTAAATCTACATTTTCAATTAAACCAGCCCCGGTTTCCCCTGCTCCTTCAACAAAAGTTAAGACATCGCGCAATTTCGGCACGGCGTTGAGTGCTGTAACCAGCGGTGCTACGAAGCGGGGAGCAATTTCACTCGGTTTGACAATTACAGCACAACCCGCCAACAATGCAGGAATGGTATCAATGGTAGACAGTAATAGCGGGAAGTTCCACGGGCTAATGACACCAACCAAGGGATAAGGTACTGATGCTTGTTGTAAGGCGATAAAGGGAATTGCTGTATTTTTTGCAGATTCTTGCAACAATTCTGGTGCTAACCTACACCAACGGTCGATGCTAGAGAGAAAGGAATCGATTTCTAATACTGAAGTTGATAATCTGCCGGTATCATTAACCAAAGCTTCCGTTAAGCGATCGCGTGTAGATAGTATCGCTTCCTTCCACTGTTGTAAAGCTTCGATTCTCCCCTCTATACCCAATTGTTGCCAATGAACCTGCGCCCGACGCATACGCTTACATTGCTGTACCAACAACCTGGGAGGCGGCGGAATAATTACGTAGTCATATTTGCCAGTTCGGGGGTTACGGACTTCTATTGCTTTTGTATTAGTCATTTGTCAAAACCCTTCGGGTAAGGGGAAAGGGGAAAGGGGGAAGGGGGAAGGGGAAAAGGGAAAAGGGGAAAGGGGAAAGGGAAAATCTTCAACCTAAACCCAGTAACCTTTTTCTGAAAATCAAATTCTGAGTTCAAAATTCTTACAGCCAGTAATATTGTGTCACCATCCATTCCATAATCCCTTTGCCCTTCCCCTTTTCCCCTTTCCCTTGGCGAAGCCATTTCCCCATGCCAAATTCAAATTATCCCCAATTGTGCTAAACGTTCAATGGTGGC
This sequence comes from Nostoc sp. DedQUE12a, assembly GCA_034530795.1. Taxonomy (GTDB): domain Bacteria; phylum Cyanobacteriota; class Cyanobacteriia; order Cyanobacteriales; family Nostocaceae; genus Nostoc. The sequence goes on from JAVRCH010000134.1 coordinate 20,820, forward strand.
CTGCTGTGTTTGGAGGAAGTGTTTGCGGTCTACTTCTGTTTCCAGCATAGTATTAGCGGGGTAAAAGTGTGACATTCGATAACTTTCGGCGTAGAGTTCAAATCGTTGGCGTGAAAGTAAATTATTTAACCCTGGTCGGCGGCGATCGCGGCGCAATGCTGCTAAATCAATCTCGGCGAATGCTGCCATACTTTCGCCTGCACCTGTTTCAGCTATGACTATTCCGCGATGATCGATGATTTTTGAGCCACCGTCAGCGGAAGCAATGGGGATAGCAATATTAGCGATACCTGCGGTGTTAGCTGATACGATATATGCTAAATTTTCCACGGCGCGAGAAATTTTTGCGGCGTCTTTGGGTGTGAGGTTTTTGTTATACACTTCTGAAGTAGAATGCACAAAAATCTCTGCTCCTCGCATTGCTAGACACCGCGCTACTTCTGGATACAAAATTTCTTCTGATGCTAAAGCTGCTAAATTGCCAATGTCAGTTTTGGCTACAGGGAAAACTCCCTCTAAACCATAGCATTCAAGATATTTATCCCAAACGTCATGGGGGGTAGGAGCAAATAAAGAATTTAACCGCCGATAGCGTAAGATAATTGAGCCAGAGCGGTCGAGTATAAAGCAGGTTTGAAAGTATAATCCGGGAAAGTTGGGGTCAACTTCGTAGGCGTTACCAGCTAAAAAGATTTTATGCTTTTGGGCAATTTTTCCCAATGCTTCGTACTCAGCACCAGCCATTTCTACACAAGCTTTTTCTGCCCATCCTGCGAGAGTATCTCCCATCGGAAAACCTGTGAGAAAATATTCTGGCAGTACAATTAAACGACAATCAAAGCCAATGAAAGCGATACTAGCTGCAATTTGTTGCGCTAGGCGATTGATAGAGTTTAGCATCAGCGATCGCGCTTCTTGGCGATCGCTTGCTTGGTTGACTGCATGACAGGTAACTTGCAGCGCTAAGGCACGGTAGGATTCTGAATTGGGCATGGGAAGTCAAAATAATTCGTAATTCGTAATTCGTAATTCGTAATTAATTATTAATTCATTGAGGGTAGAAGCTCCTGAATTCTTTAATTAAAAATTCGTAATTCGTAATTAATTATTAATTGATTGAGGGTAGAAGCTCCTTAATTTTTTAATTAAAAAATTAACAATTATCATTATTCAGAGCAACTCCCTTTAGGTATGGGATAATAATTACAAATTACGAATTACGAATTACGAATTACGAATTACGAATTACGAATTACGAATTATTCTATCGCCACCCCAGAGGGAGCGTACTAGTTTATCTGTTAATTGGGTGCCAAAAAGTTGGGCGGCAAATTTATTACCTGGGTCGCGTTCTGCGGCGGTTCGGCGTAGTAATAAATCACGATTTGCTAAAGCTGCTCGTGCATCTTCTGATACAGGTTCGGCTGCGTCTACCCAAGTTAGCCAGCGTTCTAGTGTTTCGTGTGCAACTGTGCGAGTGATTTCGAGGGTATCAGTAGTAGGTGCACCAGTGTAGCAAAGACTAACGGGGGATTGAAACAGGCGAACGTAAACGCTTTTGCTAGTAAATGCCTTGAGGCGTGTCTCGTCTTGTAACTTTAAAAATGTTTGGTTAACTGGTTCATAATAGCGATCGAGATATGCCAAATCGGTTAAAAGCTCAGTTCGAGCAACGTAATCTATATAAAATAAAATATCTGCATTGGGAAGCGTGCCAAACTCAAACGCCAAATGGGGTACTTGGATATGCGACGCTAACCAAGTGGTGAGACGCATGGTGCTAAAGTTAGATTTTTCAGGGTTTCCTAACCATGAATGCACTAGCCAATCAATTTCTTGTCCCGAAAATGCACTCAGAGAACCTTTGATATTACCGTCAAGACTGCTGTATTCCTGTAAATCTTCTACAGAAGGATCTGGGTTGAATTGAAAACGAGACTCTAATTTTTGGCGGAGTTCTTTTGTAATATTCCACAACTGCTCAAATACAGTTTTATTGTCTAGATTGGTTGGTTGCTGAGTCATGGTTGGAGTTTGTTGATTTTGTATATAAAAAAAGTTTAAACTGCTTGTTATTGAAATTGGCTCAATAACCAGGCTGCAACTTGAGATTGATTCATTTCACGACTACGGCGTAAGGCTTCTTCTAAAGTTGCAATCGCTAGTCCGGGAAATACCTGAGATTCCTGGATACGTTTGCTACCTTGGTCTGCGATAGAATATGCAATGATTTGGGTATTTTGTACATCTACTACCCAATATTCAGTAACCCCTAATTCTTCATAGAGCGATCGCTTTGTACCTAAATCATCCAGTAAAGAAGTTTTCGCAATCTCAATCACTAAATCTGGTGCAGAATAGCGATCGAGGTTGACAATTCCCGTACCAGTTGGGATACTTTGGGCACGTTCTCTGAGGTAATAAGCAACATCGGGCTGACAATCTTGAACTCCAGTTTTCCGAAAAGTTGTGGTGTCTAAACCTGTTGCTGGTATTCCTTTAAGTGCTGCAAATAAAGTGACTGCAAAAATAATCACAACATGGTTTTGGCCGTGGTCGAAACTAACTGGTGCCATCTCCAGCCTCATGTGTCCTTTGTAGTAGTAACTCTTTCCTTTATCGTTGAGTAAGTTAGCGATCGCTTGCTCATACTCCTGCCAAGAAGCACAAATCCATGTATCTGTCAATTGGGTCTGTAACTGACTCATTGCTTAACTCTCCCGCCAAAATGAAAACTTTTGTTTCTTGGCAAAGAGACGTTGCAATGCAACGTCTCTACATCTGGATTCATACTGCTTCCACAATAATATATGCTGTACGTCCCTAGCGCGTGTTGCTGTATCCTCAAAAGGGGGATGCTTTTACTTTATCTATTACTTTATGTCTGCTTGCCAAAAACTACGGCAATTACTAGCGCGTCCAGAAATTATTGTGATTCCTGGTGTTTATGATTGTTTGGGAGCCAAGTTAGCCGAACAACAAGGTTTTGAAGTCGTGGCTACCAGTGGCTTTGGAATTGCGGCTTCTGTTTTGGGTTTGCCAGATTACGGCTTTGTCACGGCTACGGAAATGCTTTATAGTGTGGGGCGGATTGCTCAATCAGTTAATATTCCCCTAATTGCTGATTTGGATACAGGTTATGGTAACGCCTTAAATGTGATTCGCACTATTAAAGATGCTGTACAGTTAGGCGTTGCTGGGGTGCTGTTGGAAGATCAGGAATGGCCGAAGAAGTGCGGACACTTTGAAGGGAAGCGAGTGATTCCCCAAGCCGAACACGTGGGAAAAATTCGCGCCGCAGTAGAAGCGCGTGGCGATAGCGGTTTAGTAATTATTGCGCGGACTGATGCGCGTGGGCCACTGGGTTTAGAAGAAGCGATCGCCCGCGGTCAAGCTTACATTGCGGCAGGAGCAGATATACTATTTGTGGAAGCTCCCCAATCTGTTGATGAGTTAAAGGCGATCGCTGCTGCTTTTCCTGATGTACCGCTAGTAGCTAATATCGTTGAAGGTGGTAAAACTCCAGAAATTTCCACAGATGAGTTGCAAAAGTTAGGCTTCAAAATTGCATTTTTTCCCCTGACTGCTTTACTCGCTGTCACACAAGTAATGAACGCTTGTTTTGGGCATCTCAAAGAACAGGGAACCACAGCTAATTTACCCAACTTAGTTAACTTTAAAGATTTTCAAGAACTCGTCGGCGTTCCTAAATATCTGCAAATGGAGCAAGATTTTAAATAAGAATTCAGAATTCAGAATTCAGAAGTCAGAATTTAATTATGGACGATTTCCCTTGGTCTGAGAATTACTAATAGAAAATCCTCGACGCGTAGGTTTAATACTGGCTAATTCTACCTGAAAAGTTACCTTATCTTTCATTTCGGCACTTTTCGCTTCCAAAGTCCATTTACCAGGACGTAAATTCCAAAATAAAGAATTAGCTGAATTTGTATCTAATTTTTCACCATTTAGCCACCATTCTACAGGAGCAGATTTATTTCCCGCTAATTTGAATTCTAATTTTTGCTGTCCTGCTTGACCTGGATACAGTAAAAATACATCATCATGATGGGGAGATAGAATTCTCAAATTATTAGAAATTAAATGCGATCGCTGTTGTTTTGCCAACCATTCATCATACTCTGGCGGTAACTCAAATTTATTTTCAGCTTCGTAACTATTTTTATCTTCTGGATAGAAATATTCTTGCACCACTGAAGTACAATCTGGTGTTGGTTTTAAACCAGAAATTGCACAAACAGGTAATTGTATTAAACCTTCTGGAGATGGAAAAGCTGCTGGTTCCTGATGTTCGTGCAGATGTAACATAATTCGATTCCACAGAGGCGCTGCACCCGTAACACCTGAAACCTGACGCATCGGTTCGCCGTTGAAATTACCTACCCAAGTAGCGACGGTGTAATCTGTGGTGAACCCAACTGTCCAAGTATCACGAAAATTAGAAGAAGTGCCAGTTTTAACAGCAGCAGGAAAGGGCAAATTTAACACCGAATCTACACCAAAAGCTGTTGCACGAGCATGGTTATCACTGAGGATGTTGGTAATTAATTGCCAAATTTTCTGATTGGAAATTGTAGAGACGCGATTCATCGCGTCTATAGGGATTTGGGAATCAGAAAATGTGCTGACTAAAGGAATCGCATCACCCTGTCGTGCTATGGTTAAATATGCTCTGGCTAATTCCCAAAGACTGACTTCGCCACTACCCAAAGTCAAACCTAAACCATAATGTTCTGGAGTTTGATTGAGGTGTTCAAACCCTAGTTGATGCAGACGTTCTAAAAAAGTTTCTACGCCTACTTTTTCTAACACACGCACTGCGGGTACATTTAAAGAATTTGCTAAAGCGATTCGCACCCGTACCGGGCCGAGAAAACTTTCAGTATAATCTGTTGGGCTATAAAGTTTCGCACCGGGAATGGCATAACGAGCAGGTACGTCTGCCAAAATGGTGTTTGGGCGAATTAAATTTTTTTCTAAAGCGAGTTCGTAAACAAAAGGCTTGAGGGTAGAACCCGGTTGACGTAGCGCCTGTACTCCATCATTGCGTCCAAGTTTGGCTTCATTAAAATAATCGGGCGAACCAACATAAGCCAAAACTTCGCCAGTATGGTTGTTAATTACCAACGCAGCTGCATCATGAACGTTGTTAGCAGCGAGAGAAGAAATTACCTGCTGTACTTGTGCTTCGACAAATTGCTGTAAAGGACGATTTATAGTTGTGCGAATAACAGAATTTTCTTTTGTTTGCGTCTTATCAAACTGATTTGCTAACCAAAATAAAAAATGTGGTGCGGCGATAATTCCCTGTTGGCGAGATTGAAAGACAACTTTTTCTGTAAATGTTCGTGCTGCGATCGCCCCACTCACATACCCTTCTAGTACCATACGATTAAGCACATATTTTTGTCGCTGCTTGAGTCGTTCCCAATGTTCGTAAGGATTAAAATAAGTGGGATTATTAGGAATAGCAGCTAACAAACTCGCTTGGGCAAGATTTAAATCACTAGCTGGCATAGAAAAATAAGTCCGCGCCGCTGCTTCTACACCATATATATTCCCTCCCATTGGCAGCCGATTGATGTATGCAGAAAGAATTTCATCTTTATTCATCCCTGCTACTAACCGCCAAGATAGCCAAATTTCTTGCATTTTACCCGGCAAAGTACGCGGCACGGGATCTAACATCCGCGCTAACTGCATAGTAATAGTGGAGGCACCAGAAACAATTCGTTTAGCGTGGATAGCTTCTTTGATAGCGCGGATAACTGCTTTCATATCCAACGCGCCATGTTCGTAAAAGCTAGCATCTTCAGCCGCTAGAATTGCCTGAATAAACTGCGGTGAAACTTGATTTAGCCCAACTACTGATGTATGCTCTTGGTCACGAGTCAGTAACGTGCCCAATGGTAAATTATTGCGATCGCTAAATTGCATTGCCAATTGATTTTGGGCTATATCTGCCGCACGAATTGGTGCAAAATAAGGCAACAAGCGCACCGCCAAACAGATTACCAGCACAGCCAGAATAATCTTAGCGTGCTTAATTCGTAAAATTCCTTTCATCACTACCCAACCAAACTTACCTTAATTCTGACGCACCAATTAAATCGACATCAGAAAATATATCAAACACTTAATAATCAACTTCTAATTACTTAGCAAATATAAATTAATATTCCCAAACATTCAATACTTCTTAATAGTTAAGAATTGTACTCATCTCTTGGAACAATCACACTGAATTAGTTATCAATATATAAAAACTCTCCTCTAACTCCTCTCTGCGCCTCCGCGTCTCTGCGTGATTATTTTAAATTCCTAAAAATATGATTATCAGATTAATCCAATATCTTCTTATCGTCACACTTTTACTAGGAATATCATCCTGTAACTTTCTCAATATCACCTCAACCAAAGAACAACTCCCAACAGTCTCCCCACTCACCCCCCCAAAACTCCCAGACTGGATAGAACAAATAAGCCCCATCGGAAATGCCAAACCCCTCAACCAAATCCGCATCCGCTTCAAAGAAGCCTTAATCCCAGTAGAAAATCTCGACAGCCCAGAACAACAAAAACTATTACAAAAATTTGCTATTTGGCCGCCTTTACCCGGAGAATTTCGCTTTCTGACACCTCGCATGGTAGGATTCCAAGCTCAAAAAGCACTACCAAAAGCCACCCGATTACAAGTTACTCTGAAATCAGGTTTAGCCGATTTAAAAAATCATCGCCTAGACAAAGATTTAGCTTGGACATTCAACACCGAATCCATCAACTTAACTAATTTACCCGGCGTCAACCCCATCGAAAAAGCCGATGCCGAACCAATAGACTTACAACAAAAATTACAATTCACTTCCAACGTAGAATTAGATTTAAACTCCGTACAAGAACATTTACAGTTAATTCCTGAAGGTAAAAATCAAGGTGTACACTTCAAAGTCGAATTAAACAAAGAAGAAAAGCCACCCGAAAATGAAGAACCTTTAGAAAAATTTGACCCTTCCGCGCGTAATTGGATTTACAACCTAACTCCACAACAAAATCTCGAAAAAGCAACCCGTTATCGCTTAGTATTTTCTCCCGGAATACGTCCTGCTTATGGTAATCTCCTGACAGAGAAAGAATTTGCCAGCAAGTTAGCAACTTATTCGCCTTTGGCATTTAAGCAAATTAACTTTTACGGACAGCCAGATGCAGGTGGAACATTTGGACGATTTATTAAAGGTAGTCCCCAGTTAGAATTTAATAATATTTTATTAGCAGATTCCGCAAAAGAAAATATCACCATTAATCCAGCACCAAAAGCTATTTCGAGAATTCTCCAAGTCAACGATGAAGATAGAATTGTCGGCATCAATCCTTATGCACTAGAACCAGCAAAAACCTATACAATTACTATTAACGGCAACCTCAAAGATAAATTTGGGCAGACTTTAGGTAAACCCGTCACACTTAAATATGATACTGGAGATTTAGCCGGGGATATCTGGGTACCATCGGATTTAAATATTTTTCCCACAGGTAAAGATTTACAGTTAAATATTAATACAGTAAACCTGCCAGAATCGAAATACAAAGCAGCTTACAGAGTAGTTAAACCAACAGATTTAGTTTATTTTAACTATAGTAATGATTTCTTACCAAAACCTGGTGAGTGGGAAAGTTTCAAAGTATCAGGTAAGAAAAATCAATCAGTTCATATTACCGTTCCTCTACGAGAAAAAATAAAAGCTCCTACAGGAATGTTAGCTTATGGAGTGCAAGCCCGCACGAATAAATATCAGGAGAATGGCAAAGAATTGTGGCGGGAACCTACCACTTATGGCATGGTTGAATTGACGAATTTGGGCGTATTTACTCAATGGTTTCCAGAGTCAGGCTTAATTCGCGTCAATCATCTTGATAATGGTTCGCCAGTGAAAGCAGCTAGTATTGAAATTTATCAATCAAAATTACAAGCAAAATCGCGTCCCGAACCCGTACCTTGTGCAACAGGTAAAACCGACGAAAATGGTACTTTTAGAGTTAACAGCGAACAATTACAGCAATGTAATTCTGAAAATAAAAGTTATGTGAAATCACCGCAAGTATTAGTAATTGCCCGTGAAAATCAAGATTGGGCATTTGCGAGAACTGATGAATATAGCGGCGTTTATGGCTATGGTATTAATGCAGGTTGGCAAGATAATAAACCAGAATCACGCGGTGTAATTTTCTCAGATAGACAGTTATATCAACCAGGTGAAAAAGCTTGGTTGACTGGTTTTGCTGATTATTTACAAAATGGTGCAATTCAGCAAGATAAAAATGCTGTTTATCAGTTAACTCTCCTCAACCCCGATGGACAAAAGACTAACTTAGGAACGCAAACCACAAATGAATTTGGTACATTTTCCCTAGAATTGCCTATCCAAAAAAGTCAACGTTTGGGCTATTATACAATCCAAGCGAAAGGCAAGAATGGGCAAGAAATTTCTGGAGAATTTCGGATAGCTGAATTTAAACCACCCAATTTTAAAGTCGAACTCAACGTAGATAAAGAATTCGCTCTGATTGATGAGAAAGTTGATATTAATGCCACCAGTAATTATTTATTTGGCGCCCCAGTGGAAGGTGGAGAAGCGAAATACTTTATCACTCGTCAACAAGCTAATTTCATTCCTAAAGGTTGGGAGGAATTTAGTTTTAGTAGACAATGGTTTTGGCCGGAAGAATCTCCCACTGTATCTAGCGATGTATTGCAAACTAATGCTCAACTAGATGCTAATGGAAAAAGTAGTCAAACGGTAACCGTGGCTAAAGATTTACCATATCCCATGACTTACCGAGTTGATGTGCAAGTTGCAGATGTCTCTAATTTGTCTGTAGCGAATTCTCAAACTTTTACAGCCTTACCAAGTAATCGTCTGATTGGGTTAAAAAGTAATTTTATTGCTGATGCTGGTAAGGCTTTTCCTGTTGAAGTCGTTGTTACTGAACCTACAGGAAAACCAATAACAGGTCAACGTGTACGACTAGAATTACAACAGATAAAATACAGCAGCGTCACACAATTAGTTGAAGGTAGCCAGACGCCAAAAAATCAAGTTGAATATAAAACAGTTGCACAAGCAGAAATTACATCTACAAGTAATCCACAGTTACTAAATTTAACACCTCCCGAATCTGGCTCGTATCGTATTAGAGCTAATTTTACTGATGATAAAGGCGAATTAAGCGCCACAGATTTACAAATTTGGGCAACTGGAGGAAATCCAGTATTTTGGGGTTCGAGAGAAAAAGATGTCTTAGAAGTGAAGCTAGATAAAAAAGAATTTAAACCTGGTGAAACTGCTACTGCATTAATTCAATCTCCCTATCCAGATGCAGAATTATACTTTGCTGTCATCAAAGACAAACCCCTTTATCAGCAAATAATTAAAGTTCAAGGAGGTGCACCACAAATTCAGTTTCAAGTGACGCCAGAAATGTTACCCAATGCAGCCGTCGAAGCTGTATTAGTAAGGCAAGGTAAACCGATTAATCAAGTGGAAGCAGGTAGTTTAGATAATTTGGTGAAAATTGGTTTTACACCTTTTAAAGTTAATTTGGAAGATAAATATTTAAAACTGCAAGTTAAGCCATTACAAGCATCGTTAGAACCTGGTGCAGAGGAAACAGTACAACTCGAATTAAAAGACAACCAAGGTAACCCTACCAAAGGACAGTTTACAGTCATGGTGGTGAATGAGGCGGTGTTACAACTTTCTGGTTATCGTCCGCCGAATTTGGTAGATACAGTTTATGCAGAACAGCCGATTTCTACTCGTTTTAGCGATAATCGACCAGATGTCATCTTACAACCACAAGATGCAGCCAAACCAAAAGGTTGGGGTTATGGTGGTGGTTTCTCAAGTAGTGCAGCGAATACTCGCACTCGCACCGATTTTCAAGCTTTAGCTTACTACAACGGTTCTATTCTCACCGATGCTAATGGTAACGCACAGATAACCTTTAAATTGCCGGATGACTTAACTACATGGCGGGTGATGGCTGTGGCGACTGATGGAAATCTGCGTTTTGGTAATGGCGATGCGACGTTTATCAGCACCAAACCATTGCTAACTAATGCCATCTTGCCACAGTTTGCCCGTCCAGGCGATCGCATTCTCGCCGGTTTATCCGTCACCAACAACACCGGAAACACCGGAAATCTCTCAATTAATGGCGAAGTTGGCGGTACAGTTAAATTTGCCGAGAAAAACCCCACGAGTACTGCTTTACAAACCAAAGCTGAATCAGCAACTCAAGCTTATCGCTTTCCAATGGTGGCGGATAGTGTGGGAGTCGGTAAAGTTCGCTTTACAACTCAACTAAATAATACAGCCGCAGATGCTTTTGAAGTACCTTTGGAAATTAAGCCAATTGAAATTACAGAACAAGTTGTAGAAACTGGTGTAACTACAAAACAAGTAAAAATTCCGCTAAATGTTGATAAAAATACCTTCCCTGACGCGGGAGGTTTAGATATTCAATTGGCGAGTACTTTGATTCCCGAAATTAAAGCACCAGCAAAGCAGGTTTTAGAAAATAACGATTTACCTTTTGCAGAACCTGCGGCGAGTCAATTAATAATTGCAGCGAACCTGCAAGCTATTGCCCAAAAATATAGTCAAATATTTGCAGAATTTAATCCTAGCCAACAAGCAAATCAAGCAATCGAACAATTACAAAAACTGCAAATCGCTGATGGTGGTTTTGCTGCTTTCCCAGGACAAGAAAAATCTGACCCTTGGATTTCTTCTTATGCTGCTGAATCTCTGGTACAAGCAAATCAGGCATTTTCAAATTTAGTTGATGCTGGAATGTTATCTCGCCTAAGAAGTTATTTACAAAAAGTTTTAGCCAACCCTGGAGAATATAATTTTTGTAAACAATTACTATGTAAAAGACAACTGCAACTAAAGGCTTTAATTGCTTTATCAGAATTAGGCGAAAAGCGCAATACGTTCCTGGGAGATATTTACGAACAGCGCAATAATTTTGATTTAGTAACTCAAATTAAACTAGCGCGATACTTATCTCAATTCCCAGAATGGCAAGACGAATCTCAACAATTAGTCAACAAACTGCAACAAAATATATATGAAACTGGCCGCACAGCAGTTGTAAGCTTACCAACTAATTGGGGATGGATGAGTTCATCAACTGCGACGCAGGCTGAAGCTTTACGTTTATTTATTGCCAAACAAAGTAAACCCGAAGTAATAGATAAATTATTCCAAAGTCTTCTCGCACTGCGGCGGAATGGTACATGGCAAACTAACTATAATAATGCCCAAGCACTAACAGCTTTGGTAGATTATAGCCAACTACAACCCACGCCACCGAATTTTGTTGCCACAGTAAAATTAGCTGGGAAAAAGTTAGGAGAAAATCGTTTTGAAGGCTACAAAAATCCTAGCTTACAGCTAAGTACGCCAATGAATCAATTACCTCGTGGGCGTCACGATTTAACGCTACAAAAATCAGGTAATGGCAGTTTACATTATCTAGTTGCTTATAATTATCGCTTGCAAGGAAATCAACCAGGCAGATTTAATGGGTTACGCATAACGCGAGAAATTAGTCAAGTAAATGAAGAGAAAGTTTTACAAAAAACAGGTCTTTATGCTTTCGATAAACCCTTGACTTTAGCTGCCGGACAAGTATTTGATATTGGTTTAGAAATCATCGCCGATCGCCCCGTAGACCATATAGTAATTAAAGACCCACTACCAGCAGGTTTTGAAGCGGTAGACGCGAGTTTTCAAACTGCTACGGCTGCATTACAAGCAAAAGCCGATAGTTGGCAACTTGGGTTTAGGAATATTTACCGCGATCGCATTATCGCCTACGCCGACCACCTCGAACCAGGAGTTTACAGCTTGCATTATTTAGTCCGTTCTGTGACGCCTGGGACATTTTCTTGGCCTGGTGCCCAAGTTCACCTGCAATATGCACCAGAAGAATTTGGGCGCACTGCTGAATCTACACTGATATTAGAGGGTAGCAAGTAACTTCATCTTTCAATGGCTTTAGGTAAAGTTCTAATGCTTTTTTAAGTTTGTTATTTTTTGTTCACACCTATTTGATTTTTGAAAAACATTATGAGAAAATGCACTCGTGTCTACAAGTGTAAGACAAAGCAAGAAAAACAATCTTAAACCAGCACAGGTAAAAAATCGCGATCGTAGATTTACTTGAAAATGCTTGTTTGAACAGTACTTTTGATTTTGCCAGTCTTTAAAAAGTAAGTCGTTTTTTAAAACTCAAATAGGAATCCTACATATCTATTCAGGATGAAGAATGAACTGGGAAGAAGGGTTAGAAATTTTAGATGCAGTTGTCTTCAACAAAAAAAACCGACACCTGAAAGATGTGGAAAGAATTATCCTTAAAGGGTCATGGCAAGGACTAAGCTATGATGAAATTGCCAATAATGAAGGTTATGCAGCCACATATCTCCGGCAGGATGTAGGTTCCAAACTGTGGAAGTTACTTGCAGAAGCATTAGGCGAAGAGGTTAATAAAACTAATTTTCGTGCAGCAGTTGAACGTTCATATCTTAGGGATAAGAATATTCGGCCAACAGAAGTAAATCAAGATAGTTGCGTTACTGTCAAAAATGAATTTGTGCCAGAATACCCAGAAGGTTCAGTGCCACCAAATTCTCCATTTTACATCCAGCGCACCCCAATAGAAGAACGTTGTTATGAAACAATCCTCCACCCTGGTTCTTTGATTCGGATTAAAGCCCCTAATCAAATGGGTAAAACATCCCTGCTTGAGAGAATTATCGCTCACTCCAATCACAAAGGCTACCATACAGTACGTTTAAACTTGTCGCAAGCAGAAACAACATTTTTTAGTAATTTGGATAAATTTTTGCGCTGGTTTTGTGTTTATGTTAGCCACAGATTAAGATTACCTGCTTTGTTAAATGAATCCTGGGATGAGTATAGAGGTAGCATTGTTAACTGCACTACATATTTTGAAGATAATATTTTATACCAAATCAATAACAATTTAGTTTTAGCATTAGATGAAGTAGATAGAGTTTTGCAATATCCTGAAATTTCCCAAGGTTTTTTTGCCATGTTACGTACTTGGCATGAAGAAGCTAAAACTGTAGAAATTTGGGAAAATTTACGATTAATTGTAGTACATTCCACTGAAAATTATGGATCGTTAGATATCAATCAATCACCATTTAATGTTGGCTTAGTGGTTGAATTAACCGAATTTACCCAATTACAAATAGAAGTTTTAGCCCATAATCATCAACTTAATTATAATCAAACACAAGTACAGCAATTAATGTCTCTAATTGGAGGACATCCATATTTAATTAGATTGGCACTCTATCGCCTCGCACTTGGGGATATAACACTAGAAAAATTATTAGAAACTGCTCACACAAATGCCGGAATTTATGAAGAATATTTCCGCCGATTTTTGAATATTTTTAAAATCAATCCTTATTTAGCTGAGGCATTTATACAAGTAGTTACAGCAACAGAACCAGTTGATATAGCAACCATTCCAGCATATCAGTTATACAGTATGGGATTGGTTAAGAGAGTAGGCGATCAATTAGCCCCACGCTGTCAGTTATATCAACAATATTTTCGGGAACACTTGAAGAATTAACGCTCAAATAACACCAAAAAATACATGATTTTAAATTTAGGGGTTATTAGCGTCCGTCGGTATTAATAATTTCTTGGGATAATTGCTTTTCTCGCACTGACGTACCCTACATCTACTGCTTTTTTAAAGATGTCTAAATACAGTATCATAGGCGCAAATCTTGAGTAAAGTTTAGCAAAAACTAGGATAGTTTCTTAGACTTTTGACTAAAATGGTTGAATTTTAGTCAAAAGTTAAACAATGCCTTTACTGATCACCAGCAAATACTTGTTCAAAGTCCCAACCATTACCGATTTTTACTCCTTGAATAGGCCAATTAGGTGAGCAGTCGTCAATACCCGTATGTTTATAGAACAGCATATCCCCATTTGACTTGATTGCGTAGACGGCACCATTATTACCAGCGAATACCTGTTTAAAATTCCAGCCGTTACCGACTTTTACTGCTTGAATAGGCCAAGTAGGTGAGCCATCTTCAATACCCGTATGCTTATAGCAAAGCATATCCCCATTTGACCTGATTGCATAGACAACACCATTATCACCAGCGAATACCTGTTCAAAGTCCCAACCATTACCGATTTTTACTCCTTGAATAGGCCAATTAGGTGAGCAGTCGTCAATACCAGCATGTTTATAGAACAACATATCCCCATTTGACTTGATTGCGTAGACGGCACCATTATCACCAGCGAATACCTGTTTAAAGTTCCAGCCGTTACCGACTTTTACTGCTTGAATAGGCCAAGTAGGTGAGCCATCGTCAATACCCGTATGCTTATAGCAAAGCATATCCCCATTTGACCTGATTGCATAGACAACACCATTATCACCAGCGAATACCTGTTTAAAGTTCCAGCCATTACCAACTTTTACTGCTTGAATAGGCCAAGTAGGTGAGCCATCGTTAATACCCGTATGCTTATAAAAAAGCATATCTCCATCTGATTTTATTGCGTAGATTGGGATTGCTAGTGCAGGAAACGACCACAAACCTAAAATCGCAGTGATGGCTAATGAATTTAAAATTCTCATCGTCTTTTATTCTCCTTACGTCTTCATAAAACTAAATTACACTGTCACCGAAAAACAAGGCCAGCTAACTATTTAGTATGCGGCAAAAGGTACAAGATGCTATTAAGCTAATGACCATTTAAGTTGCATAAAACCAGGGTTGAAGCCCTTACTACAAGCGAATCATCTTGGAAAAATGAATGACGATTAGCTAGCAGGGGCAGAACCGGGAACGGCAAAGGATAAAGCAATGCCGCAGGATAGAGTAAAAAGCGATCGCTATGGAAATATAGACTAAAACGCTCAAAGAAAACCAAAAAATACATGATTTCAAATTTATGGGTTATTAGCATCCGTCAGTATCAATAATTTCTTGGGATAGTTGGTTTTCTCACACTGACGTACCTTACATCTAATGCTGCGGGCTGCGCTTGGCACTTCATGGTAGTTTATCCTTGCGATGGTGTGTGGAACAGATTGGACAAGTGCTAGCTCATGATAGTATTGGAAATTGTAGATACAAATTGTATATATGAGCTAAAATGCAATTTGAGTGGGATCAAAATAAAAATCAGCAAAATTTAAAAAAACATGGCATCAGCTTTGAGGAAACTATAGAAATATTTGATGGCATTGTATTCAGCAATATTGATGACCGTTTTGATTATGGAGAAATCAGAGAAATTAGTATAGGTGCAATACAAAATCTGGTGATTATCACTGTTGCTCATACGGACAGAGCAGGAGTTACCCGGGTTATTTGAGCTAGAAAAGCAACTCCACAAGAAAGGAAAACATACTATGAATATCTCAGCCAAACGACTTGAAGAAATTCAGAATATTCCCGATGAAGATATTGATACTTCTGATATTCCTGAATTAGATGCTCATTTTTGGGAAAATGCCAAACTTGTTGAACCTATCACTAAACAAGCAATCTCATTAAGAATTGATAGTGATGTTTTGCAATGGTTTAAAAACCAAGGCAAAGGCTATCAGTCTTTAATGAATGCGGTATTACGATCTTACTTTGAACATCAAAGTAAGATTCAAAACGAAACCCAACATTAAATCAGTATTGAAAAAAGCTTGGCGTTTCATGGTGGTTTGTCCTTACGTGAACTAATACAATTTGTGCTTATCTAGTGGTAACGGAATTTTCGCTCCAGGGAGAGCAAGTTGAGCGTGCAAATGTGTGTGAGTTGCAACCTTGGACTTTGATTGTATAAACACTATTTGGTTGAACATTTTTAAAAGTAAAGGAGCCGGAACGATTCTCTACTTGTTTTTCTCCACCTCTTACCGGATAGCGGACATTATAAAAATCCCAACCTGTGACACCAGTAAATCGGAAAATAACTTTATCACCGGATTGATAGGCTTCATTAAAACATGGTCTATCGGCGGGGCAAAGGTTGACTTCACCAGCCATAGCACTCTGGCAAAAAGGCAAACTCAAAGCTGTCAAAGATAAAGCAACATTAAACAAAGCTTGGCTTTTCATAGCGGTTTCTCCTAGCGTGAATTGATACAGTAAATCCAATCTAATCTTGTTATCGATCGCTAAAAGCTGACAAGAACTATAATGTGGTTTCAACGTACATTAGTCACTCTGTAAATGCATCTTCCTTCTTGACCACGAAGACGTACTATTTCCACACCCTTGTTAAAAGCTTCTGTTCCACGTCCACCTACGGAGAAGGGTTGGGATTTCAAACAAGATACTTCCACAATATTTATTTCATTGACGTAATAACGACCATACTCACGAGCAACTATGCGTTGTCCCCACGATGCAAACTTCTGATTTACAATTCCACAAGCGTCTACTGCTGTTTGGTGTCCCCAACTAATCCAATCACCCTGACCTGAACTAGCACTGCAATAACTCAATTTATCTGGTACGGTCAGGCTAGCCTGAGCTTTGTTCTGAAAATTAATCAGTGCAGATCCAATCAAAGCCGTAGATATAGTTAAACCCGAAATATAAAGCCAATTGCGTTTCAGCATAATCTCTCCTTGAAATTGCTTAATTGAGATTATGTGCTTTCCTTCAATTGCTGTCTATACATAAAAAATCAGTATTTAAACTGAGAAATTTTCAACTCAAAAATAAGTAAACGTCATAAAAAGTCAGGTATAAGCCAGACTAATCTTAGTTTCAACCCCTAACAGCTATAAATGTAACTGCATTCTCTGGTGAGAGAAAACCAGGAAACTCTCTATCGTTAAGGGTTTCAGGGTAATTGGGCTTACTGTTTACGTTCTTTGTGGAACTCCTGAAATTTTATGGATAGACAAGGGCAAAATTACGGAGCATAATTTCCAGCAAGGATGAATTAACATTCAAATCCAAAAAATTACTATATTGCCTTAATAATCCCACTCTATGACAAATTCAAACTACTACAAACTCGGAGGTAGCCTAGAATATCAACACCCAACTTATGTGGTGCGTCAAGCTGATTATGACCTCTATGAAGGTTTAAAAAATGGCGATTTATGTTATGTCTTAAACTCGCGACAGATGGGTAAGTCTAGCTTGCGAGTCCATATTATGAAACAACTAAGAGAGCAAGGTATACAATGTACATCGGTTGACTTGACAAGAATTGGCAGCCATGTAACACCTTCCGAATGGTATGGTGGCTTTGTTTCTGAGCTATTGCGGGGGTTTGGTTTATCCAGAAAAGTGAATTTTGGGACGTGGTGGCGATCGCAGGAATTTTTATCACCTAAACAAAGATTGAGTGAATTGATCGATGATGTACTGTTAACAGAATTTCCAGGTAATATTGTGATTTTTGTTGATGAAATTGATAGTATTTTGAAAATCAGTTTTAAAGATGATTTTTTTGCTTTCATTCGTGCTTGTTATAACCAAAGTTCAGATAATCCTGAATATAAACGCCTCACTTTTTGTTTGTTAGGAGTAGCTACTCCCTCTAATTTAATTGCCGATAAAAATCGCACCCCTTTTAATATAGGTCGGGCAATTATATTAACTGGATTTAAATTAAATGAAGTTGAATCTTTAATTAGAGGTTTAGAGGGAATAGTTGCTAGACCAAAAGTGATAATAGAAGAGGTATTAAAGTGGACTGGTGGACAGCCATTTTTAACTCAAAAGCTTTGTCAATTAATTTGTATTTCTAATTATTCATTCCCAGCGCACCAGGAAAAGCAATGTGTAGAGGAATTAGTACAAAACCAAATCATCCAGAATTGGGAAGCACAGGATGAACCAGAACATTTGCGAACAATCCGCGATCGCCTTTTGCAAAATGCCGAAAATCAAACTGGGCGATTGTTAGGATTATATCAGCAAATATTACACCAGGGAGAAATCCCCGCAGATGATAGTCCCGAACAAACACAACTATGTTTGACGGGGTTAATTGTCAAGCAGCAGGGAAAATTGCGAATTTATAATTGCATCTATGCAGAGATATTTAATCAAGCATGGCTGGACAAAATATTGACAAATATTCGCCCATACTCTCAAACTTTAAATGCTTGGGTAAATTCCAACTTTAAAGATGAGTCGCGTTTGTTGCGGGGGCAAACTTTACAGGATGCCCGCAATTGGGCAGCGGATAAAGGTTTAAGTGATTTAGATCGAAAATTTCTAGATGCTAGTCAAGAATTAGAAAAGCGAGATGTTCAGAAAAGATTACAAGCAGAAGCGGAAGCATCAAGGATTTTAGCACAAGCAAATGATGTTTTAATTTTAGCTAATCAAAAAGCTAAACGACGGATTCAGGTTGGCGGCGGAGTATTAGCGATCGCCCTAATTACAGCAATAGTAGCCGCAATTTGGGCAAATATGACGATCAAAGATATACAACTGGAAAGAATCAAATCCTTGAGTATCTCTTCCACTGCTTTATTAAACTCTAATCAAGAACTTGATGCTTTAGTCGCAGCATTAAAAGCAGCCATTGATTTGAAATCAGTAACTTCGCCAGATGCTAACACTAAAGAAGCAGTAAGATTAGCATTACAACGTGCATTTTATCAAGTTAGAGAACAAAATCGCTTAGAAGGACACAATGATGCCGTTAGAAGTGTGAATTTTAGTCCAAATGGTCAAAATATTGTTACTGCTAGTGAAGATAACACAGTCAGACTTTGGAGTATTGGTGGCAGAGAAATCAAAAAATTTACTACCCCCAATCAGATTTTTACAAGTGTGATTTTCAGTTCAGATAGTAAGATGATTGCTGCCATTAGTGCAAATAACACTGTCAAAATTTGGAGTATAGGTGGACGAGAAATCATCACCTTAAAAGGACAAGATCAAGAGGAGTTTATGAGCAGTATTTGTTTCACCTCTGATGGTAAAGTAATTGCTGCTCCTAGTCAAGATAATACTGTCAAACTTTGGAACCTTAACGGACAGGAAATCAAAACTCTCAAAGGGCATAACTATTCTGTTTGGAGTATCAGTTGCAGTCCTGATAGTAAAACTATTGTCACAGCTGATAAAGGGGGAGTCGTCAAAATTTGGAGTATTGATGGACGAGAACTCAAAACCTTTCAAGCCAGTGAACAATCTATTTTTGGTGTGAGTTTCAGCCACGATGGTAAAGCGATCGCAACTGCGGGAGGAGACACCACCGTTAAACTGTGGAATTTAGAGGGAAAAGAAATCAGAACCCTTGGCAAACATGACAATTATGTTATTAGTGTGAGTTTGAGCCACGATGGTAAAATCATTGCTTCCACCAGTGCTGATAAAACAGTTAAATTGTGGAGTATTAATGGACAAGAACTCAAAACTCTCAAAGGTCATAACGATTCTGTTTTTAACGCCACTTTTAGTCCTGATAGTAAAATTATTGCTCTAGCTAGTGCTGATAACACAGTTAAACTATGGAATATTAGCGATTTAGAACCCAAAACTTTCATTGGACATCATGATTCTCTTTGGAGTGTAAATTTTAGTCCTGATGGTAAAATTATTGCCTCAGCCGGAGATGATAAAACTATTAAATTGTGGAGTATTAATGGTGAAGAAATTGCATCTATAAAGGCAGATAGCGATAGTGAATGGAATCGAATTTGGAGCCTTAATTTTAGTCCGAATGGGCAGATAATTGCTACTGCTAATGACGATAAAACAATCAAACTATGGAATTTGAATGGGCAAAATATTAGAACGTTCAAAGGGCATAAGAAAGAAATTATCGATGTAAACTTTAGTCCAGATGGTCAAACTCTGGTAAGCGCTAGTTATGATGGGACAGTCAAACTATGGGATATCAATGGTCAAGAATTCAGAACCTTAAAAGCAGATGCTGGTAAAGTTTTCAGTGCTAGTTTCAGCCCCAATGGTCAGACAATTATTTCTGCTCATAATGATGGGACAATCAAACTGTGGAACTTGCAAGGACAAAATCTCAAAACTTTCAAAGCACATAACAGTTACGTCACAAATGTTCGTTTTAGCCCCGATGGTCAAACAATTGCTTCTGCCAGCCAGGATAAAACCATCAAACTCTGGAATTTATACGGGCAAGAAATTAAATTTTTCAAAAGTCATAGTCATAATGCCGAAGTCACGAAACTTAGCTTTAGTCCAGATGGCAAAATTCTTGCCTCTGCCAGTGCTGACGGCACAATCCGACTTTGGCAGGTAACAGATGGTCAAGAACTGAAAACCATTTATGGACATGGTTATGCTTTTTGGAATATTAGCTTCAGTCCTGATGGCAAAAAAATTGCCTCTGTCAGTGATGATGGACTTGTTGAACTTTGGAACGCAGAAACTTTAGATTTTGAGCAGCTAATTGCTAGGGGCTGCAATTGGTTGGGTGATTATCTGAGAAACAATTCTCGCCTGAGTGAGAACGATAAACATATTTGTAAATAAAGACAAAAAAATGCTATGGATCGTCGTGAATTTTTAGCTTGGGCTGGAATTGGTTCTCTTACTAATTTATCGCTGTCCTTTGCAGCAGCAGCTAGACCCTCTAATCCCAAAAAAAGCGATCGCAATACTAACTTATATACTAAGGGTAGATACTTGTATGACCCCCTCGGCAACAAAGTTATTCTGCGAGGAATCAACCTACCCCTGCTGGATGACTGGGATTTTCCTCAAACTGATAAGCTAGCGGAACTAGAAAAAACTGGAGCTAACGCTGTCAGAATTCAATGGTACAAGAATTATGGTCAACGCGATCGCCCCGCTTATGTAATTGCAGACTTGGATAATTTTCTCACCAGATGCAAGGCGAGTCGCATCATTCCGGTAGTGGGTTTGTGGGATCTCACCTGTAACCCTGATGTCAAGCTGTTAAACACCCAATTAATTCCTTGGTGGACTTCTGAACCTGTTTTGAATGTACTTAAAAAACATCAAAAGTATCTGATCATCAATTTAGCTAACGAATTGGGTTTCTATCGCTGGACAAACAATTCCACTAGTGCATTAAATTCTTTCAAGAATGTCTACAAAACTGCTATTACAAAAATACGCCAGCATTTACATTTACCGATTATGATTGATGCGCCCGATTGTGGTCAATCTATTGAACTTTTTACGAAAATTGGTAAAGAGTTAATTGCTCACGATCCTGACCACAATCTTCTATTTAGCGGTCACGCTTATTGGACTGGTTATAATGGCAGACCACATCTAGAAACTGCTATAAATGCCAATTTACCAATTGTTTTTGGGGAAATTGCCAACAAGCAAGATGAAGAAATTGAAGGAAAAACTCAATACTGTTATTATGACCTTGATGGTAGCGATCAAAACCATGCACCCGAAAATGGTTTTACTTATCAAGCATTTTTGCAGATTTTAAAAGAGCAGGAAATTGGCTGGCTTGCCTGGAGTTGGTGGAAGGACAATTGCACAGAACGCCAGATGTCCGAGAATGGAAATTTTTCCAGTCTCACACCCTATGGCAACGATCTTGTCAACAATTCTGTCTACGGCTTGAAGGTGACAGCTCAAAGAGCAAAATTTTAATGTTACAGCAGCCTTACCTTTTTTTATGATGTCCGGTAATCCTGGTAATTTTGGTAAAGGGATAAGTAGGTGGTTGTGAATATTTATCGTCAGGATAAGGCAGCTATCCTGGAGGCAGGAGGCAGAAGGAAAGAGGGTTTGAGCTAAATTAACCTTTCTTAACATAGTTTGATTTTTTCACACCAACTTACTTAACCCCAGCATCGGCAATACAATCAACTGCGATCGCATTATCGCCTACGGTGACTACCTTGAAACAGGACTCTGGCTTTTCATCTAAACCTCCAGGAGACTCCCACCAAATCTGTACTCAGATTGGTGGTGAGAGGAATGGAGTGTTGATTTTGAAACAGTCTTTGAGTGTTTTTGCGCGTAAGCACAAACAAGGAAAAGACTAGTTGAGAAATCAACAAATATTTTATTTTATTGTGCATACGAGTAACCGTCCTTTGAGTGAATGCGTTGACAAAATTTGTAGGATATCCCTTGAATCAATCCGTTTTTGGTGGAAATGTTAAAACTGCCTGATGAACGAATAGCCGCTTTCCCAACATAATTACCGACCTTTTTACCAGTGGTAACGACTGCTTTAATGATGTCGCCAGTCTGAAAACCAAAATGTATTTTGTTTCTAGGTACATGGCGATTGGGAAAACCAAACTTGTCAGTTCTACAAGATTGTCTAGAACCGTGCCCGTTAGCTGTAATTAACAGTGACTTAACTCCTTTGATAATTAATTTTGGTGTTGATACCCCAACGCACGCAGCATCTAGCCAGTGAGTTTTTTCTAATTCTTGTTGACTTCTATTAAACTTTGTTAGACCTCCCGAACCTGTTTCTACTAGTAATCCAGTTTCTCTTAACACCCCAAACAATGCCCATCGAGTTGTGTTTACTGCTGCCGCATCTGCTAACGGTTTTTTGGCTTAATGTTAGCTTCGACAATGTTAGAGGTCGGTACTATCCAAACCACACTGGCTTAGCCCTTGTATACCTGTTTAATCGTTCGGTTTTAGAGCAGGGGACTAGCTACGCATCCCCTGGTAAGTCTTTAACTCTTGCCTCTAACGTAGTACTCAAGGTACTTAGTCTGGTCAACTAGGCGAATTTCTTGCCCCCACTGTACCTGTACTCAGGTCAGTGGCGGGTTGTTGACCATTTTTTCAGCAAGCCCTACGTGCCTACCATAATTCTTTCATGAATCCCAGCCCTTTAAGCGGTGGGAGTCTCATCTCCCCAAAAAGCTGTGGTGCGCTTCGGCTTTCGGCTTCGGCGCACCACAGAATTTAAGATATTTAGAAAATTAATTTAGGCTGGAACAACTTGAGCTACTAATGAGCGTTTATCAAGGGTGTGGACTTTACCTACTTCGCTGAGAGCATTTACAATTCGCTCTAGCATTTCTCCAGCCTGTTCGCGATATTGATTTTCGCGACCTCGTAAACGAATAACAAACTTCACTGAATCGCCTTTACTCAACCAACCAACGGCTTGCTCGATACGTAAATTGTAATCAGCTAGTCCCACATTGGGACGCAAGCGCACTTCTTTTACCGTTGGTCTAGCACTCTGTGTCTGACGCTTTTTCTTTTGATACTGAAACTTACCATAGTTGAGGATCTTCGCTACTGGAGCTTCTTTGCCCTCGGAGACTACAACTAAGTCAAGTTCTACGCTCTGCGCTAGCTGTAGAGCCTCATATGTATCGATTAGACCACGATTGTTATTTTCATGGTCGATCAAGAACACTTGAGGTGACTTGATTTGCGAGTTAATTTGTTGCTTTTGGATTGCGATAATGTTTTCTCTCTATTGTTCAATCTTTTGCTTTGCAAGCAATCAAATTCTAACACAAGCTCACGTGAAGACGTGACAAGCTATTCTAAACCTTTGATATGACTGCATTTACACTCTCCAAAAAGCCTCACAGGCTTGTGTATGATTAATCTTAATTAAACTTTACAACTATCCATTGCGTCACACCCGCCATTCCTCGCCAGCCCAAAAATTTACCAATAGGTTCTGCCCGTTGGATGGCAATACGAGTCAAATCGCCACCAACTCGTTGATGCCATTGAAATAAAGTTTGTTCGCCCTCCACCGTCACCACATTTGCCACCAAACGTCCACCTGGTCGCAGTGCTTCCCAGCAAACATCAAAAAGCCCCGTTGCTGTCACCCCACCACCAATAAAAATCGCATCTGGTGTAGGCAAGTCTTTCAAGGCATCGGGCGCTTTACCTTCAATGATTTGCAGATTTGGAGTACCGAGAGTAGCGGCATTATCAGCAATATATTTTAGTCTAGATGAGTTTTGCTCGATCGCCACCGCTCGACACCGCGGATGAGTTCGCATCCATTCAATAGAAATTGAACCGCAACCCGCGCCCACATCCCACAATAATTGTCCCGGTGTCGGTGCTAAAGCTGCTAAGGTAATTGCCCTAACTTCACGCTTGGTTAACTGTCCATCGTGGTGATAGGCGTTATCTGGCAATCCTGGTAATCTTGGTAAAGGGATAACCCCAACATCGGCAATACAATCAACTGCGATCGCATTTAACGCTGCAATTTCCGTTTCACTCCAAGATGCAGCGACACCTGCCACAATTCTTTCATGAGCGCCGCCCATACGCTCTAAGACGGTGATTTTGCTGCCACCATAGCCTCGTTTTGTCAAAATTTCGGCAACAACGGCGGGTGTGTCCTTTCCTTGGCTCAAAATTAACAACTTAGCACCCGGATAAATGTAAGATTGCAGCAGTGAGGATGGACGAGCATTTAAACTCAAGGTTTCTACTTCAGTTAAAGACCATCCCATCCTGGCACAGGCGAGGCTGAAGGTTGAAGGTGCAGGGATAATCGTAATTTCGGAAATGGGAATTCGCCGCCCTAAGGTAACACCAATGCCATAACACATGGGATCGCCGCTTGCTAGTACGCAAATCGACTCACCGCGACGCTTGATGATTTCCTCTACAGAAGTATTGATAGGAGATGCCCAGAGTATTTTCTCACGCTGGTCATCACAAGGGAGCATTGCCAAATGGCGATCGCCTCCCACAATTACTTTAGCTTGTTCGATGACCGAAAGAGCGATCGGGCTTAATCCTTGTAATCCATCTTCTCCAATACCGACGATCGAAAGCCATTTCTCTGTCATGCTAATTCATGATTTATTACTTTATAACTAATACCAATTCTGTATGAAGATACATAGAAATAACCCCACCCCCAAGCCTTGGGGAGATTGGGAGGGGTCAAAATAATGTGTAGCCTCACAGAGAATTGGTATTAAATCGCACGAGAGAATTTTGACTCTCGTGTTCTTGTATGACTATCAAATATGACGGCAATATTTCTGACTAGTAATCTACCGATGTCTGTGATTTGGATGTGATTTTTTGATAAACTCACCAGACCATCAACTTCTAGTGGTTTTAAGGCCTCTAGTTCCTCAGAGAAATATTCATCAAAACTGATATGATACTTATTTTCAATGTCTTGCTTATGTAACTGAAAGTGAGACATTATAGACATGATGGCATCTCGTCTGATGATATCATTTTGAGTCAGTTTAATACCTTTACTAATAGGTAAATTACCTGCTGCAATTGTTTGATAATAATCCTTTAATTCTTTGTGGTTTTGAGCATAGGCATCTTCTAGCATACTGATGGATGTGGCACCAAAACCAAAAAGTTCTGTTTCAGCGTGGGTAGTATAGCCTTGAAAATTGCGCTTGAGAGTGCCATTACGTTGAGCGATCGCTAGTTCATCATTAACTTTAGCAAAATGATCCATCCCAATAAATAGATATTGGTTATTCGTCAATTCTTCAATGGTCATTTTCAGAATTTCTAACTTTTCCTCGGCTGGAGGTAGGGCTTCTTGAGGAATATTTTTTTGCGTCGGTTTCAGCCAAGGTACATAAGCAAAATTAAAAACCACAATTCGGTCAGGGTCTAATTCCATAGTCTTTTGCACCGTCTCCCGAAAAGTTTCGCGAGTTTGATAAGGTAAACCATAAATGAGGTCTACATTCACACTTTCAAACTTCGCTTCTTTAATCCAACTCATGACATCAAACAACATTTCTTCAGGCTGGACGCGGTTCACAGCTACTTGAACTTGGCTATTAAAATCCTGAATGCCAAAACTAATGCGATTAAACCCAATTTGTCTAAGAAACAGAATATAGTTCCTATTAATGTAGCGGGGATTAATTTCAATTGAGATTTCTGCTTGTGAATCAATGTTGAAGTAATGATTGATGTTTTTCCATATAAATTCTACTTGGTCGCGTTCCAAATAATTAGGAGTACCACCACCCCAGTGAATTTGCAGCACTTTTCTTTCTGAATCGATTAAGGCCGCGGTGTTTTTGATATCTTGAACCAAATACTCTACGTAAGGTTCAGCAATTTTCTTGTTGTTAGAAATTACCGTGTTGCAACCACAGAAATAGCAAGCACTTTGGCAAAAGGGAATGTGGAAATACAAAGAAAGAGGAGTTTTGCGTTGATTCGAGGCGGCGATCGCAGCTTTAAAATCAGTTTGGGTGAATGTTTCGTTTAACTCTGTAACCGGTGGATAGCTCGTATATCTGGGTGCGCGAGTGTCATATTTTTGAATCAAATCCAAATCGAATTTGACACCAGGTAATAGAAAAACCATTGAAGTTACTTTCCAATAAATGTGTGAGGGGAGGGGAAGACGCGGGGACGCGGGGACACGGGGATGGGGAGATGGGGAGGCAGAGGAGCAGAGGGGACAATAATTAATGACTCTTGACCAATGACCAATGACCAATGACCAATGACCAATGACTAATGACTAATGACTAATGACTAAGCAGTTATTTCGGTGCTGCCTGGGTTTTGAGAACGAGTCAGGTTATTAAATACAACTTGGCCCAGCGCTTTAATTAAACTTCCTTCTAGTTCGTGAGCCATCTTTAAATTAAATCCAAAGGCATTATTGGCTTCTGCAACAATCCGTTGTGCTGTAGCATCATCAATGGGTAGTTCATTTAATACCTGACGATACCGATCCTTAAATGCTTTTTTATCAGGAATTCGCTCAAAATTGTAAAAAGACGTACCTTCATAGCCAGAAAGCTTGAGGGCTGACTGAGCAATTTTTTGTAACATTTGACCCCCAGAAAGGTCGCCCATGTAGCGAGTGTAGGCATGACCTAGCAATAAAGCCGGTTCATTAGCAGAAATTTCCCGAATGCGGTCAATGTAAGTCTGGGCAGCAGATGAGGGGGTGACTTGCTCTCTCCAATTATCCCCATAATAGAACACCATGTCTTTTTCGAGGGCAGCTTGACGATTAAGTTCGGGAAAATAAACCGCACTAATCACAGGATGGTCTGCATGGCTTTCTATGGCCGCTTCTAATTCGCTGTAGATGTAATACAAGTTGCTTAAGAACTTGGCGAAGCAGTCTCTGTCTACAACTCCTTTGAGAAAACATTTCATAAATCCCACGTTTTCTGCTGAGGTGTGGGCTTGTTGAGTTCCAGAGCGCAGTTTGATGGCGAGATTGCTACTCATTGTTGCTTCTTTGATGTTCAAGTGCAAGGTTTCCAGGCAGTTATTACTCAGAATGCCTGCTAGTACCATTAAAAAATTGTGATTCCAGGTTTAAAGAGGATCTACATTACGAAGAAGGGGAAAAGGGGAAAGGGTAAGGGGTAAGGGAAGAAGAAAAAACTTTTCACCACAAGGTATAAAGCCCCTGTTTTTAAATATGGAGAACAAAAAAGAAGATTGAGGAGATACATAGTGCGATCAAAATTGCCGACTCCATGTCTTGAAACCCCTGTTTTTAAATATGGGGTTCCTTTGCCCTTTCCCATTTGCCCTTTCCCCCTCTTTTTCATTCTATCCAGCAGATACCACTGCTGATGTAGATCCCATCTGTTTTTATTTCTCCTAAGATTATTTAACTATTAATATTTGCATAACTATTGAGTTATTAAAATTTATTTATATTTGAGGAGTTAAAATTTTGAATACACGGTCTTACTTAGTTAGAAATTTTCAGCATTATTTATATTGAAAAAATAGTAAGATTCAAGTATGTAAATGTGGGAAATATTCTCAAAATAAGGTGCGATCGCTTTGGATGTAAATACGGTATGACACACCATAGTTAAGATTTACTTTATAAATAATCTCTAAATTGCACAATTATTAGATCTAATGCCATGCTAGCTAGCCCGGATTTCTCACAAGTAAGAAATCCGGGTTAAGGATTTTATGAAGGACAAATGACGGCCCCTACTGGTTGGTTTTTAGTAACTAACCTACTTAACTTCTGATTTTTACTTTACCTCTTAGTATAGAAACTGCTCCTATAGCTCCCAAAAATACCAAACTCAGTGTTGAACTTGTTTCAGGAATAGCTTGCACGTTATCAACGAGTAACCCTGAAATAACTGTAGATTCACCCACATCAACTACACCAATACCTAAAGTGTATTCTCCATCAGTTGGCAGATTATAAGAAAATCTATTCACTCCTGTTTCTTCAAAAAAGCTGGTGTTAGAGCCTGTAGCTAAAAATTGTGTAGTGGTATCAGCTAGTTTGAAAAATAAGTTTTGATTGCCAGAACTTACAGTAGCAAAAGCAAAATCATTAAAATCAGGTTTGGCATTATCGCCAACTGACTCATTAGTGAGAAAGTTCCAAGAGAATGATAAAGACTGTCCTGCTTTTGCTGTAAAAGTTTGTTTGATAGCAGAACCTTCTATTGCTGCCGCTAAAAAGTCATTTCCCAAAAATTGCGAAGCACCCAAAAATCCTTCTAAAGAATCTTCGGCAACACCGGTAATATAGGTGGCAGGAGCGGCATTACCTCCTTGAATTTCTTGTCCATTTCCATCAAGGCCAACAACTTCGTTATAAGCGGTTGATAGAAAAGCTTGAGAATTTCCTTCTACTGTTGAGCTACCAAAAGCTGAGGTTTCTATTCTGTAGTCACCTAATGTTTGCCAATTATCAAAATTATTTTCAAAACCTCCATTAAGGATTGCAGCTTCAGCATTATTAGGGAAAGCTAAACTTGCGAATATGGTTACAACTATTGGAAAAGTTAACTTCATAATTACTCCTGAGTTTTAAGTATGCTGTTTTCCTGAAGTCTTAACAGTGAATTGTGACGCAAAACTTCCTTCTTTTTTTCGTATATATTAAGTTGGATGCCAGAAAGGTTAACAAGATATTAACGAATGTATAAAATATAGGAAAAATCAAAAATATAAGACTTATGAGATAGTTTTATATCAATCCAAAGGAGCATTTACAGAAATAAAACAAGATTGGATATTTAATAATGACTTGTAATTGTAGAAATTAAAATTTCCAAAGTAAATTTTTAGTATTAACGTATTTGTGTAATTAATATGCAAATACACCCAAGGCTTTTTAATAAATTCATTTGTAAATATAAAATTTTGTTTTGTTTTTTACTAATGAAATATCTGAAGTAAAAAGCACAAAAATTCTAGATTAGTCATTCAAACTATTCCTATTAAAAGGAAAACTCATGTCTAAATTTACGCGTAGGCAACTGTTGGCTTTCTTTGGAGTCAGCGCTGGTGCAACTGTGCTAGCTCCTGCTTTTGGAGAAGAATTATTTGGTAGCAATCCTAGCATTGCTGCTACACCTCTAAAATTTACTCCACTGCGTTTGCCTCATCCTTTACCGATTTACACTCAACAAAAAAGCTACTTGGCAACAGCAATTGGGCAGGGAGAAGTTAAAGAACCCTCTAATGATGCCCGCTTGAACACCTACACTGTAGTTGATGATGTTGTAGTACCGCCAGAATATGAGCGTTATGTAATTGTCCATTGGGGCGATCGCATTTTTCCTAATCCAGAAGATTACTTTGGCTACAATAGCGACTACACAAGCTTTATTCCCATTGATGGTAGAAGCCCTAATGATGGCTATCTTTGGAACAATCACGAATACATCTCCTACCCATTTTCTACAACTGTTCCTGGCTTCACAACTGATAGCGATTTAGTAGGATTCCCCACATCCTTCCCCCTAATTATTGGTCGCGATTTACCAGAAGACAGAACTAATATCGAAGTCTTGGGTGAATTCATGTATAATATCGGCGGCTCTATTGTGCGGATTGCCCGCCCCAATCGCAGTGGCCGGTTTGCTGTGGTTCGTGACTCCAATAACCGCCGCATTCATGGACTTTCTGGCTTAGCTATCAACAGCCAACGCAGTGATAATTATCAAAACATCACATCTTGGGGTAGCAGAAGCTATCAAAAAGGTGACAACAATTATCTGATTGGTACTGGGCCGGGCGCTACAGAAGTTTTTTCAATTAGTTCTGACGGACTGGGTAACAAAATCATTGGTACTGGATTTAACTGTTCTGGTGGTACAACTCCTTGGGGAACTGTGTTGTCTGCTGAAGAAAACTTTCAAGCCAGTTCAAGTTCTTTTGTGGGAGTTCAAGAAGCTGTGAACCCCGATGGCACACAAACAAACTACATCGAAGGCACAACAGGCGCTGCATTTGGTTTAGTTGGTGAAAAATACGGCTGGATGGTAGAAATCGACCCAGCTAACCCCAGTTTCCGCCCACGCAAACATACTTCCTTAGGTCGCTTCCGCCATGAAAATATTGCTGTGCGTGCAAAAGCTGGCAAACCATTAGTCGGTTACATGGGAGATGACCGTCGCGGGGGACACACTTGGAAGTTTGTCAGTTCTGGTACAGTCACAAATCCTACTGACAAAAACAATAGCCGCTTATTTGAAAGCGGTACTCTATATGTTGCCCGTTACAACCCCAACGGTACAGGGCAATGGATTCCTCTGCAACTAAATACCCCGACAAATCCGATTCCACCATCAATTCTTGCTTCTGTAGAAATTGCCGCATTAGGTGAGGCTTCTAATAATGGTAATTTCCGGCTACCAAAACGCACTGGAATTTTAGAGCAAACTACAAATGGTGGCTCAATCATTGTCACGATAGAGAGAGTTACTGATTCAGCCGGAACTATTACCTCTTATGGTGAAGCTGAAGCTTTACCTGTCTACCAAGGTAAGAAATTGTCTGATTTTTACACCAGTCAGGGTGCAGTGTTGGTTGATGCTTTTTTAGCCGCCAATTTAGTGGGAGGTACTCCGACAGCTCGTCCTGAAGATTTAGAAATCAACCCAAGAAATCCTAACGAAGTCTTTATCGCTTACACAGATGGTGCGCCTTCAGGAGATGGCTATCCTGATTCACGAATCTTTGTTGTTTCTAAGTACAGTCCTAAGGTCAACGCTGCACAACCTTCAGGGGAACTTTTTAAAATTATCGAAGATAGCCCTGATGGCACAGGTACAACCTTCCGTTGGCAGCGATTTGCTAAAGGTGGTGAAGCAGGTGCAGAACCAGGAGATGGCTTTGCTAATGTGGACAACTTAGCATTTGATAGCCAAGGTAATATTTGGGGTTGTACTGATATGTCTACTGAAGCCCACAATGGTTTCACCACAGGCGCTAACCCAGAAGTATTACTGGTAGACCATAGGGTAGTAGGCTCGAATTCACCCAGTCAGGATGATTCTAATTTTAATGTCAGAACTTCTAACCTAATTGGGGTTTTTGGCAATAACTTTTTGTTCTTCATTCCTACCACTGGCCCTGATGCTGGGCAAATTGTACCTTTTGCTTATGGGCCACCACGCTCTGAATTGACTGGGCCTACTTTCGTTGGCGATACCCTAATTATTTCAGTACAGCATCCTGGGGAAGAAGTTCCATTCACCCCACAGCAAACTCTCAGCCGAAATATTGAAATTTTGAATTTGGATGGCACTTTATTTAATCAACAACGCAATGTACCACGCGGCAGTAATTGGCCTAGTAATATTGAAGGCAATCCTTCCGGGCCTCCACGTCCAGCCGTGATTGGGATTCGACGCAAACAGTCTAGTGGTCGGTTTGTCTAAAAGCTGTAATGTTTCGATGTTGGGCAAACAAAGGGGAGTAGGGGGGATGGGGCAATACTGCTGGGGTTTTGCATTTTGAACTCGGAATTTGGTTTGGGGTAAAGGGTAAAGGGTAAAGGGTAAAGGGTAAAGGTTTTTTCTTTCCCCTTTCCCCTTCCCCTTTTCCCCTTAAGCTACAAGTATGGGGAGATGGGGGGACAAGGAGACAAGGTGAGAACTTACAACAAGTCTTTCCCCTTGTGCTCTTTCCATGCCCGATGCCCAATGCCCAATGCCCAATTCCCTATTCCCTACTTCCTTTTTTCTCTCTTCTCCCAGACTTTGGACGAGTAGTTTTTCCTGCTACTGACTTGTTTTGCAGAATTGCAATTTCCCTTTGGGCATCTTGATAACTATCTTTTTCGCCTTGCTGTTGGAATAGTTTTGCAGCTTTTTTGAAATCTGCGATCGCTCCTTGTTTGTTTTTCTGTTTGCCGCGAATTACGCCCCGATTATAATACGCTAAGGCGTTGTTAGCATCAATGGCGATCGCTTGTGAATAATCCTGATTTGCAGCTTTTTTATTTCCTAGTTCGAGATAGGCGTTACCACGATTATTGTAAGCTGCCACATCATTAGGATCTAGTTTTAGTGCTTCACTATAATCTTGAATAGCGCCTTTATAATCTCCGAAAGAAAAACGGTGAATACCTCTGTGGATGTAAGCAGCAATAAATTTTGGATCTAGCTGTAAAATAGTATTGTAATCTTCAGTAGCTTCTATTTTGTTTCCTAAATCGCTATAAATATCACCCCGATTTAGATAAGCTTCTATATATTTAGGGTTGATATTAATGGCATCCGAATAATCTTTCAGGGCTGCATGTTTTTGCTTATTAATAACTTGAGTTAAACCCCTTTGATAATAGGCTTTGGCATCACTAGGGTTAATCTTAATTATTTTATCAAAATCTTGGATTGCTGCTTGTCTGAGTTTGAGGCGACGGCGGAGAATACCTCGTTGCAAGTAGGCTTCGGTATACTCAGGTTTGATGGCGATCGCTTTGCTAAAATCTCCCAGCGCCCCTTTATTATCTTTAATTTGAACGCGGGCTAATCCCCGGCCATAATAAGCGTATGCATCTTGAGAATTTAACTTAATCGCTTGGGTGTAATCAGCGATCGCTTCTTTATACTTGCCTAATTCATACAAAGCAAATCCCCGGTCATAATAGGCATTAGCATCTTCAGGATTGAGCAAAATTGCTTGACTAGAGTCTACTTGTGCTTGCTCATAGTCTCCTAATCGATAATAAGCATCGCCTCGCTTATTATAAGCTAAAGCGTTTTTTGGTTCTAATTTAATCAGCTGACTAAAATCTTGAACTGCTCCTTCATAGTTTGCTATATCATATTTATTTATTCCTTCTTGATATAATTTGTTTTCAGCATTACTTTCAGATTTTGGTAACTGCAAAAACCACCCTGCAACACCAAGCGCAAGACAGCCAGCTATGCCCGTCATGGCTAAGAATAATTTTTTTCGATGCTGGTTTTGCGGTTCGCCTTCAACACTTGTTAACTTTTTTAAATCATCTAAAACTTCAGTTGCATACTGATAGCGTTTTCGATAGTCAAAACGCACCATTTTATTAATAATTTTTACTAAATTTTTGTTAATTTTTAAATCTTTTTTTTGCCAAATAATTTCACCTGTAAGCCGATTCTTCTGGTTTCGCAAATTAGATATTTCGTTTGTTGGCAAACCGAGAAGTGCGGCGATCGCAACTATACCTAAAGCATAGATATCACTGTTGTATTTCAGGTTGCCGTTAGCTTGCTCTATAGGCGTATATTCGAGACAATTAGAATTTGTGCTAACTTCATTAATAGTATTAAAGCCAACTAAAACTAACTTTTTATCTGAATCACGACGAATAATGTTTTCTGGTTTAATATCTTGGTGAATTACTCCACGGCTATGCGCAACTACCAAAATTTCTAATATCTCTGATAACAAACTAATTACTTGGTCTTCCCTCAGGGGTTGTGCTGGTAAAATTTCATCAGTCAAAGGATTGCCAGAAATAAATTCTTCGACTAAATAAAATTCTTCATTTTCTTCAAAATAAGCAACTAGCTTCTGGATTTGGTCGTGTTCTTGTCCGAGTTGCTCTAAAATTGTTACCTTGCTATTCAACAAGCGGTGCAGGATTGTTAAATTTTGGGGATTGCTAGTAGAAAGATATAGTCGCTTGAGTACAAATTCTTTGCCAGGAAGATTAACATCTTCTGCTAGATAAGCTTTTGCCTTTTCCCCATCATTGAGAACTTTTACTATTCGGTAGCGTCTATCTAGGAAATGACTATCCATCAATATCAATTATTGTCTTATAGTCCGATATTGTATTTGATTATAGTGTACGTGTTATTACTGGTCATTTTAAAATATAAAAATTTCTGAAAATAAAAATAATTATAGCGAAATTCTATTTATAAGTCCGATTAATTATCTAATTACTGCGTATTCCTACTAATATTTTTTCTTTTTCGGTAAGATGTTACTAGTTATATACGGTTATATACTACCAGAATTAAGTAATGTTTGTGCATAAAAAGAGACTTGGATCGAAGAATGACAATATTAATAGGTTATTTTGATCTGTATTCTTCAGCAATCTCACCCATGACACTCGATCGCCAAATACGATAAAAATAGCGCTAGCGAATGACACATATCTGCGTCTAGAAGATTGAAAATCAACAGATTTGGGCAGAAGAAAGACCTAGCGGCGACTATAAAGTGCCAGTTACTTGAGTCGCTGAGCCGTCGTGACATAGCTGCTGTTAGTAGCTTGATTGTAGACTGGCAAAAAGTTGTGGGAACGGAAAAGTTAACTAATTTGATAGTTAACCGGGTAATGGTTGAATGCGACTCTGACAGCCACCGTTGGTTTTGTCGAATTTTTCTTGGGCAAGCGCAATACGAACAGATGCAAGAAAAAGCCCAAAATAACGTTTTTCAAATTCTTTTAAGTGGAGGTTTAGAACCGGGAAAAGACTTCAGCTTTGGATCTGATGGAAGACTTTTGATGAGCGATCGCGCCAAGGAAATTTTACTGTGCCAAGTGCCACAGCAACGTAAATTTTTGTTTGAAGCACAGTTAGAACCTTTGTTAAACGAAGATCGAGTTATTGCTATTGAACAGCAGTTAGGGTGTGCATTTTTTAGCAATTTAACTGAAATTGCCATCCAACAAATTCAGGTATTAAGCAATTCTCAAGCAGCGGCTTATCTGGGAGTACTAGTGGCTGGGTTAGTGTCGCGTCATCCTCAACTTCAGGATGCAGACTTTCCCACACGATTTATACTTAGTACTCTCCAAGGATTACCCGAAGAACGAGCAATGCTAATCCTCAACGATCCGGAAGAAAATCCTCAGTTTGATGAGATGATCCTTTTTCAACATTTATTAGCAGCAATGGGAGATACAGAACATTATCGCATTGCTGAGGAAGATGGCGGTATCAGCCTTAACCAACTCAAAAAACTTGATTTAGTTTGGCGTGGCGAACGCGAAATTTCCGAAATCATAGCCATGATGGAAAGATGGCATCTCAAAAATAGATAAGTCTTCAACCGAACCCAATCTGATTACGCTGGCACAACGAATTTTTCAGTCCCAGCCAGCCCAAAGGCGCTATGAATAGCTTGTAAAGCTTTAACACCTTGGTCTTGTGCCACGACACAGCTAATTTTAATCTCTGAAGTGGCAATCATTTGAATATTTATTTGTTGTTGGGCTAGGGCTTCAAACATTTTAGCGGCAACACCTGGTTGTCCTACCATACCTGTACCGACAATACTTACTTTAGCGATCGCACTATCCAAAACAACTTCACCCCATCCTAATTCTGGTGCTACTTGGGTAAGCAACTGTTTTGCATTTTCCCCATCCATCCGGGAGACAGTAAAGGCAATATCCCGCCTGGGAATACCATCAATTACCCGACAACGCTGAGATTGAATAATCATATCAACACTGATGTTGTGTTGTGCTAATAACCCAAACAGCTTTGCCGCCATCCCTGGCCGGTCTGGTAATTGGCGAATCGCCAGACGCGCTTGGTTTAAGTCTAGGGCGACGCCGCGAACGGGAGGAGTAGGAGACGCGGAGATGGGGAGACGCGGAGACACGGAGAAATTATCAAATACTCTCTCCGTGTCTCCCGAAGTTCTGATGCCACCAAGCGGGCGCTCAGACTTCTCTCCGTGTCCCCGCCTCACCCCGTCCTCTTCCTCTGCTTCAATTTCAAATGCTTTACTAAGTGCGGTAACAGCGCGATCGCATTCGGCTGCATCTACTACGCAACTGACTTTCACCTCGCTGGTGGAAATCATCTGTATATTTACCCCTGCTTCGGCTAAGGTGGCGAACATTTTCGCAGCTACACCGGGACGCCCAATCATACCTGCGCCCGCGATGCTGACTTTGGCGATGTTATTTTCTACCATTACCTCGGCTTCGTCAGATTTGGGGTTGGATGCACTTCTCAGGGCTGGGGCGATCGCTGCTGCTACTGCTTCGGCTCGTTTTAAAATCGGTGTCATCACGGTGAAGGCAATGTCATTACTATTACCTTCATGAATTGACTGAATAATTAAATCTACATCTACTTTTTGGCGGGCAATTTCGCCAAATAACCTCGCTGCCACACCTGGCTTATCGGGAACGCGCAATAAAGCGACCTTTGCTTGGTCAGTATCAAATTCTACAGCATCCACTGGACGAGCAATTTCTAGATTGATGAGCGATCGCCCTTGGGATTTGGCAGAGGTAACCCAAGTACCTGGATCGTCCGTCCAGCTAGATCTGACTACGAGGGGAACACCGTAGTTACGAGCAATTTCTACAGCACGAGGATGCAACACTTTTGCTCCCAAGCTAGCTAGCTCCAGCATTTCATTGCAAGTGATGGCATCCATCAACTGAGCTTCGGGAACTAAGCGTGGGTCTGTAGTTAAAATCCCTGGAACGTCTGTATAAATTTCACAAAAATTTGCCTGTAATGCCGCTGCCAAAGCTACCGCTGAAGTGTCCGAACCACCACGTCCCAAAGTTGTGATTTCCATTTCTCCGGTGCTGGATATCCCTTGAAATCCAGCTACGACAACCACTTTCCCTGCCTTGATGTGGCGAGTTAAGCGGCTAGTTTCAATATGCAAAATACGAGCGCGGCTGTGTTCAGCTTCAGTAACAATTCCTACTTGAGCGCCAGTCATAGAAATTGCTGGTTGTCCGAGTTCCTGCAATGCCATGCTGAGTAAAGCAATGGTGACTTGTTCGCCAGTGGAAAGCAGCATATCCATTTCCCGGCGGTTAGGATTTGGCGAAATTTCATTAGCTAGTTTGACGAGTCCATCAGTGGTTTTGCCCATTGCCGAAACCACTACAACCAGAGAGTTTCCAGCTTTGACAGTTTTATAAACGCGCTGTGCAACAGCCTGAATGCGTTCGACTGAACCGACAGATGTACCACCATATTTCTGAACTATGAGCGCCATAACTTTTAGCCAATCAATTGTGTCTGTTTTGCTCAATGCCCCCGCCGGGTTAGGAAGCTTTGAAGGTATTATGATAAGCTGTCGCGCCTCTAAAGCCGCACATCTTTTCGTGTTGGCTGTTGACTGTTGAGCGTTAACCGTCAGCGGTCAACGAACCTTATGAGTCACTGTGCAATTTCAAAGCGTAATAGCTTATTTACTTTACTAACTTATCAGAATCAATTGACACAAAAAATCTGAAATTGATATTTTGTCAGAAATTTTTTAGATATACGCCTAATTTTATAAAAAGGCGTCTTTCATCCCATACCTTCTACGGATGGAATAAAAGACGCCCCAAGCCCTTGCCTGTTCGCGGTTAACAGTCAACAGTCAACAGTTAACACTCCCTACTCCCCATTCCCTACTCCCTTTTTCAACACAGCTAAACAAAAATTAAAATTGAGTAAATAATAAAAATCCTGTTTGAAATAGCCCGACAACGAAACCCAAAATACCACCTAAACTGACAATCGCTTGCAATTCATTTTTCACAATTCCTTCGATCGCAGCTTCTAAATCAGCAGGCGAAGTTGATTTTACACGGTCAACTATTACTTGATCTATGGACAAAATTGGAATTACTTGTGCCACAATTACCTCTAAATCTTTTTCCAAATACTTCTCTAAAATGAAAGCCAATTCTTGACTCATCACTTCTAAAGAAGTATTGACAACAGGTGAAGTACTCAAGCGATTCAACAATACTACAGCAATATTTTCCCAATTAACAGAATCAGTTAATCCTTGTAGTAAATCACTGCCACTACTTTGCAAGTAATGACGAACACTTTCGCGTGTGGTCTTTCGTAGCTGGCGGACTGTTCCAATCGGCAAGTTTTGTAATGATAAATTTTGCAATAATTTGCGAATGCGTTCGCGCATTTGCAAATCTTGAGTTAATTCCTGCAAACGATTATTGGTAGCTTCTTTTTCATCTAAGCAAAAAGTCCTTAGTCGCGTCAGAGTATTACGTAAACCAAACAAATTTGCCACTACCCAGTAAGTACCACTGGTTTTTTCTCGAAAGCCTTCATCAATAATTTGAATTGTGCGATCGGTCAAAAAATCAACTATTGCTTGGCGCAATACATCTGGCGGTAAAACCACTTGCAATAACCAATCTGCAAGCCTCGTGGCTTGTTCTTCTGTCAATTGAAATTCCAGCAGAATCTGGTCAAAAACTTGATTGATCTGCGGTTCTAAAAAGTCTTCTCGCCGTGACAAAACCTTCAATAATCTTGGCAAGGATTCTCCTAACAAATCCCGCAAAATTCCCGCTACAATTTTAGCGGTTTTCTGGTTTTTATCTGTTTTGACTTGTTCGATCGCCAGCCGCAACAACCAGAGAATTGCTCCTTGTACGCGTTCTGTTTGTAACAGACGCCGCGCCAGATTTTGTAATTCCTCTGGCGTTAGTAGCGACCCCATGATTGTATTAGAAATGTTCAGAGCCAGACGTTCCTGGTTGCGGGGAATTAATCCAGGAGTGAAGGGTACTCTTCGTCCAGCAATATAAATTGCTCGGTAGGGACGGAACAACATTTTGATGGCTATATCATTTGTAAAATAGCCGATAATTCCACCCAGTATAGGGGGAGACACATAAAGCCAAAGATGAGACCAGTCCACAGGATTTTGGATTTGGGATTTAGGATTTTTAATTCTAGATGAGAAATCAGGGATTGGGGATTGGTAATTGGCGGTTATAAGTCATGAGTTATTTTTCAATAACCATTAACAACTTTCTATTAGCTATTACCTATTCCGCAGTCCCCAATCCAAAATCGCAAATCTAAAATTTAAAATTTGCTGACTACTAGCACTCCCATCATACCGTTCGCAATGGGGTAGTGTGTGGCAGCCCCAAAACCAACTTGATGAGCTAACTCTATTTGCTTTTTGCCAATGGGAAAGCGGTCTAAGCTGGGGCTGATGTAAGCATATTCTTCCTTTAAGCCCAAATAATCAGCAACCGGCACAACAAAATTGTCTAGATACCACTGCTGAAAACCGCGTAGCTGGGGATTACTCGGTCGATGAAAGTCTAAAATCGCAGCTTTAGCACCCGGCTTTAGGACACGGTATAACTCTTGCAGACTCCGGGAAATATCTTTAACATTTCTTAAACCATAGCCCATTGTTGCGGCGTCAAATTGGTTATCGTCGAAAGGCAAATTTAGCACGTCAGCTTCCACCCAGGCGATAACAGGTTGGGGGTACTGCTTTTGCGAGCGTTCTTTAGCAGTTTCTAGCAGGTTTGGAGAGAAGTCTACTCCGTACACTTGTCCTGTTGCTCCTACACGCCGTGCCAAACGTAAAGCTAAATCACCGCTACCGCAACACAAATCAAGTGCAGTGTCACCCGATTTAGCCGCACTCCATTTCACTGCCATTTCTTTCCAGATTCGGTGTTGTCCCAGACTCAACCAATCGTTCAACTGGTCATAAACTGGAGCAATGCGGTTAAAAATGGACTGAATTTCGTTAGTCATTGGCTATGGGGCATGGGGCATTGGGCATAGGGCATGGGGCATTGGAGATTAGTTTTCACAAATGACTAATGACTAATGACTAATGACTAATGACTACTAGTCAGAGCGATCGCCACCAGTTGCGTTGATAAATCAATCAGCTTTAATTCATCTTCTCGCAAAATGCACGGTTGTTTCCACTGTAGTGATAATACGCCCAAAAGTTCATTCCGGTAGCTAATCGGCATCACTATATGTGCTTGCACGCCTGAGTTTTGGTAGTGGATAGTATCATTTAATTTGCTGTCTTTCGGTATATTCAAGGAAAGTTGGATTTTTCCTGTGGCGATCGCTTCTTGGGCGAGCGGGTCTTGAGAAAGCCAATTTTCTAGTGTACCTGTATCGCTGTAATTTCCTTGAGTTGCAGCCAGATTATGTCCATCTATAAGTTGTATAATACACCCCTGGGTGCCAAAAGTTTCAGCAAAAGCCCTAGCAATTGGGGCAAGAGTTTCTTCTAAGCTAGAAGCTGCTTGAGTCACCTGCACCAAAACACTCAGCAGTGCCATTTGAGCGTGGGCGCGGCGTAACTCTTCTGTACGCTGCTTGAGCAAGTCGTAGGTTTCTGCTGCTCTTTGGACTACTGCCTTGAGTTCTCCTGGATCCCAAGGCTTGGTAATATATTTGTAGACTTGTCCAGCATTAATCGCTTCTACCAAGTCTTCAATATCAGTAAATCCCGTGAGAATTATCCTGACTGTATCCGGAAACTGAGGTACCGTCTTGCTGAGAAATTCAGTTCCTTTCATTTCTGGCATCCGTTGATCGGAGATAATCACAGCTACCTCGCCTTCGGCTGCCAAAACTTGTAGGGCGTTCACCCCACTATCAGCTTTCAAAACATTAAAATCGCGTCGAAAAGTGCGATAAAGCAGATCGAGATTATCTGGCTCATCGTCAACCACGAGAATTTTCAGTTTTTTTGGTCGTTCAAGAGTCATCACTTGATACTGGATTTTCTCAATTTCGAGGCTAGGATTATCCATAAGATATTTCCCTTAAATATTTGATTATCTTGTTATATTCCATACCAAGCTTAATCGAGAAGAGCAGTATTTTGTCATGGGTTATTACGGAGTAAAATCATGTTTTTAGGCACAATTAATTGTTCAGCACGGGAAAAATTGTTTAAGGGCTAGGCATTGGGTATGGGGCAAACAGGAGGTGTGGGAGGTGTGGCAGGTGTGGCAGGTGTGGTAGGTGTGGGAAGAGAGGGAGGTGTGGCAGGTGTGGCAGGTGTGCGAGGTGTGGGAGGATGGGGAAGCATTAATTCTCTTTCCCCCCCCACGCCCCCCCCCGCCCCCCCCCCCCCCGGGCCCCCCCCCCCCCCCCCCCAATTTAGTAGCGGGAAAAAAAAACCGTATGTAGCGAGACCAAATAAATTAGCCAAAAAATACAGGAATTT